>JBILSZ010000002.1:0-92557 GCA_044371755.1 Flavobacteriales bacterium | reverse complement strand
ATAGGAAAGAGGCGGGGCTTTGTTGGTTTCCTTTGAAGATCAATGAAACTGGATATGGTTTGGGGGCCTACCCTTTTGTAGTTGTCGAAAGGCCCGTAGATCGCCACCGCCATCAGTTTCAGGCTGGAGCCCCCGTATCTTTATTTAGCGCAAAAGAAGGCAATGAGGAGGAGAGTATTCATGGTATGATTGGATACGTGGATGAATCAAGAATGAAAATTACCTTTCATTTGGATGAGCTCCCAGATTGGGTAGACGAGGGGAAAATTGGGGTGAATTTACTATTTGACTCGAAGTCATATGATGAGATGTTCAAGGCGTTAAGCGAGGTAATCAATTGTGAAAAGGGAAGGCTAAAGGATTTACGCGAGATAATTTTAGGCTTTAAAAAGCCAGAGTTTGAAAACCGAATGAACGTTCATTCGGTTAGATTAAACCCCAGTCAAAATCAGGCTTTGAATGATATTTTGAATGCAGAAGATATAGCGTTGGTTCATGGGCCGCCAGGCACGGGAAAGACGACTACATTGGTAGAGTCGATTTTAGAAATCACAAAAGAGAATAAGAGAGTAATGGTATGCGCAGCTAGTAATGCGGCAGTAGACCATCTTACTAAGAGTCTAGCGGCGCGAGGGATAAATGTGGTGCGTATTGGAAATTTGGCAAAAATAGATGAAGACAATTCGTCGCGAACGATGGATGTTCTGCTCGCTGCAGATCGGGATTTTAAGAAGATTAAAGAGTTAAAAAAACGTGCGGTAGAACTTCGCAAAATAGGAGGGAAATACAAGCGGAGTTTTGGAAGAGAAGAGGCTGAACAGCGAAAGCTTCTATTTCAAGAAGCAAAGAATATTGGAAAAGAAGCACGTGAATTGGAGCAGTACATTGTCAATAAAATCATTGACAGCGCTCAAGTAATTGCTTGCACCTTGATAGGATCTACCAATGACTATATTCGAGATAGAAGATTCGATGTGGTATATATCGACGAAGCCGGACAAGCATTAGAACCCGCATGTTGGGTTCCCATTCTTCGAGCTGAGAAGGTAGTAATGGCTGGCGATCCATATCAGTTGCCGCCAACGGTAAAGAGCATGGAAGCGGATCGGGCGGGTCTTTCGAAAACGCTTTTAGAAAAGGGAATTTTGCGTCATGAGCGGGTATCCTTGCTCAAAACCCAGTATAGGATGCATCGTGATATCATGGCATTTTCAAATGAGAAATTCTATAATAATCAACTTGAAGCTCACGAATCTGTAGCAGATGTTTTGTTAGAAAGTCATCTGATGGCTGTTGAGTTTATTGACACCGCCGGTTGTGGTTACAATGAACAAGAAGGAGAGGATGGAGATTCTCGTGCGAATCCCGAGGAGGCGGCGCTTATTTCCAGATACATTGAAAGAGAATTGATGGCTGTCCAAGGTTCACAACAAATAGCAATTATATCTCCCTATCGCGCACAGATTGGAGTTTTAGACGAAATGTTTAAGGGAGATCAAAGAATAATCGTAAACACCATTGATTCTTTTCAAGGACAGGAAAGAGAAATCGTTTTGATAAGTTTGGTGCGAAGCAATGAAACCGGAGAAATTGGATTTTTGAAGGATTATCGAAGGTTGAATGTAGCGTTGACGAGAGCAAAAAAGAAGTTGGTAGTTTTTGGCGATAGCGCGACATTGGCGTCAGATAAATTCTATTCGGACTTTATTTCTTTTTGTGAAAAAATTAATGCTTATCGCACGGCATGGGAGTATTTAGAATGATTTAGTATATTTGAATTATGAGAAAAAATGCTTATCTTTTTTTGCTTGCCCTCGCTCTTTTAGGTTGTAAGAAAGAAGAGAATCCTGGTGTGCCGCTAGGTCCGACACCTGATACAAGTCCTAAGTTGATTTTTAAATTTCGCTTTGATGAAAATCAAGTGCGCTTGAATAATCTTGGCACCCCATCTGAGGTGCCATCTGGTCATGCAGCACAGTCTCCCAATTTTCATAAAATAAGTGCACATTATGTAGAGATGACCAATGGTTCTTTGGTACCGCTTGGTGGTGGTGAGATTTTGTATAGTGCACCCGAGACAGCACAAGGAGGTGCTTTGGCTATAGATTTTAGTCAGGCAATTGTAGTAGGAGAGAACGAAGTTTTTTTGGAAATTCCACTATCTCAGGTAGATCCTGACACTTACGAATGGATGCGTGTATCCTTGGCTTATCAAAATTATGATATTGATTTTAGATATCAAACCTTCAATCTTACTGGACGGCTGGCGAGTTTCGTGGGCTATAATACTTACATAGGATCTTATCTGGTGAACACACAGACCATTGCAGTAAACGATGATAAGCTGCAAGGATATTGGGGAATGGAAGTCGTCACGCCTTTTGTGACCCAAACTTTTCAGGGGCAAAGTCCACAGGGCGCTACTACTGTTCCGAATCCTCTCGCGTCTACAAGCCCGATTCCTGCTGGATCTTGTGTAGTGACAGGTAATTTTGCTGAACCGTTGGTTATCACAGGCAGCGAAACAGAAGATATAGTCGTAACCCTCTCACTGTCGAGTAATCAAAGTTTTGAATGGATTGACACCAATTCTAATGGAATCTTCGAACCTGAATTCGAACAAGTGGTGGATATGGGCTTGCGCGGATTGATTCCTATAGTTGAATAATGCTAGAATTGATCATCGTCGTTGCCTTGCTTGATCACTTTTACACGTGCACCAAAAAGTGAGTTGGCAATGCTAATGATGAAAGACAGCCAGAACGCTGGCCAAAAGCCATTCACCATGAAGTGATCGTTCGGAATAAGTTCACTAGCGATTAGGATAATACATGCGTTTATAACCAACAGAAATATTCCGAAAGTCAGAATGGTGGCAGGAATCGTTAATAGTACCAGAATTGGTTTGAGGAAAACGTTGAGGAAGGCGAGAATGACTGCCGTTACCAAGGCGATCCAAGGAGCGCTGAAAGATACTCCGTCGATCCACCAGTCGCCGATAATGAGGGCGAGTGCTGTCACCATCATTTGTAGAATTGGTCTATGCATTTTTTCGTTCATGAGGCGAAATTACAATTTTTGAGTGCAGCACTGTGAATGTTAACAGATATTCTATTCAGGCATATTCTAGCGTATAGGTATGTGCAAAAACGGGGATAATTTATTTTGCTTGAAAACCAGATACGAAGGTATTTTTGCTCAAAATAAATTCTTATGAAATTCTTCATTGATACAGCAAATCTCGAACAGATAAAAGAGGCGCATGCTTTAGGTGTGCTTGATGGTGTTACTACTAACCCAAGCCTAATGGCAAAAGAGGGAATCAGTGGTAAAGACAAGGTGAACAAGCACTATGTTGATATCTGCAATATCGTTGGTGAGGGTGATGTTTCGGCAGAAGTTATTTCGACCGACTTTGAAGGAATGGTAAAGGAAGGAGAAGAGTTGGCCGCGTTACATGAGAATATTGTGGTGAAAATCCCCATGATTAAAGATGGTGTAAAAGCATTGAAGTATTTTTCTGATAAGGGTATTCGAACGAATTGTACGTTGGTGTTTTCGGCAGGACAAGCATTATTGGCTGCAAAGGCCGGTGCTTCTTATGTATCGCCATTCATTGGTCGTCTTGATGATATTTCTGTCGATGGATTGGAATTGATTGAGCAAATACGCTTGATTTATGATAATTATGGGTACGATACCGAGATTTTGGCAGCATCTGTTCGTCACCCGATGCACATCATCAAGTGCGCAGAAATTGGAGCTGATGTGATGACCGGACCTTTGAGTGCGATCATGGCCTTGCTCAAGCATCCTTTGACAGATGCGGGTCTTGCTCAATTCTTGGCAGACCACAAAAAAGCGGCTGAAGCAGCCCAGTAATCCATGCGAATAGAGCTTTTTCCAGATAATATTGATGACCGTAAAATAGAACAAGCGGTAAAAATTCTTCGTGCTGGTGGGGTAGTGATCTATCCCACCGACACGGTTTATACACTTGGCTGTGCATTGAGTTCTAACAAAGGTTTAGAGCGAGTGGCGCGGTTGAAAAATATTAAAATCGAGAAAGCAAAATTCTCCATTGTTTGCTCCGATTTGTCGCATATGACAGATTTCAGCATGCCCGTATCCAATCCCGTTTTCAAATTGATGAAAACCCTGCTGCCTGGGCCATACACATTTATCTTAGAGGGCAATCGTAATATTCCAAGATTATTCGAAAGCAACAGGAAGTCCATAGGCATTCGCGTTCCCAATCATCCCATCGCTACCCGATTGGTGCAGGCGTTGGGCGAACCGTTGGTTTCGACTTCCATTCACGATGAAGATGAACTCCTAGAGTACAGCACTGATGCGGAGCGTATCGATGAAAAATGGGGTGACAAAGTAGACATGGTCATCGATGGCGGACCAGGTGGTTTTTTGGCTTCCACTATTATTGATTGCACCAAAGGGGGCATTGAGATTATCAGAGAAGGAAAAGGCTTGGAAGAGGCCAGTGCGCTCATAGCGTGATAAACAATTCAACGTTCGCAAGTTTCGCAAAGCACTGTTTAACAATATTCGGCGCGATTTTTCTTTGTTCTCGGTAAATTCTGTCCGAGAATGAAAGCAAGAATAATAGTTTTATTGGTGGTGACCCTTCTTTGTTCACAAGCCTTGCTCGCTCAAGAGCCAATCGCATTGTTCGATAAAACTGCGGTTTACAAAGAGGCAATTCATCTCTATGATCACGAGAAGTATAGTGCCTCTATGAAAAAGTTTGAGGAGTATATCGGCCTGGAGCTGGACCCTCAAAATGCAATGCGAATCAATGCGGAGTATTATAAGGGTATTTGTGCACTCTACTTACTTCAACCCGATGCAGAGTATCAGCTAATTCGATTTGTGCGCGAGCATCCAGACTCTCCTTGGAAACACCACGTTTATTTTGAATTGGCAACGTTTAACTATCAACGAAAGAGTTACAAAAAGGCTTTAGAGTGGTTTCAAGAAGTAGATCAAGACATGCTGTCGAATGATGAGAAGATTGAATTTTTTTATAAGAGAGGGCATTCGCTTTTTGAAGAAGGTGATTTAAAAAGTGCGCGTCAAGACTTTTTGGAGGTCAAGCAGGTCGAATCTCAATACAAGCAGCCAGCCCTCTATTATTATTCACATATTGCTTATGATCAAAAGGACTATGAAACAGCATTGACAGGATTTAAGCAATTAGAATCTGATCCCAATTTTAGTCCTATCGTTCCTTATTACATCACACAAATTTATTATAAGCAAAAGAAGTATGATGAGCTTTTGGCATATGCTCCAGCGGTTTTGCAATCGGCTACAGAGAAGTCGACTAAGCGGGTTCCAGAAATTGCACGATTGATTGGTGATGCTTATTTTATCAAGGAAAAATATACTGAGGCATTGCCTTATTTATTGCAGTTTCATACTGGTGTAGAAAAATCGGAGATTACCCGGGAGGATTATTATCAGTTGGGTTACACATATTATCGCACACAAGATTATGATAATGCAATCAAAGCTTTTGGCGGGTGCAGTGGCGAGCGCGATGAACTCTATCAACTGGCAACATACAATATGGCTGATTGTTATTTGAAACTAAATAACAAGGAATTTGCAAGAAATACTTTTAGCGAGGCATCATCGATGGAATTTAATAGAGAAATTCAGGAAGATGCCTTGTTTAATTATTCGAAGCTGGCATTCGAACTTTCTTATAATCCATTTCACGAGGCTATTACCGCATTCGAAGATTATTTGAACAAATATCCCAATAGTCCTAGGAGGGATGAGGCGTATGAGTTTTTACTAAATGTGTATATGAAAACGCGCAACTACGAACGCGCATTAGCTTCACTTGAGAAAATTCAAAATAAAGATAATCGTGTAAAGGAAGCATATCAGATTGTAGCATACAATAGGGGAGTGGAGCTCTTCCAAGCGGAGGACTACGATCGTTCTACTTCATTTTTTGATAAGGTAAATACCTTTCAAATCAACCCACTGCTCACGTCGGAAGCGAAGTTTTGGAAAGCTGAAATTTCATATAGAAAAAGAGAATACAGCGAAGCAATCACCCGCTATAACGCATTTCTCAATGATCAAGGTGCGATACAAAGTGAGTATTATGGTTTAGCAAACTATGGAATAGGATATAGCTATTTCAAATTGGGAAACGAAGAGTCGAATTTCGAAACAATGAAAGGCCTCTATGCAAATGCAAATACTGGTTTTAGAAAGTTTGCAGACGGCAATGGAGTGAAGGAAAGAAGAAAGTTGTATGATGCGTACCTGCGCATTGGAGACTGTTTCTATGTAAACAAGAGCTACCAACAAGCCATTCAGTACTACGATAAAGTGAGCGACAATAATGAAGGGAATAAGGACTATGCTATGTTTCAAAAAGCGATGTGTTATGGCTTCGATGGTCAAGCGGATAAAAAGGCATGGGTGATTAAAAATATGCTTTCTGAGATTCCTGATTCGAAGTTTAAAGTAGATGGTAAGTATGAACTCGCTAAGACTTATTTGGCGCAGAACAGATTGGATGAGGCCGCTACATATTATAATGATATTCTACAGAATCATTCGACCTCTGCCTACTACAAAAAAGCGCTTGCGGATATGTGCAGCTACTACGTAAAGAAGAACAATGTCGCTAAGGTTAAAGAGACGTGGAACATATTATATACTCAGTTCCCAAATGATCCTATTTTGATTGATGCCGTGGCTGCTGTGAGAAATACTTTGATAGAAGATACAGAGTTTCAAAATCAAATTAGAAATTTAAGAATTGTCAATATCAAGTCGGAGGATATTGAGTCGGATGTTTACAAAAAGGCTTCTGACGCAGCTTACGATGGCAATTGTGATTTGGCAATCGAGAAACTAGGAAATTATTTGAGGCAGTTTCAGCCTGCTCTATTTGGGGTAGAAGCCAATTACTTATTGGCAACATGCTATTTTGAAAAAGGTAATCAGGATGCCGCTTTGAATAGTTACAATTTTGTGATTTCGCAACCATACAATGATTACACAGAAGAAAGTTTGAAAGTGGCGGCAACGATTAACTACAATCGCAAGAATTACCAAGTGGCATCTGATCACTACGCGAACTTGGAGACCATTGCTGTTATCAAGGTGAATGTATTGGAGGCTCAAATAGGATTGATGCGATGCTATTATTTCATGGATAGAAAGGCGGAGGCGAAGCAGTATGCAGATAAGGTGCTTGTGAATCCAAGTACTCCAGATGAAATTCGATTTACAGCGCATCTATGGCGCGGAAGAATTCGCATGGAAGAATTAGACGATGCTGGAGCGACAGCTGATTTTAAAGAGGTAATGAAGCGAGGCGGAACAAATGCTGCAGAGGCTAAGTACCACATTGCATTCATGCACTATCGCGCGGGAAATTATGCTAAGGCGGAAACAGAAATTGGAGAGCATATTGAAAAATATTCAGCTTTCACAGAATGGAAGTACAAGGCGATACTGTTGCTTGCTGATGTTTATATCGGTAAAAAAGAATATTTCCAGGCACGCGCACTTCTCAATGGAGTTATTGAAAAAGTGGAGGAGCAATGGGTGAAAGACGAGGCTCAAACAAAGCTCAATCAGCTTGACCAGATTGAGAATGGAAGTGGCAGTAGCGGCAGCAGAAGCGGCGAAATTGAAATTGATTTAGTACCTGATAATGAATAAGAAATGATGATGAAAACGATAAAATATTTTATTGCACTCTGTTTCATATTCACAGGTGCAGCGGGAATAGCACAGACGCGCGATAGCGTGATCAATATGGAGTCCCAATTTGAGGGAGAGCGCCGATTGTTTTTGCGCGATGCCAATAAATTATCGACCGTTCCCCTCATAAAGGAACAGGTCATCGACATGACTACCATTCGCTACAGCACTTTGCCCACGCGTAAGACGGTCACTATAGAGCCGAAACCAATTTTAGCGGCAAAAATTAATGTAGAAGAAAAGCTTCCACGATTATATCGAGGATATGTGCGTGCTGGCTTCGGAACCTTCGAAACCGTTCCAGTAGATTTTTATTTTATGGACGGACGTTCTAAGAAAGGGACATACGGAATCCACTATAAGTTACTGAGAAGTTCAGGACTCGCATTGGGTGATGGAGATAGCATCCCCGATCGTTTTAGCGACAACCGATTGGAAATTTGGGGTAGAAGATTTTTGAAAAAGCACATCTTAGAAGGGAGTCTTAATTGGGAGCGCAATGTCAGCCACTGGTATGGATTTGATAATGCCCAATTTACCGGTGAGGATGTTTTCATGGATAGTCTTCGTCAACGACTAAACACTTTCGGTGGTCGGGTGAGTTATGCGACGTTTGAACGCGATAGTTCGGAGATAAACTACAAGTTTGATTTGGCTATTCGCAATACGAAGGATCTTTTTGATGGTAGCGAAACTAATTTTGATTGGGTGGCAACCGCTAGCCAGCTGAGGAATACAGAATTGTTTTCGGGAGAAATAGGAGTAAATTATAATACTTTTTCATTCACTGGCCCCAACATTGGTCGTTTTGGCGTGCCTATATTGGATGAGGAAAACATTAAAGCAAGATCTTGGGATAATGCAGTAATTCGCTTGGTGCCTACAGCGCAGACAATTTGGAGAGATTTGCGAGCAAAAGTGGGTGTTGGATTGTACTTCGAAGGTAGGGGAGATAGTCCAGCGCATTTTTATCCTTTAGCAGAAGTGAGTTATAATATGTTCAAAGGCTTGATTGTGCCGTACGCTGGCGTTCGCGGTAGCGTCGAGCCCACGACCTATCTTGGATTGTATCGTGAAAATCCCTTTATTCAAACATTTCCGGATTTAAGAAATAGAAACAACAAATTGGAGCTCTATGGAGGAATAGGTGGCGCTGTATCGAAGACGGTCTCTTTTAGCGCGGGTGTCAATTATAATTCATGGGAGAACTTTGCTTATTTCGTCAACGATAGTCTCTATTTAAGTGATTCTACGAATATTTTGTATCGCAGTGTGGGCAATAGATTCACCATTATCTATGATGATTTGCGTGCGTTGAATATTCATGGTGAAATGGCCATATATAGTGGTGAAAAATGGAAGGCTAATCTTCGGGGTGACTGGTTCAACTATACCCTAGGTAACGAGGTACATGCTTGGCACCAGCCAAATTTGAAGATTACAGCAAGTGGACAATATAAATTGAGAGATAAATTCACAGTAGGTGTGGATATCTTCTATATCGGTTCGAGATGGGCAAAGTCCTTGGTTCCAGTGGAAGGCGTTGAGACAGAGGCAGATGGCTCGTATCATTTCAAGCTTGATGGTTTTACAGATGCCAATATCAATGTGGAGTATAAATACAACAAACGTCTTTCAGCGTGGGTTCAGCTGAACAATACGTTGGCCCTCAGGTACCAGCGTTGGAGCGGTTATGACGTTCAGCGTTTTTTGGCGATGATGGGAGCGACTTACGCGTTCTAAAATGTTGATGAATTGTTAACAATACAAAGCAATAAATATTAGCCTGAAATATCAATAATATCAAGGGTTTTCACTATTTTTGCGATAGGAAAAAAAGGCTGTTTTTTCAGCCTTTTTTGTTGCCCGAAAACAAGCATCTTAATTAACCAGTATTAATAATTCAGAACTCCTTATGAGTGAAGAAACAAAAGCTCCGGTGGTAGCTCAATACACCGCCGACAATATTCAAAGTCTTGAAGGTATGGAGCACGTTAGAATGCGTCCAGCCATGTATATCGGAGATATTGGAACAAGAGGTTTACATCATCTCGTGTATGAAGTTGTAGATAATAGTATTGACGAGGCTTTGGCCGGACATTGTGATACTATACGCGTCACCATCAATGAAGGCAATTCGATAACCGTAGAAGACAACGGTCGTGGTATTCCTGTGGACATGCACAAGAAAGAAGGTGTTTCTGCTCTTCAGGTAGTAATGACAAAAATAGGAGCAGGTGGTAAATTCGATAAAGGATCTTATAAGGTATCCGGCGGTCTGCACGGGGTTGGTGTATCTTGTGTAAATGCACTTTCAACCCTCTTGAAAGCAGAAGTGTTTCGAGATGGTAAAATGTATGTTCAAGAATATTCCATCGGAAAGCCATTGTATCCTGTAAAGGAAATTGGTCCAACGGACAAGCGCGGTACTACTGTTACCTTCCAACCAGACGCATCAATCTTTGACGTTACAGAGTACAATCGTGAGACATTAGCCAATCGCCTTCGTGAACTTTCTTTCTTGAATAAAGGAATCACATTGACCTTGGTCGACAAGCGCGAGCTTGATGAAAATGGCAATGCAAAAGAAGAAGTCTTTTTGTCGAAGGAAGGGTTGAAAGAATTCGTTCGTTATGTAGACGAAAATCGCCAATCTATGATTCAAAAAATCATATATATGGAGCGCACCGATGGTGAGATTCCAGTTGAGGTGGCTATGACATATAATGATTCGTTCAATGAGAATATTCACTCTTACGTGAATAATATCAATACGCACGAAGGTGGCACCCACCTTCAAGGGTTTAGAAGAGGATTAACAGCAACTCTCAAGAATTACGCTGAGAAATCTGGTCTTCTTGAAAAACTAAAAATTGAAATCAGCGGAGACGACTTCCGTGAGGGCTTGACAGCTGTCGTTTCTGTAAAAGTAGCAGAGCCTCAATTTGAAGGTCAGACAAAGACTAAATTGGGTAATAAAGAAGCTGTAGCACCTGTGAGCCAAGTGGTGAGCGAGATGCTGGAAGCTTATCTCGAAGAGAATCCAAACGACGCACGTGCCATCGTAAATAAAGTAATAATTGCCGCTCAAGCAAGAATAGCCGCGCGCAAAGCGCGTGAAATGGTGCAGAGAAAAGGTGTTGGGTCTGGCGGAAGTTTGCCAGGCAAATTGGCCGACTGTTCAGAAAAGGATCCACATAAAAGTGAGTTGTTCCTTGTAGAGGGTGACTCTGCAGGCGGTACCGCTAAACAAGGCCGCGATCGCGTTTTCCAAGCGATTCTTCCTTTGAGAGGTAAAATTCTCAATGTAGAAAAAGCTATGCAGCATAAGATTCTTGAGAATGAAGAAATCAAGAATATATATACTGCATTAGGAGTTTACATTGGAACCGAAGAGGACAGCAAGGCTTTGAACATCGCCAAATTACGCTATCACAAGATTGTCATCATGTGTGATGCTGACGTTGACGGTTCACACATCGAAACACTCATTCTCACCTTCTTCTTCCGACATATGAAGGAATTGATTGAGAATGGACACATCTATATTGCCACACCTCCTCTTTATCTTGTCAAAAAAGGAAACAAGCAGGAATACGCTTGGAATGAGGAACAAAGAGATCGCTTGATTCAAGAGCTCAAAGGAGCTGGTAACGAATCAAGTGTGAATGTGCAGCGCTATAAGGGTCTCGGAGAGATGAATGCAGAGCAGCTTTGGGAGACAACACTCAATCCAGAGAAACGCACATTGCGTCGCGTAACCATTGAGAATGCTGCAGAATGTGATCACATCTTCAGTATGCTTATGGGTGATGACGTTCCTCCAAGACGTGCCTTCATCGAAGCAAATGCTAAGTACGCGAAGATCGACGTTTAATAGACTCAATATTTTTAAGAGAAAACTCAGTTCGTTAGAACTGAGTTTTTTTTTGAGCAAAAAAAAAGCTGCTCCTTTCGGAACAGCTTTTTCGGTTAAGGTTAATTAGGTGATTATTTTCTAACTATAAGTCGCTGAGAAACGGAAGTGTTGTTGGTGCGAATGGTCACCATATACATTCCGTCGGTTAAATTCTCAAGCGGTAGTTCGATATTATTTACACCAGTATTTCTTGAAGCAAATAGTTGGTTGAACACCAAGCGGCCACTGAGGTCGCTTACAGAAATAGTCACATCCTGACTTTCTGTGAGGCTAAACTCAACTTGAGCGCTAGTAGAAGTAGGGTTTGGATAGAGCTTGAAGCTTTCGTTACCAGCTGTCAACTCATCGATGCCCACGTTACCAGAGATTGCAAAGTTGTCGATATACAAGTTGTTAGGATAGCTACCTGTTCCAAATACGAAACGGAAAAGAACGTTTTCTTCATAAAGCGTATTTGGCAAAGTGTAAGTAACCGTTTTCCAATCCGCAGTGCTAGTTGGCGTGTAGAATGAATTGAAGCTGCCTCCTGAAACCAAGTTGGTTCCAGTGATTGCGGCTTGAGTTGCTCCTTGTGGAGTTCTGCTTTGCCATGTTTCACCGCAGTCTACTGACGTTTGAACGATTAGGAAGTCTGTCATATCAGCAGTAGAAACAGCTCTTGAAGCATAAGAATATGCGAAAGAGAATGTAGCGCCTGAACCGAAGTAATCAGATAAATCTAAAGCTGGCATGTACAATTCATCCAAATCTTGGTCACCAGAGTCAATCAAAGATTCATCCATATCGAATCCGTTGATGAACGCACAACCGAGGTCATTATAACCCGCTGTTGAAGTCCACTGGAAACGAGATGAGTTGTTGTCTAGATTACGAACGATAAAGTTGTTATTGAAAATTTGTTCGCTGCTAAAGTTCTCCTGAATGAGACCTGATTGGTAGTTTGGGGTAGACGATACATAGATAGCCGCCTTCGTCTTACTTGCTGTACCGTACTCGTTAGAAGAAGTATAGGTAACTGTTTTCCAACCTGGGGTTGTGAAAGTAACAGTTGGGTTGCGCAAAGTTGATGTTATTCCATCTCCAAAATCCCAAGCATGCTCGGTTGCCGTAGAGTTTTGAGTGTAGTCGAAGAATTGCACGGGAGTGCCAACGCAAGTGATAATTCTTTCTGCGTAGAAGTCAGTTTTTGGATAACAGCCCTCGATTGGATTATTCTCAACACCGGTGAACTCCAGGTTTTGTTGAGTATAAAGTGTGCTTCTGCTTGCAAGAGGAAGTTCGAGCGCAGCTCTAATTCTTTCAGCCTGGCCTTCTGTGAACATAGACGAACAGTAAGAATACTCCATATAGTTTTGAATGTTTTCGATAGAGCCGAAGGTTCCACTGAAAACGAGGTTGTCAATTTCAAAAGAGCCGAGTTCATTCTCAGCACCCCAAGCATAGATTCTAAAAGTGATAGTGTTATTGCGAACACGAGTGAAGCTATTACCTGTAAGAGTAATTCTTGATCCATTAATATCTGTAGTAAAGGCTTGATCTACATTGAAAGTGAAGACGTTGCCTACTACCGAAATGTTTGGGTTGGATGTGATCGACGCAGAGAGATTCGATGCATAGTTGTTTGCGCTTGTTCTTACAGCATAATTCATTGGACCAGCGCCATTTCGACGTACTAGGAAGCGAATATCAGAGATGGTCATTGAAGTACCGAGGTCTGAAGAGATTGTAAACTCGTAATACTTTCCAAGGTTAATATTGGCAGACTGTTCCCAATTGGTGTAAGCGAATCTTCCATTAGAGGAAGGGTTCTCTGAAACTCCAACGGCTTTAACTTGACCTAATGTGATTTTTCCTTCTTCTATTTCAGGACGGGCAGTTGGGTCGTCTTGACCTGAGGTAAGATTCACCCCTTCAAAGGTATAAGTGTAGTCTGCTGTAAGCTGAGTGCTTCCACAGTTAAATACGTTATTATTTAATTGAAGGCAGTTGTCCCAACCAGCAGTTGGTGGCGTGTCTTCTACGTCGTCGTCGCCGCAACCTACTCCAGGGTTGTTGCTGTCTCCCCATACGTGTTGAAGGTTAAGCCAGTGCCCGATTTCGTGAGTGAGCGCTCTGGAATTGCCAGGTGTACCTGTTCCGATTCCGCCGATATAATTGTGGCGAATGATGATACCATCGCGAAGGGCAGAGATGCCGTTAGGTACTGCGCTTGGGTAATAAGCATAGCCAGCAACTCCATCTTCCATGGTGTTTACAACCCATACATTGAGGTAACGGTCGCGTGGCCAAGGGTTCAATTTAGAACCATCATTACCAACGTACGTTTCTGTAGATGCAATACGGTCGATACCGTTGGTGCAGTTACCCTCAAAATCTCTTTGTGCCAAATGGAATTCTATTTTACTATCCGCGATGATGGGTCTAAAGAAATCAATTACAGATGAGGTATCAGCGTTTAATTTTCTAAAGTCTTCATTGAGGATACGAACTTGATCGAAGATCTGCTCATCAGAGATGTTTTCAATTCCCCAGTTATGAATAATATGGAAAACAACTGGGATCACCAATACTTCTCCATCTACTCGGTTAGACCTATTAGCAGCAATAAGCTCTCTAATTTGTCTATTGTAGTCTTCGGCCCTCTGATTGAATTCTGGGTCGCTGTTTCGAAGATGGTGGTGCATGTGATCAGCTCCGCAGACGTGAGGCTGCTGGGCATTTGAAACCAATGCTGTTGAAAGTGCAAATAGGAGAATAAAGATTTTTTTCATTGTACAGGCTACATTTTGGGAGTCAAATATAGTTAATATGACCTTAAGATAATACGTCCTTAATATCTAGTATTCTTTGAATTTAAAGTGGCTTTTTTTAGCTAGTTTATGGATCTAAAATGCTGTAAATCAAAAAGAACAATCCCTCGGATTGTTCTTTTCTGCTCTCTTAGAGTAGTAAAAAATGGTCAAAATGTGTTTAATCAGACGAATTCACGACCCTTAACATCAAGGACTTTCGTATATTTCTTTAAGCTGCGCAAGACGATGAATACTATGAAAGCAAAAAGAAGGGCAAACAACCAAAAAGGGGAGATGAGGTCTTGGAATGTGGTGAATCCATAATGGATGTAGTTCTTTAAGATATCGAGCAAAGCGAAAGAGATAAAAATGGCGAAGAAACCATTGTATTCTCTTTTGAGGACATTTTTCATGCTAAAATTCCAACCGGCGCTTTCCCATTTGCTGAATGAGGGCCAGAAAGCAGGAGTTTTGGCTGCCCAATTGAGATACGTTGCACCAAATTTATTTCTTAGGAAAAATTCTTCTGCAAACATGATCCGCTCGTAGTAAACCCAGAACAGAAGGCAGCATACAATACTAAACCACCAGTTGCCTACATATATGATGATCCCTAGCCACATGAAGAAATTCCCAAGATAAAGCGGATGCCTCACTGTGCTGTAAATTCCCTTTGTATTGAGCGTTTCAGCTACCTGACCTTCCTTTGTATTTCTACCGCTGGTGCCCTTAGGTGTAAATCCGACTGTGATAGCCCTAATGATTTGACCGAAAAGAGATACTGCAAGACAGCCCCATGCCCAAGTAGAATTGAATACTTGCATGTCATTATCAAGTTCTAAAATAATGACCGCAGAAGCGAGCACATATAGGACAAGGGGAAGATAGCTGCGCCATCTGAATAGCCAATTACCGCTTTTGTCGAATTCTTCGATGAGTGCCATAGAATGATTTTAGGCCACAAATAAACAACATCCTTTACAAAAGAAAACAAATTTAATGACTGCAATCGATGAGTAGGAAATTATGAAGGTGACCGAAATCTCTTTTTTAAATCAAATTTTCCTTAATTGCTTTGCTCACTGCTTCACCCAATGAATGCACATGGAGTTTTTCGTAAATCTTACGAATATGAGAGTTGACGGTATGAAACGAGATGGACTCCCTTTCTGCAATCATTTTATAACTCAATCCATCAACCAACAGTGATAGGATACTTTTTTCTCGGTCAGTTAGCGAGTAGGAGGTGGATGGGGCTTTTGACTCTTGAAAAAACCCTTTCAAAAATTTATTTTTATGCTTCAAGTGTCTTGACGAAGGTAGAGCCTTACATCGATGGAGACAATTGCTAATGTTTGCTACATGGATTTTAAGTTGCCCATTCCACCGTCCACATGGAATATTTGTCCAGTGATCCATGATGCGTCTTGACTTAGAAGGAATGCTGCTGTTGCAGCCAGATCATGGGCTGAACCCACACGTCCAAGGGGGTGTCTCTTATTTCCAGCCTCGATTTTCTCTGGTGTTGAGAGAAGCTTTTCTGCAAGGGGCGTTTGTGTGAGCGACGGTGCTATTGCATTTACCCTTATTGTGGGTGCCCATTCGGCGGCAAGGCTTCTGGTAAGGCCCTCGATTGCACCTTTTGCCATACCAATTGATGCGTGAAATGCCATTCCAGTTTGTACGGCTACTGTACTGAATAAGACCACAGCAGGGGAGGTTGATTTTTTTAGCAAGGGAAAAGTTTCTCTTAATATTCTTGCCGCACCTAGCGCATTTATTGTAAAGTCTTGAAGTATCTCTTCGTCCGTAAATCGATGAAACGGTTTTAGGGCGATGGTTCCAGGGCAATAAACGACACCATCAAGATATTCCGAAGGAATACTTAGCTGGGTATCGTTATTAGCATCCCATTGCAAAAAAGTACCTACCAATGATGTATTAGTTCCTCTTCCAGTCACAATAATTTCATGACCTTTATTGGATAAAATTTGTGCAAGTTCAGCCCCGATTCCCGTGGTGCCGCCAATGATAAGATACTTTGCCATTACAAACCAATGTATTTAAGAAATTCACTTTTTGTGGCGTCATCAGCGAATGCACCACCATAGTAGGATGTTACAGTGCTGCTATTTACATCTTGAACACCTCTGCTACTAACACACAAATGCACTGCATCAATCAAAATGGCTACATCTTCAGTGCCGAGTATCTTCTTGAGTTCGTTGGCAATTTGCATGGTCAATCGCTCTTGTACTTGAGGTCTTTTCGCGAAATACTGAACAATTCTATTCAACTTCGAAAGACCAATCACTTGACCATTTGAGATATAAGCCACATGGGCCTTTCCGATGATCGGTACAAAGTGGTGCTCGCAGTTGGAGTAAAACGTGATGTTTTTTTCTACCAACATTTCGTTGTATTGATATTTGTTTTCAAAGAGTTTTACGTCCGGCTTATTCTCAGGATTGAGGCCGCTAAAAATCTCCTTAACATACATTTTCGCTACTCTATGGGGCGTTCCTGAAAGACTATCATCAGTAAGGTCTAGACCCAAAATTTCCATGATATCGCGAAATTTTGATTCTATTAAATCAATTTTTTCCGCATCATCCATTTCAAAGGCATCCTCTCTTAGCGGTGTTTCGATGGATGTCATTACGTGTTGGTCGCCCATCTCTTCTATTTGGATGCGCAAAGTTTCAGCATGTACAGACATTATTCTGGCATTCGATAGTACGAATGAGAAAGATAAACATGGATAGAATCAATATGTTCTACAAAGCGGTTTTGAACTTTTTTAATTAACTTGGCGCACTGAAATAATAGATTTATGGCTGAAAAATTAATTCACGGCTTCTTATTTATCCTTCTTTTTTTCAATAGTTTTTTCGGGCTGACACAAAAGAGTGGAGATGGTAACGCTCGAAAGTACTATGGCGCGGGAGGTATTGAACTATTTTATGATAGCGAAATAGACAAACAAAAAGTTTTAGTTATATCGCAAGAGGGCTTTCGTACTTATTCTCATTTAGGTAAGGTTACTGATTTAAAGGCGAGCAATGGCGGAAGGTTGCCAAATCCTTTATCGATGAAAAGTAAGTTGAGTGAACTAGCTTCCTTTACCTTGGAGTCTACCACACTTAAAATGGGGGCTGCTGACCATGGTGATTTTTTATATAGCAGAAATATTGGTGAAGGACGCCCTATAAAGAGTGGATATAGCACATTCGGTCTTGACTCCATAACAGGGTCATGCGATGTTTTTGGGAACTTACTTTCGTACAATCTGGCACTAGCAGGTTTGGTGGACACCTCAGATTCTTTTTTTAGCGATGTGCAAAAGAAGCTGCAACTAGAGATCACCATTGAAAAACTTGTGTTTCAAACTTGTCTGAAGCCCAGTATTACAAAGGCAGAATCCACTTTTTATATAGAAATAGCTGACGTGTATGGCGCTAAGATTTACTCAGAAAGATTAAATATCTATTCAAATACATACGAAGGCGGCTACGCTTACTTGAAGATAGATGATCTTAGATGTGATCAAGATTTAGAAACCTACTCAAGAAGAGGTTTTTTGATATTTGATATTTTTCAAGCATTGGCTTACGAGATTTCTCATTCAGCAGAGTTGCTCGAATTGATTAAGAATCGCTCCCAACAGCTTGCCAATGTTGAAAGCCAAGAAGCAGTATGGATGAAGCGCTCTACGAATCAGAGCAAATCGGTAAGTCAGCTTTTAGAAGCGGTGGTGACGATTCAAACCGATAACGGACACGGGAGTGGATGTATTATTAGCGAAGATGGCTACATCATTTCTAATCACCACGTGGCAGGTGTGAAGTCTAATAAACTTGAAGTAATTATGAATGACGGGGTGAAGTATCCAGCTGAGATTATCAGAACGGACGCTTATTCTGATCTCACGTTGATTAAAGTAAATACGGATAGAAAATTTGGATTTTTAATTCCTAATCAAGACGCAGCGGTTGTTCTTGGTGATAAAGTAAGAGTGATTGGTACTCCTGCCGATCCTCAATTGGGCCAAACATTGACGGCAGGAATTGTAAGTAATCTTAGAAAAAATAATAAACTAGAATTGATACAGACGGATGCACATATAAGCCCTGGAAATAGCGGTGGTGCCTTAATTAACGCAAGCGGAGAACTCGTAGGAATCGTTTCGTCTAAGGCGATGGGTATTGTCACAGAAGGTATCGGGTTCGCAATTCCAGTGAAGTATATCAATGAACGTCTAAAGGTTAATTTTGAATAAGGTTATGAGACAGTTTTTATATAGAATTTTTTTCTTTTTTATCGTTGTTGCGACACTCAGCAGTTGTGCTACCTTGATTTCCAGAAAGACAGTTTATGTCTCTTCCAAAGATGATAAAGCTAGTGTTTATGTGAATGATATATATACCAGTGAATACGCGGGTGCTTCTATTTACAAGCATCGTCCTTGCATAGTGACCACCACGAGGGCTGGTTATAAAACAAAAAGTACTATCATCAAGCCCACCCGTTTTGACCCAAATGTATTTGTAACAGCTATACCTCCTGCATTGATTCTTTTTTCTAACGCAGGCGAAGTAGATGGGACCGTCATTTCTTACGGTTTAATCGCAGGATTGGATTATTTGATAGCGGGAAATATGCATCGAAGGAACTATGTAGTTGACGAGTTGGAAAAACTTCCAGTAAGCGACTATAACGATGTGTTTGTGAAGATGAAAGCTGATTTGGACTCAATAAGAATAGATAAGTTTAATGTTCATTTTTATGACAAACTCAAGGATTGGTCAAAGAGCAAAGATTCTCACCCAGTGAATATAGAAGATTATATTGAAGCTCCCGCTTATTGGCTCAACAACACTTTGGATGATTTAGGCTATCAAAATAGTCAAAGTGAAATCATTCAAAACTATGACAAGTGCCTTTCTGTGGATTTAAAAATTCTCGAAGCGCATGAGAATCGAGTCAAGCAATTTGGAACTTCGTTAAAATTGACTACGCGATTTACTTTCTGCGATATTTTTGGAAATGCTCTGAATTTTGTGGACGTTAAAAGCGAATCGGCTCTTTTTTCTAATGGTTATTATCTTTTACTATATCAACGTGAATCGTGCCTGAGAGACGCGCTCATAAATGGTCTTGCTGAAGCAATGAAGAGTGACGAGTTTACAGCGCTTTATAATCGTACTCGTGAGGCATTTAACAATACTTACTCTAAAGGGGATTCAACACCTCTCAAGGCGCCATTGAATTCTAAACCAGATTTCCAGAATATGGCGAACGCTCAAATAACGATTGATGGAGACGGTTTTCATGGAAGTGGATGTTTGATTTCTCCCGATGGATTAGCAATTACTTCTCATCGTGTCGTAGGAACGAAGGAAGAGGTCGACATTATTTTTTCTAATGGCGCTAAGAAAAAAGCTCGAGTGATTAAGAGAGATCCTGTGAGTAATATCGTCTTGATAAGTACCGACACCACTGGGGTATCATCATTAAAGCTCTCCAAGTCAACATCGGGACGAACTGGAGAGAATGTATTTTGTGTTGGGTCTCCTGTTAATAAAGCCTTGTCACAATCCATAAGTTCAGGTATTGTAAGCGGTTATCGCGAGCAAAATGGTGTGATGTTTTTACAAACGGATGCTAAAGTATCCAATGGTAACAACGGAAGTCCGATAATAGATAAAAACGGTTTTGTTATCGGTATTGTGAATGAAAAGTACATTGGAGCTGCGCTCGAAGGACTTTCTTTCGCTGTGTCAGCCGAGGATATTTTAAATGGCCTTAATCTAAACACAGAATACTGATGAAAAAAATACTTTCACTCACTACACTCACTTTTGCCGTGTTTTTTTCGTTCGCTCAAAGTAACACATCACTTCCAAGGAGAGAGGAAGGTCAAAAATATATCACCACAGAAAATATCTATTTTGATCTAAAGGAAGGTGAGATCACAGAGAGTTATTACAAAACGGAAGCTCAACGAAAAAAAGGATTGTACAACAAACTTTCTTCGAACAGCGATGAAATCATAGAAGCGAGCTCGGGCCTTGAGGGATATCTCTATGGTCTGCTAAGTGAAAATAATTTTATCGATACCACTGAACGAATATTTCCAGACTATAAAAATTCATTGCACATGAGCATGCGTGTTCATCGTCTTGAATTTAGCTACATAAGACCTAAAAGTAAAAGTGGCGTTAATGCCGTTTACTTAAAGATGTTTGCTGATATGAAATTGAGTTCTTATTATGGAAAGACTTTAGTTCAAGAGGATATTTCAATCGAAGAGCTTATCGCTAATAGGGATGCTTCTAACTGGGAAAATGGTTTTTCTAAGTTGATAAATAAGATTCTCGCTCAATTTTTTTCTGAAGATAAAGTAATGGGTTTGATCAAGTCATCCGAGTATTTCGATGCCACCGATATTTCTAGTTTTGAAAAAGTTTCTATTACCGGAGGCTCAGCGTTATTAGACTGGGATTTTCTTTCTCATACAGTTCCAACCATTATTACCCCAGAGGGACATGGCAGTGGTTGTGTGATTTCGAGTGATGGCTATATCTTGACCAACTTTCATGTGGTAGGACAAAATGAAACGGTAAAAGTGAAGTTCAAAGATGGTTCAGTGTCGGAGGGTCGGGTATTAAGAAGGCATCCAGATTGTGATTTGGCATTATTAAAAATCGAGCGAACCAATCTACCAGCCTTACTACCAAGTGGCCAAGAACAAGAAATTGGGAGCACGGTCTATTTAATGGGTACACCGGCGGATACTTTATTGGGTCAATCGGTTTTCAAGGGTGTCATTAGTGGTCGACGATCTTTTGCTGATTTTGGGTATATACAGACGGATGCCAAGGTGAATCCAGGCAATAGTGGCGGAGCTATGCTCAACGAAAAGGGAGAGCTAATAGGAATAGTCAGTTCGAAATATGTGGGTTATGGAATCGAAGGAATAGGATTCGCAGTGCCAATCAATCAGATCAGCGCTCGTTTAAACGTAGTAATTCCGGAGCCCAAAAAGCAAAAAGAGCCAGCGACACCATCGAAACCAACAAAATCTAAAAAGAAATAAGGATTTTGAATTATTATTGCCACTCTTCATAAAACCATTAACCAATTCTTATGAGTAATATTTGGATTAAAAAACCATTGAACCTTCTTCTCAACGAAACAGAGGGTGAAAAAGGAGGATTGAAAAGAACGTTAGGCGCGACAAACCTTGTGCTTTTGGGTATTGGTGCCATCATTGGTGCTGGGCTATTTGTAAGAACTGCGGCTGCATCTGCTGAAGCTGCAGGACCTGCTGTTACTTTGAGTTTTGTGGTAGCAGCAATTGGCTGTGCTTTTGCCGGCCTCTGTTATGCCGAGTTTGCTTCCATGTTTCCGATAGCCGGAAGTGCTTATACATACGCCTATGTAACCATGGGAGAGTTGGTCGCTTGGATTATAGGGTGGGCGCTGATCATGGAATATGCACTGGGTGCTGCAACGGTATCCATCGCTTGGAGTGAATATTTGAATAATCTGCTAGGGGGTGCTATTCCTTATGAATGGTGCCATTCCCCATTTGAAACACTCTACACTGTGAGCGGCGATGCTCTTGCTACAATAACCGCAGCTTTTCCAGATTTCAAAGGAGCAAAAGATGGAATTTTAATACTTTCAGATAGTCAATATGAAAAACTCCCGGCAAATCTTGCTGCGCTTGTATCTGCACAAGACGGTATCGTCAATGCTCCAGCGTTGATTATTCTTCTTGCACTAACTATGCTTTTGATTCGCGGTACTCAAGAGTCAGCCATAGTCAATGGTATTATTGTATTTATTAAGGTTGCAATTGTACTTGTATTCATTGCTGTAGGTTGGGCCTATATCAAGCCAGAAAATCACGTTCCATATATGATTCCAGAAGGAACTCCTGGTCATGATGGCTTCTTTGAATGGGGTTGGGGAGGAGTGCTCGGTGGGGCCGCCATCGTATTCTTCGCATTCATCGGTTTTGATGCTGTAAGTACTGCTGCTCAAGAGGCTAAAAATCCAAAGAAAGATATGCCAGTCGGAATCCTCGGTTCACTCGCAGTGTGCACTGTGCTCTATGTGCTCTTTAGTTATGTTCTCACGGGTGTAGCTAATTATACGGAGTTCCAAACAGCAGGTAAGGAAGCGTCTGTAGCATATGCGATAAATACATATATGACAGGCTGGGAATGGCTGGGTACGGGTGTGAGCATTGCGATTCTCGCAGGATTTTCATCTGTAATCTTAGTAATGTTGATGGGACAAAGCCGTGTATTCTACAGCATGTCCAATGATGGATTGATACCTAAAGCTTTTGCAGATCTTCATCCTAAATTTAGAACTCCTTACAAATCCAATTGGATTTTATTCCTATTTGTAGGTGCTTTCGCAGCGTTCGTTCCTGGCAGTGTAGCTGGAGACCTTACCTCGTTCGGAACCCTATTCGCTTTTGTATTGGTCTGTTTGGCAGTATTGCTCTTGAGAAAATCAAATCCAGATTTGGAGCGTCCTTTCAGAACACCATTGGTTCCCATCGTGCCTATTTTGGGTATCCTTGTTTGCGGATTGATGATCGTGTCTTTGGACTTGAATACACTTCAAGTAGCAGGATTTTGGATGGTAGCAGGTATCATTATCTACTTCGCCTACGGTTTGAAAAATAGTAAGCTTCAAAAATAATAATGATCACAAAAGAAGAGATTACTTCTTACTTAAAGTCATTACAAAAGTCTATTTGTGATGGCTTGGAACAAGAAGATGGGAAGGGAAGATTTTCGGAAGATCACTGGTCGCACCACCAAGGTGGAGGCGGTATTAGTAGAGTGATTTCTCATGGTAATGTATTTGAAAAGGGAGGCGTCAACTTCAGTGCTGTTGAAGGAGACCTCCCTTCTTTTTTAAGCGCAAAAGTGAATCCTCTTGCAAAGCGTTTTTTTGCCACTGGCGTCTCTTTGGTGATGCATCCAATTTCACCGATGGTGCCTATTGTACATATGAATGTGCGCTATTTCGAAACGGATCAAGGAGATAGCTGGTTCGGTGGGGGAATTGATCTAACTCCCATCTATGTCAATGATGCACAAGCTCATTATTTTCATCAATGTATGAAAGAAACATGCGATGCATTTGATGCCTCGTACTATGATAAGTTTAAAGAGTGGGCAGATAATTATTTTTTCATCACTCATCGCAATGAAACACGAGGAATCGGAGGGATATTTTACGATTACCTAGTGCCAAATGAAAAGAACTCTAAAGAATACTTCTTTGATTTCATGCAAGCGGTTGGTAATACTTTTTTGAAGGCATATCGACCTATAGTAAACGAGAATAAGTCATCCTCCTACACTGAACAACAAAAACAGTGGCAATTGATACGTAGGGGGCGTTACGTTGAATTCAACCTAATCTATGACCGCGGCACGCGATTCGGGCTTGAAACAGGAGGGCGCATCGAATCCATTCTAATGAGCCTTCCCGAACATGCTTCGTGGCTTTACAATCACCAGCCCAAAGAAGGCACAGCGGAGCACGAAACGCTCAAGAAATTAGTCAAAGGCATAGATTGGGTAATTCAGAATTCAGAATTCGGAATTCGGAATTCAGAATTTTAAATTCTATTATCCACCACATCCACGCCTGGATATGACGCTTTGTTGAATTTGAAATCTGTGTCAGGAAATTCAGAGTTCGTCTTGAAGTTCTTCACCTTATAAGAAATCTCAGCATTCTCGCGGGTTTTAACCACAATTTTATTTGCTTCCATCTTAGATTTCGTGATGTACATCACAATCGTATGGTAAGGCTTATTTTTTGGCTGATTGGGATATAAGTGGATTTCATAACATGCTTCGCCATCAACAGTGGCGTTGGTGTTTTTCATTTCATGTTTGAAATCTTTTTCCCAAATAGTAAACATTTCAGATGGATCAAATGCTCCGTCTTTGATGTCTTCTAAATTATCGATGGTGCAAGAATTGCTTTTTTTATCATAACTCCATACGGTAGTACCATCTGATATTACAGTGTATTGAGAAAGGTTTAAGTGATATTTATTTCCTTTGATTTTGATGTTACCCTCTTGCTTTTGATTCACATTGGCTTTTTGGTCTTTGAGAGTAGAGGTGAAATCAGCGGAGATAGATTTCCAGCCTTTTGCTTTCGTAGAAAGCTTATCGAGGATTTCTTTTGAAGTTTGTGCAGATGCAATATTGCTCAATAGGATAATGGCTGCACTGATTATAAAGGTCAACTTTTTCATTTTGTAAAAATTCTTGATGCGGGGAATTTCAATAACTGTTCCAAAAACAGATTAGGGGTGCAAAGTTATATGTTTCGGACGAAAGAACCTTGAGAATTAATACCCAGGGTTGTTCATGTTTTTGAGAAATTGCTCAAGGCTAATCTCATCACTAATGAGCACTTTTCGGGCCTTGCTGCCTTCAAACGGGCCAATGATACCCGCAGCTTCGAGTTGATCAACAAGTCTTCCCGCGCGATTGTAGCCTAGTTTTAATTTTCGCTGAAGCATGGATGCTGAACCTTGTTGTGTAGTAACCACCACTCGGGCAGCCTCCTCAAAGAGTGAGTCACGGTCTTCTTCTGAAAAGGACATAGCTTCACCACCGCTGTTTTCGTCGGGGACTTCAGGCAACAAGAAAGCGCTGGGGTAAGCCTGTTGAGCGCCTATGAATTCAGTAATTTCCTCTACTTCGGGCGTGTCAACAAATCCGCATTGGATACGAATCAAATCATTGCCAGTTGAAAAAAGCATATCACCGCGACCAATTAATTGATCTGCTCCTCCAGCATCGAGAATCGTACGCGAATCTATTTTACTCGTCACACGAAATGCTATACGCGCTGGGAAGTTGGCTTTAATGGTACCTGTAATAATATTTACCGAAGGGCGCTGGGTTGCAATGATCAAGTGAATACCGATGGCTCGAGCAAGTTGTGCCAAACGGGCAATGGGCGTTTCTACTTCTCGTCCAGCGGTCATGATAAGATCAGCGAATTCATCCACCACCAGCACGATGTAAGGAAGGTATCGATGACCGTTTTCGGGATTTAAGCGGCGAGCGATGAACTTTGCATTGTACTCCTTGATATTCCGGCACTGAGCTATTTTCAGTAACTCATAGCGGTCATCCATTTCTATACAAAGGGAATTCAAAGTGCGCACTACTTTGCTCGTATCGGTAATGATGGCCTCTTCAGAATCTGGAAGTTTGGCTAAAAAGTGACGTTCGATTTTATTGAATAACGTCAATTCCACTTTTTTCGGATCCACCAACACAAACTTGATTTGCGAGGGGTGTTTTTTGTATAAAAGAGAAACAAGAATCGCGTTGAGACCCACGGACTTACCTTGTCCCGTGGCACCGGCCATCAGTAAGTGCGGCATTTTGGCTAGGTCGGCTACGAAATTTTCGTTCGAAATAGTTTTACCCAAAACTACTGGCAGGTCCATATCAGAGTTTTGGAATTTATCGCTTTTGATGAGCGATTGCATGGACACCACATCAGGTCTCGAGTTGGGCACTTCAATACCTATTGTGCCTTTCCCTGGTATGGGCGCGATGATACGAATACCGAGCGCTGCAAGGCTAAGGGCAATATCGTCTTCCAAATTTTTAATTTTGGAAATGCGAACCCCAGGGGCTGGTACAATTTCATAGAGCGTCACCGTTGGCCCAATGGTGGCTTTGATTTTATCAATTTCAATCTTATAGTGATTGAGCGTTTCGACAATTTTATTTTTATTCGCCTCGAGCTCTTCTTTATTGATTTGGGGTACACCCGAACCGTGTGGCTTCAATAAATCGATGGGCGGCAACTCATAGCGACTGAGGTCTAATTTGGGATCGTATGGGCCGAACTCTTTGAGCTTACTTTCCAAATCCTCTTCGCTGAGTATGTCCTCTTCTTTTGGTGCTTCCACTTCCATACCCGCTAGTTTGATTACGGGAGCACTTTCATTTATTGCTTCTGGGATAAAATCATCGAATTCTGGTTCGTTAGGTTCTGTTTCAGAAACAGTGGGCTCCGGGAATTCGAATTTTATCGAAATAGGGTCGGGAGAAGAGGGAGTAGGAGTAGGAGAAGGAGTAGGAGTAGGAGAAGGAGTAGGAGTAGGGGGAATGGGGCGGGAGATGAGGTAGGGCTCGGGCGCAAGTTCGTCAGAGTCTTCTTCATCTGGTGTTATATTTACTGTAATCGGCGCAGGACGGTCTTCTCGGAAGCTATTGCTAATGGTGCGATAGGTAGGAACAGCATTAGAATTCTCAGTTTGCGATTCAGCATTCGAAATTCCGAATTCCGAATCTTGTTCTTGTTCTCGTTCTTGTTCCTGACCCTCCGCCAGCCCATGAATGGGCAGGCTATTGTTCCCCTGTTCCTTTGTTCCCTGATCTTGTTCTCGTTCTCGTTCTCGTTCTTGTTCCCTTGTTCCTTGTTCCCCTGTTCCTTGTTCCCCTGTTCCCTGTTCCTCTGTTCCCTGTTCCCCTGTTCCTTGTTCCCCTGTTCCCTGTTCCCCTGTTCCTTGTTCCTGTTCTTGTTCCGGTTCTCTTTTCATCCATTCCCCGATTCGGCTGAATGCAGCTTCCACTTTATGATTATGATTAAAAATCATGTAGGCAAGGGCTACCACCAAAAGTAACATCAAAGTGCCCCACCAGCCGAGGTTAAAAGTGATATACTCTGTAGCAAAATGTCCGTAACCTCCAACAAAGCGATCGTTGCATGTGATTTCAATTTTTCTATCAAAACCATCTACACGATTATGAAAAAAGAAACCTATTAAAAGCGGGAAGTATAGCGCCCCAAGAATGGATAATCTTAAGCTTTTGAAGAGCGGTAATAAAGACTTTTGAAACGCAATTTTCACCCCGTATAAAAAACACATGAATGCGATGAAAAATGAACCCACACCTAAGTATTTGAACATGAAAAAATGCGCCAAATGTGCGCCTGCCTTACCCATCCAGTTGCGATAAGGTTCTTGATCTGAAAAAGACTCAACCTTGGATGTGCCGCGAATCAAGTGCTGATCGTGACCTCCAGTGAATACATATGAAAGACAAGCTAAGAAGAGATATATTGAAAATGATAAGAGTAAAAAACCACCGATTTTTTTTACACGGGGATCTTGCAGAAACGATTTTAGACTGCTGTTTGATGAACTATTTTTTTTTGACTTCTCTGCCACGCCTTGGTTATCTTCTTAATTTGCTATTGCTCACTTTTTTCCACGAACAAAAGTAGATTTTCACCAACACTCCTCACTTCATATCATTTTCTATTATCAACAAAACGATGTGGGGGAAGGGTTATTTTAGCAAAATGGACAAACACACGGCGTTAAAATCGCTGGTTTCGATTTTTGAGCAACACTCCAATAAGCAGGAGGCACCCAAAATGGAGGCTTATATGAAAGGTATAAGTCCTTTTTTAGGTATTAAAAAGCCGATCAGAGCTGCAATTTCAAAAGCTTTGCAAAAGGAGATTATTCAAGATAGTGAGATTGATCCAACTATTTTGATGAAATCGCTTTGGCAAAAGCCTTATCGTGAGTTTCACTATTTTGCGATGGAATATGCGGAGAAGAAGAAAATTTATAAGAATAGAGAAAGTATCGAGTTGATTGAATGGTTGATCACAGAAAAGTCGTGGTGGGATACGGTTGACTTCTTAGCGTCCCATTTGGCTGCTAAATATTTTAAAGAATTTCCCGACCAAAAGCAAACTATTATCAATCGCTGGATTCTTTCAGATAATATGTGGCTCAACCGTTCTGCGATTATTTTTCAAATATTTTATAAGAAAGATACAGACCTAGATATATTAATCAAGGCCATTCTACAACATGAGGATTCCAAGGAATTTTTCATTCGAAAAGCTATGGGCTGGGCTTTGCGACAATATGCCCATGAAGACCCTCGATTTGTAAAGAATTTTGTTTCTACTAATGAATTTTCAGGCCTCACAGTGCGCGAGGCGTTGAAGCATCTTTCATGAGTTTTTTAATAAAATATCGTGTCGCTATTGTCATAGCTCTTTTATTTCTAATAAGGCTATATAGCATTCAGCACCCTCCTTTGGAAGTAAATCACCATTGGCGTCAAGTGACAGGCCTTATGGTGGCGCGCAATTATTATGAAGGCAACACGGATTTTTTTCATCCCATGATCGACGATATCGGCGTTGGTGAGTCTGCGAGTTCTGGTGTAGTGGGAATGGAGTTTCCAGCGCTAAATTATGTCTATGCCTCCATCTCCAATATTTTCGGACATGAACATTGGTATGGTAGATTAATCATCTTAATACTCAGCTCCCTTGGTTTATGGTGGTTTTATTTACTATTGAAAGAATGGAAGGATAGCTTTTTTGCATTCATTGGAATGGTGCTCTTGGGCTGTTCGATATGGTTTGCATTTTCAAGAAAGTTTATGCCGGACGTAGCATCCATTTCTTTGGCAATTGGGGCATTGCTATACGGAGTGCGATACATGCGTGGAGCTTCATGGAGTAATTTGATCATGTATGGTCTATTGGCGTCATTGGCTATGCTCATCAAAATTCCCGCAGCCATTGTGCTTTCTGGGATGTTGATCATGCTATTTCAAAAGGAAATTCCACTAAAGAATAAAATTAAAATTGTTATCATATCCATTATCCCCATCTCTGTGACATATTGGTGGTATTTCGTATGGAACATCCAACTTTCCCAACAAAGCGGTATTTGGTATAATTCAGGAGAATCGTTTGGTGAAGGGCTGCATACTGTGCTCGATAATTTAGATCTGGTTGCTAGCAATTTTTACTTTAGCGTCACCATGAGTTACGTGGCTCTGTCGCTGGTTTTACTAGGGATTTTTAGAGCTATTCAAAGGAAAGAATTCAAGCTCTTGGCATTGACCACATTGGTTTTTGGAGTTTTCTTTTTGTATGCCATCAAGTCGGGCCGACATTTTGTTTTCCAGCATTATTATATGATTCCGTTGGCGCCCCTATATGCTGTTTTGGCGACCTCAGGGCTAATTTCTATTATTCAAAGGAAAGCGATGTGGGTGCTCTTTGCGGTAATTTGCGTTGAGTCACTCGCCAATCAGGCGCATGATTTTAGAATTCATAATCGAAATCTCTACAAGATGAAGCTTGAGAGTATTGTTAGTGATCACATTCCGCAAAATGTATTGGTGGTGATTAACGGCGAGGGCAACCCTCAAGAATTGTATTTAGCTCACCGCAAGGGTTGGGTTTGCACGAGCGCTCAATTAGACGATGCGACATATTTGAATCTAGTAAAAAGCGCTGGTGCCAGCTATTTAGTCGTCAACAAACATCGATATTTGGGGAGGCTTGTCCACAAGAGTGTTTACGAGGACGAGGATTATATTATCTTTGACTTAAAGTTTTAGTGTTGAAAATGAGTGAGTTGGGGTGTTTTCACTGTTAAACTTATTTTTTTTTAACAACGGATTTTGTAAAAAAGGAAAGAAGTAGTACATTTGCCCCCCATTTACAAGAAGTTATGGCTAAGAAAGGCAATAGAATACAAGTGATTATGGAGTGCACTGAGCATAAGACTACAGGCATGCCCGGCACCAGCCGTTATATCACAACCAAAAACAGAAAAAACACTCCCGATAGATTGGAAATGAAGAAATACAATCCGATCTTGAAGAAGATGACTGTACACAAAGAAATCAAGTAATACTGAAGTACCATGGCTAAGAAGGTAGTTGCATCCCTACAGACCGGAGGTGGTAAGAACCATACGAAGGTGATCAAAATGGTAAAGTCTCCTAAATCAGGCGCTTACTCATTTAAAGAAGAAATTGTACACAACGATAAAATCGCTGAGTGGTTTGCTAAAGGCTAATCACTGAGGAGAAGATATTGAATGATACAAAAGCCCTCCCGTCGAAGACGAGGAGGGTTTTTTTATATGCTTATCTTTGCGGTCTAGATATACTACAAAATGAATTTTTTTAAAAAGCTATTCTCATCAGAGAAGAAAGAAAGCCTCAACCAAGGTTTGGAAAAAACTCGGACAGGTTTTTTCTCGAAGCTTGCCAAGGTCATTGCAGGGAAGAGTCGTGTAGATGACGAGGTGCTCGATAATCTTGAAGAGTTGTTGATCAGCTCTGACGTCGGTGTAGAAACCACCATCAAGATTATCAAGAAAATTGAAGAGCGCGTGTCCCGCGATAACTATATGGGCACCGACGAATTGAACAATATTCTTAAAGAAGAAATTTCAAATCTTCTCTCCTCTCATGAGGGTGAGGAAAGTGCCGATGTTTTCATACCCAAAGTTCAAGGACCTTATGTGATTATGGTGGTGGGAGTGAATGGAGTAGGTAAGACAACAACTATCGGAAAGTTAGCGCATCAATTGAAGTCTCAAGGAAAGAATGTAATGCTGGGTGCCGCAGATACTTTCCGTGCTGCCGCGGTAGATCAATTAAAAATATGGAGCGAACGTGCCAATGTGCCTATCGTGTCTCAAGGCATGGGCGCTGACCCGGCATCAGTGGCATTCGATACCTTGCAAAGCGCCGTTGCCCAAAATATGGACGTAGTACTCATCGATACCGCAGGTCGATTGCACAACAAAGTGGGGCTCATGAATGAGCTTACCAAAATTAAAAGGGTGATGCAAAAAGTAGTTCCTGACGCGCCTCACGAAGTATTGCTCGTACTTGATGGCAGCACTGGACAAAACGCGTTCGAACAGGCGAAGCAATTTACCGCAGCCACAGATGTAAATGCATTGGCCATCACCAAAATCGATGGTACCGCTAAAGGTGGCGTTGTGATTGGTATTTCAGACCAATTCAGTATTCCAGTAAAGTATATTGGAGTAGGCGAAAAGATTGGAGACCTTCAAGTATTCAATCGTTTTGAATTCGTCGATTCATTATTCAACCAAGGTAATCCCACAGCATAAATGAAAACAAAAACACTCCGCAAGAATAAAGTGAACGTGGTGACACTCGGTTGCGCGAAAAATATTTTCGATAGTGAAGTAATGATGGCACAGCTCAAAGCAAACAGTTTTGAGGTAGAACACGAGTCAGAAGAAAAGGATGCGGAAATCGTAATCATCAATACATGCGGATTCATCGATAATGCGAAAGAGCAAAGCATCAATACGATTCTCGCGTGGGCGAAAGAGAAGGAAAAGGGAAATGTAGATAAGCTTATCGTGACCGGCTGTTTGAGCGAGCGCTACAAGCCAGAATTGGAAAAAGATATTCCCGAGGTTGATGCTTTTTTCGGAACGCGTGATTTGCCTCGATTGCTGAAAACACTAAAAGCAGATTATAAGCATGAGCTCGTGGGGGAGAGGTTGTTGACTACTCCTGCTCACTACGCATACTTCAAAATTTCTGAAGGTTGCGACCGACCATGTTCTTTCTGCGCCATCCCATTGATGCGTGGCAAGCACCTGAGCACACCAATGGAACAGCTTGTAGAAAACGCCAAGAATCTTGCGAAAAATGGAACGCGTGAGTTGATTCTTATTGCGCAAGATTTGACCTATTACGGACTGGATATTTATAAAGACAGAAAGCTCGCAGATTTGCTCAAGCATTTATCAGATATTGAAGGCATCGATTGGATTCGATTGCAATATGCGTTCCCATCAGGCTTTCCGATGGACGTGCTTGATGTAATGAGAGAGCGAAGCAATATTTGTAATTATCTGGATATGCCCTTGCAACACGCCTCTACCAATATGTTGAAGGCAATGCGTCGTGGTATAACCAGAGAGAAAACAACGGATCTCATTCACCAAATCAGAGATAAAGTACCAGGCATCGCTTTGCGTACAACGTTGATTGCTGGTTATCCTGGAGAAACAGAAAGTGACTTTGAAGAGATGAAAGATTGGGTGCAAGAAATGCGCTTTGACCGTCTAGGAGTCTTCACTTATTCTCATGAAGAAAATACTCATGCTTATAATAGCAAAGACGATGTGCCAATGAAGGTGAAGACCAAGCGTGCGAATTCTATAATGGAAATTCAATCAGACATTAGTTTGGAGTTAAATGAGGAAAAAGTAGGCAAGACTTTCAAAGTGTTGGTGGATCGTATAGATGGAGATTGTTACATAGGCCGCACGGAGTTTGATTCTCCTGAGGTGGATAATGAGGTGGTAATTAATAAATCAGAAGGGTATTTGCGCATTGGAGATTTTGTGAATGTTGAAATTGAAAGCGCGGAACATTATGATCTATTTGGAAGAATTGTAGAATAGTCGAACCTTATATTTTATCATTATGAATTTCGGAATAGGAGCAAAAATCAACCATCCTCAATTTGGTGATGGTGTTGTATTTGGATCAGATGACTATAAATACAAGATTTTTTTTAAAGAACATGGTGAAAAAGAATTGGGCAAAGCTTTCGACGGGTACACCCTCTTGGAAGCGGCTCCAGTTGTGGCTTCGCATGTCGAGCTTGAAGATGTAGTGGAGGCAGTAAAAAATGTTTTTGATATGTATTACGATGCTGGAGAAGTCATTCAGCTTGGAGATAAATGGGAAGGTGGGATGTTGTATCTCCAGCCAGCTGATCGTTCCTTGAAACCGAAGGAAGTTCCTGTCGAAACGTTTTTTCATAAGATAGTTATGTTGCGCGATCGTCTTCGTGTGCTCGAACAAAAAATCAACGCCCACGCAAAATTAACCGACAGCGAGAAGGTGGAAATGCAACAGTATATCACCAAGATCTATGGTTCGTTGACCACTTTCAATGTATTGTTTAAAAATAAGATTGACTATTTCGTTGGTGAGTCTTCTAAAGGTGAGGCAGAATAATGGATAATCTTCTATTACCAGTAATGGAGCGGTTTTATACTGTGCAAGGAGAAGGTTTTTTTGCTGGCACTCCTGCTTATTTCATTAGACTCGGAGGCTGTGCTGTGGGCTGTGTTTGGTGTGATGTAAAGGAAAGTTGGGATGCATCGGCGCACCCAAAATTGTCTATTGAAACGCTAGCAGAAGACGCTAAATCATCTGGAGCACCTATTGTTGTGATTACTGGTGGCGAGCCAACAATGTATGATTTACGTGCGTTGACGGAAGCTCTTAAGTCAAGAGGTTTGAGAACGCATATCGAAACATCAGGAACCAACGAGCTAACAGGTACATGGGACTGGGTAACATTCAGTCCGAAGAAATTCAAAGTGCCAGTAGATTCAATCTATCAACAAGCAGACGAGCTCAAAGTAATCGTTTATCACAAATCAGATTTGGAATGGAGTGAGACGCACGCATCAAAGGTTCAGGAACATTGCACCTTATTTTTGCAAGCCGAGTGGGATAAGCGCGATGAATCATATCCATTAATTATGGATTATATCCGCGTTCATTCAAAGTGGAGAATATCTGTGCAAACGCACAAATATCTCGGGGTCGATTAAGGTTCTATAATTTCTTTTTTTCGAACAATCGTAAATACGCGAGACACATTGAATCCAAAATGAATGTCTCCATTTCCCCATTCCCCAACGCTTTCGGTAACAAATCCAGGTTCGGTCATGGCAGTACTATTGGTGAGGTGTAATTGAAAAACGTGCCCACCTGTTTCAATATCTACACCAACAGATAAAGAGTTCTTGTATTGAGTAGCAAGTTGATCGGGTAGCACATAAAAATACTCTGCATTGAGAGAAAGGCGTTGTGTAATTTTATGTCTGCCTGATGCTCCGATTGCCAGAACGGTGTTGGCTTCTGCACGTGTCTTTACAAGATTTCTGTGAATAATAGTAGGGCTTAATTGCAGAGAAAGTGCGTTGTTGAATTTTCTCCCAATCAATAATTGATGCGCATAGAAAACGCGTGATGAGAAGAAGTTTTCTCGTTCGGGATTCGCCCAGCGAATAGTATTAATGACGGTGGATCCAAAGTAAGATACACTTATAGGCATATTTCTTTTGCCCGTACTTTGACGAAGAATTTTAGCCTTTAAAAATCCGTCGTATGCTTTATTGAAGCTAGATCTTCCAACTCCCACCATGAGCCAATCGGTGACACCGTATTCCCAGCCTAAGCGAATACTCGCCCCATCTAGACCAAACCATTCGTAGGCTCCTGTATTAATAAATCCGAAACGGTGGGAAATGCGAAAGTCTAGTACGCCTTTGGCTACGTTTTCCACGCTGTGTCCATTGATGACACGAGTAGATTTGAATGTAGCAGTCGCATAGTTGATCTCTTCTTCTTCACCGAGGAGTGCCAGCAAGTCTACTTCAGTAGTATCTGTCTGCGCTTGCGATGCTATAGAAAGCAATAGACTCGCAGAGGCGAGTCCAATTGCTAGATATTTTTGAATGTTGTAAGTCATTCTGATTATTTCTTAAGAACTTCTAAGTTGGCTTTTACGGTTACGGCTATCGCGGATGCGATATTGTCTCTCACTGTACTTGGTATTGTGATGTTATAATCTTCTGGCTTCACATTGAATTTAGAGTCGCATGTGATCTTGCCTCCGGTTACTTTAAATACTGCATCAACGGTAATCTTTTTGGTGACACCGTGCATGGTCATTTCACCGGCAACTTTCGTATTGTAGGTGCCATCTTTAGAAAGGTTTACAGCAGTGTGATTTTCCACCTTGCCTTTGAAAACGGCTTTTGGAAATTTATCACTTTCTACATAGTTTTCATTGAAGTGTTCTTGCATCAATGCTTTTTCAAATTCGAAAGCTTTCATAAGAGCTGACATCTGTAGTGAACCAGTAGCCGCGTCGTATACAAGCGTTCCTTTATTGTTGTCGGCTTTGATGTTTTCCATTTTGGTTTCTGAGAAGAATCCCAAATAGGCGGCGCGATCCATGTATTGTTGGGCTTTCAAAGTTTGAAATCCAAGAGTGATAAGTGCGATAAGAATGACCTGTTTCATAATATTTTTTTTGTAATGATGATTAATGAGCACATTGAGTAAGCACGACATCGCTGAGATATCCGGTGCAAATGCCTTTGAGTTTTGTTTCTTGACCTTCGCTGGCATCACAAGTGGTGCCTGGTATCATGGTGCAAGAAACGAGTCCAAATACATCCGTCGTTTCGAGATATACAACTTCACTGCCAGAATCGTCTTTTTCTTTTTTAACAACAATGCCTGATACTTCAATGATTTTATTGAGGTAGGATGCATTGGCTTTGTTTTCGTCATTTTGAAATGCCAGAAGGAGGTCGTCAGCGCTCATGGATGCTGTAGGCTTTTCATCGGCAGCTGTGCGTTTGGGCTTGTTCCACATATAGTATGCGGTAGATGCTCCGCCGATGGCAACAAGCAATAAAATGATGAGGATGGTTTTTTTCATGATGATTAATTTTCTGGATAACCTCTATCAATCCAACGCTGCAGATTATTGATGTCACAATCGCTTAGTTTAGGACTGTTTTTGGGCATGGGACTACAGCCTTCGTGACGAATAGCGCACATGACTGAGCCGTTGATGATTTCATTTTTTAAATTTATATAGCCTTCTAAAATAATTCCAGCACTTCCTGCGGCTTGTGAATGACAGCCTGTAAGGCAATTATTGGCGATGATGGCTTGAATGCGACCGCTGTAGACAATGTTTGTGGTGTCGCAAGTGGTGCTGCTTCCGTACAAGTCCTCTTCGTTATCGCGGTAGCAAGATTGAAAAGTGAGGGCCACCACTAAAAGGCTGAATGCTGTAAAAAAGATTTTGAAATTCATGGCGTCAATTAATTGTTTGGTGCTCCGGCGTCCACCCAAGCTTGCAGTTGCTGTTTTTTACAATTGCTAAGTGCGTTGCTCTGATAAGGCATTAAAGTGAAGCCTCCGGTAGCGTTTATACTATGTAATAAACTGCCATTCAACGCAATTGTTTGAATCTGGTTGTAATTGGTGAGGCTTAATCCTGCATTTGGATTATTGCCGCTATGACAGCCCTGACAATGGGTTTGAATCATTGGCTGAATGGTGCTGGCAAAAGTGAATGCCGCCGGGTCGCAATCGCTTGTACAGGAATTATTTTGTGCCCCCTGTTGAATCCAGGTCGTGATGAGGTTGATTTCTGCAGCTGTTAGAGGAGCTTCTCCTGCCGGAGGCATTATCTTATCGGGATCGTCTTCGGTGATGGCTTCCCAAAGGTCACTGGCTCCAGGATTACCCGCAGCCACTTGTTGCATTATTGAATTATAATCAAACATTCCCACCCCATCTTGCTGTGTCGCCTGATCGTGGCATTCTGGTTGAGCACATCGCGACTGAAGCAAAGGTTGTATGGTATTGGTGAAATAAACAAGATTAGGATCGCAATCCGTTTGACCACCGCCGCCGCCGCCATTGTTTCCACCGCCGGTAGGCGCAGGCTCTTCAATGGTGTGAACGCAAGCGCTCAAGAGCACAATCGAGAAGATGTAAGGGATGATTTTCATGGCGCTGTTGTGATTTGACAACGCAAACATCCGCTTTAGATTTTACATTATAAAATGTAAGATGCTGAACGGGAAAATGGAACCTCCGATCGGGAGAATTGCCTCATCTCTTCAACCAAGCTTTGAAAATGGGAGACTTTTCGGTGCTTACAATGACGTCGCCCTCTTGGAAAGGAGGTGTGAGGTCAATTTTGACGCGTGATTTTGAAACGATTTGCATTTTACCTATCGAATCAATGTGTATAATAAATTGCCTATTGATTCTAAAAAAATAGTGTGGATCTAATTCTTGTTCCATTTGCTCGAGACTCTTATCGAGAGCATAGGATCGGCCTTCATTGGTGGTCGCGAAAACCCCTTTTTGAAGCGTATAAACATAGGCGATATCAGAAGAGGTGATAGTGCGCATTTGTTCTCCGAAGCGGATTACATAGCGATGTTTGTATTTCTCCTTAGTTTCCTCATATACACTACTTAACTGCTCAAAATTGATGATCGTCATCTTTTCAGATATAAGCCTCTGAAGTCGATCCAAGGTTTCTGAAAACTCTTGTTTTTTAATTGGTTTTAGCAAATAGTCGATTGCATTCACTTTGAATGCATGAATGGCATACTCATTATAAGCTGTAGTAAAAATAATAGGACACTTGGGTTGGTGTTTTTTAAAAATATCAAAACAAACCCCGTCTCCTAATTGCACATCTGTAAAGATCACGTGGGGTTCATCATGTGATTCAAGCCAAGAGATAGCTGATTCCACAGTATCTAAAACATCGAGAATAAGGGCCTCGGGTATGCTTTGTTGAATGAGCCTTTTGAGATGGTCAGAGGCCGCTGGTTCATCTTCAATGATCAATATGTGCATGGCCTTGGGTACTATCAATAATGGGTAATATTACTTCAAAATGTGTATCGCTTTTTGAGACTTTTATTTGCTTTGAAAATAATAGTGAATAACGACTTTTGATATTTTGTAGGCCTACACCTGTACTTTTTTCAGGGTGGATTTTCGGGCTTATTATATTTTTTACAAAAAGCTGATTTTCTTGATTGAAAATTTCGATTCTTAGCGGAGAGGACTTAGAAATACTATTGTGCTTAATGGCATTTTCGACGAGCAATTGTAGCGTCATCGGGGGGATACAAGTTTTTAAAACTTCATTATCAAGAGTGATTGAGGTAATCAAGTTATCTGCGAATCGCTGTTTTTGAAGGAATAAATAATTATTAACCAAATCAAGTTCTTCACTGAGAAGTATTACCTGTTTGGTTTGATTTTCCAATATTTGGCGATAATAGTCACTCAATTTTTCCACATAATCTACCGCCACCTCCTTATCTTGGTGAATGGCGTTGATGAGTGCATTAAAAGAATTGAAAAGAAAGTGTGGATTAATTTGATTGCGCAAGGTATCTAGCTGCACTTGCGTTTGTTCTTGACGCAAAGCCAATTTAGATTCACGTATTTTTATTCGGTAGGTAACACTATATCCAACGATGCTTATAGCCAGTATTAAGCCAATAATAATGAACCACCATTGTTGCCAAATTGGTTTTTTGATTTGAAAAAAATAGGATGCCGTTTCGCAGTTGGTCCACTGATCATTAACCGCTGCTTGCAATTCAAATCTATATTCGCCGGGGCTTAGTTTGGGAAAGACAATTTCGGCATCACTCGTTTGTACCCAAGCAGTATCAAGTCCAAAGAGCCGATATCTAAAGTCGAGATCTTCTAATTGTTTAAACCAGAGGGCTGATATTTGAAATGTAAAATGATTGTCGCGATAGGAGAATTTGTGCGTAAGCGTGTCTATGGGTTGAAAGGCCACAAACATATGGTCGATGATGGGCTGAGGTTGAGTGCGATTAGAGTTGTTTTCACTTTCAAAGCGTACCAGAGCATTATCCAAAGCAAACCATTGGTAGTTTTCATCGTTGGTAATAATGTCAAGGTAGTTCGAGTTGATTCGATTTTTTGCTGGAAAAAAAAGCTGGTTGTTTCCTTTTGAATCCAGGCTAAAAATACCTTCTTGTGCCAATATGGTTACTTTTCCATTTAAATCGGCCTCTATGGCTAGGATATGAGCAAATCCTCTCTGCACGCGCAGTTTTTGACGAAAGATGATTTGATTATTCCAAATGATTATTTCATTTTCTGAGTTTAAAAACCAAATATTTCCATCGCGATCTTGGGTGACATCGATGATACTCTCAGACGTATCGAATATTGGATTTATTTTTTGGTCGGTATAGTATGCTGCACCTTTTCCATCGGTAGCGAGCCAAATACGGCCTTCTCGATCTTTAAATATTCGATATATAAATCTTGAATATGCGTTGATGGCTTCATTTTTTTCAAACACAATTCTGCCGTTGATTTCTTTCGTGATGAAAACACCATTGAGCGTTGCAAGCCACATTTCATCATTGATTTCACAGATAGAAAATATGTTTCCATCACTTAGATCGGCTTGATTGAGTATCGTGGAGTTTGTGTTTGTTTTGGGGTCGTAGATTCCCAATCCAGCGCCATACATGCCGAACCATATTTTTCCATCACTGCGCTCCCGAATACAAATAATTTGTGTTTTCGGATCTTTACTAGCTTTAAACACAAATTGAAGTTTATTACCGGGAATAAACTGGTCGGAGTGAAAGCACAATCCTTGTTTTGTTGCAAGCCACAAGCGGCTATTGAGGTCATGATGTATAGCTGAGATATTTTCGAAACTTACATCTTCGTGCTGTGCTGTGTACAGAAATTGGAGATCCGCAAGGAGAATTTGATCCGTATTTTGGCAGATAATAAGATTTCCTTCTTTATCAATGATTGCATCTGTCACTTCATAGTTGGTTGAAAAGGATTCCAGCTGTGTATATTTCGATTCATATACACTCGTAAAGTCTTGCGTAGCTATTTGCAAATTGCCATAGTCGCTGATGATTATCCACTCTTGATTTTTTTTAAGGATAAATCTTATGGGTTGATCTGAGGCGGGAAATGAAGTGACATCTATTTTTAAAGATGGATCGATTTGATTTAGTTCGCCATTATGTGTTCCGACCACCAAATCTTGAGCATCGCTGTGGGCAGCGTAGATGAGGTTGTCCGAAAGCCCTTGCTCAGCAGTTAAGAGCTTATAAATTTGAAAATCTTTATCTAGAAAGTGAATGCCCGCGTCGGTGCCTATTGCGATGTAGTTATTGGAAGGTTTGATAAAGTGGATGGCATTATCTGCAAGAATATTGGAGGCATCAAGCACTCGTTGGAACTTGAAGTCAGCATAGATTAATATCCCAGAGGAGGCAGTACCTACAAGGAGATTTTTTTTGGAGATATAAAGCGCAGTGATAGCGTCTTCATTATACGCTGTATGTTCAACAGTGTAGTTGAGATGCGTATTAATTTTGTATAAAACCCCTTTATGATCCGAAGCAAAGATGTAAGACTCATTACCGACAATTGCAGTGATGCGATGTCCGTTTTGTTGCGGGAGTCTAATGAGTTTTGATGTCTTTCCGTTGAAGCGTATAATGCCCTCATTGGTACCTATCCAAAGGATGCCAGTTGGATCCTCGTAGATTTTTTGAAATTTGATTCCACTGCTTTGATAGTTGATGTTTAATTTAGAAAAATAGGGTTGTTGGGCCTGTGCGATTGAACAGAAGAAGAAGGTGAAAGCTATGAGAAGAAATCGTGTCATTTCATTTTAATACACCGACAACAGCTACTGCAATGGTAGGCGATATTTTTTGATTTACGATCCGCGGAATAGTGATACCGTGATCTTCGAGCAAAATGTTGAAATTGGTTGCGATGGAATACTCAGAATTTTTTTTTGTAAACTCAATTTCGAGTATTCGTTCTTTTATTACTCCGTGAACATCAAGTTTTCCTTTAGCGCGGATGGTTTGTTTGTCTTTGGTAGGATCAAAAGTGTCTAGAATTTTACCCGAAAAACTTGCCTTAGGAAAGGCAGCGGTTTCCATGTAATTTTCATTGAAATGTTCTTTTTGAAGTGCGCTGTTGAAACCTTCGAAAGTGCCGATTTCTATAGTAAAAGCAAAGTTCTTAGTTGCAGCATTAAAAAGCCCCTTCAATTTATTTGAAGAGGCTTTTATAATTTCTAATTCTGCATTGGACTCAAATGAAATATTGCCCTGTTTCACCTGGAGATTTTGACTTGAAACTTCAAAGTGAGTCACAAGAAATGCAATGAGAATGCTCAAACATTTATTCATCAAACGTCCCACGATATTTTAACTTTTTCGCTACGCGGATGTGACTGACAGGCTAGGATATATCCTTGCTTCAACTCTTTGTCTGTGAGAGCATAGTTTACCGTCATGTGTACTTCGCCCTCGATGACTTTGGCTTTGCACGAAGTGCAAATTCCACCCTTGCATGAGTACGGGGCGTCAACACCAATATTTAGTGCACCGTTCAAAATACTGTCACCATCTGCTGGCAACTCAAAATTAAATTCAGTATCATCAATGATGGTTGTAATTTTAGAAACTCCGTTAAACTGATCGCTCATTTTATTATTGATTTAAATATTGTTCTACTTCTTTTATAAATGAAGGATTTGTCCATTCGCATTCGCCAAGAATGCTATGGGCAATTTCTCCTTTAGTGTTGGTGAAGTAAGTAACAGGAATGCTGTAAATATTGTTTTCTTTTAATGATGGTGTTTGAAAAAAACGCTCTGTTGTAGTATTGAAGCGAAGGGCTGTTATTTCTATGATTTCGGGTGTGTCGTCTGTTACAAACACCACATTGAATCGACCTTTATTGCCTTCGGCGAATGAAATAATTTCGGGCATTTCTTTCATGCAAGGCCCACACCAAGCCGCGTAGAAATGTACAATGGCTGGCAGAGTCACTTTCTTTTCAAGTGCTGTGGCTTCGCCATTTTTAATAACTTGAATGCCCGAAAGCTTCACGTCGTGTGCCACATTGTATCGGTAGAAAAAAAATCCACCAATTGTTACAAGCACAATAATTAGAATTAAAGAAGACTTTTTCATCTTTTATTCATTTCCCATGGTAGGCATCATGCCTTGCATTTGTTCAGGTGTCATGACTTGGTAGCCATCAGGGATGTTAAATACAGATGAAGAAACTGATTCTTTGTTGATGCCTGTGATGGTGAATTGCAACTCCATTCCTTCTATGTTCATTACATACTCCATCATGGTGCCCTTGAAGGGTAATCCAGACATCGCGGCGTCTATCTCTTCTGTATACCAGAACTCTACTTTCATGTTTTCTTTGGTTTCCTCATCTGTCATGGTAGCAATTGCCTTCTTACAGTTGTATCCAGCGATTTTCTTTGTTTCACTTGTCTTTTCCACTTTGGCATTACTGAGGTCGAAACCACTTGAATTGGCTTCAGCAGAACTTTCTACTTTTTGAGTCATGGCAAATTTTTGCCCCATCATATCCGTGAGTATCGTTACTTCTTTGGCAATCGAATCAAAGATGATAGTTTGTGTGCCCATAGCACTTTTTATTTCAGCTTTTGATTTGGCGCCTTTGACGTAGGTAGTAATGTCTTGGTTGAACATTGCTTTCATTCCTTCCATTTCTGCAGGAACTTTCAGCGGAATGATTTTGGCAGTCATCTTTCCTTCAAATGATTGTGCAATGGAGCTAATAGTGCAGGCAATTGCGATGAGTGCTAGAGTGAATTTTTTACACATGGTATAATTTGTTTTAGGGGTTTAATAATTCAACAATTCTGCCAACTTGGTTTTTACTTTTTCTGCATTTGGCAGCATGGTTTGTTCGAGTGTGCTATTGAGTGGAATAGCTGGCACATTCACAGAACCGTATGTTATAACGGGTGCGTCTAGGTATTTGAAACAATGCTCATTGATTTTTCCTGCGATCGCTTGTGCAAAGCTATTGTTGGCAGGTTCTTCAGTGAGTACGAGACATCTGTTACATTTTTCTACGGCTACGAATATGGCCTCATAATCTACAGGAACGATGGTGCGAAGGTCAATGATTTCAATTTGTCCTGGGAAGGCTTCGGCAGCTCCCTTCGCCCAATACACGCCCATTCCATAAGTAATGACAGCCACTTTTTCTTCTGTGCTGGTGGCTGATGTCACAGTGCGTGCTTTACCAAATGGAATTACATAGTCTTCATCTGGTTCGATGGTGCGTGCATCTTCGGTGCCTTTCACTTTACTCCAGTAGAGGCCTTTGTGTTCGAGCATCACTACAGGATTTGGGTCATAATAGGCAGCTTTGAGAAGGCCTTTTAAATCGGCACCGGTGCTTGGGTATGCTACTTTGATTCCTCTAATGTTGGACAATACACTTTCTACGCTGCTGCTGTGATAAGGCCCACCACTGCCGTAGGCTCCAATGGGAACACGTATCACACAACTCACATTCCATTTACCATTGCTTAGATAATAACTTCTGGCAGCCTCGGTAAACAATTGGTTGAGACCTGGCCAGATATAGTCTGCAAACTGAACTTCTACTATAGGCTTGCATCCGGCAGCGCTCATACCGACTGTGCTTCCAATAATGAATGCTTCTTGTATAGGAGTATTGAATACGCGATTATCGCCAAATTTTTCTGCTAAAGTTGCCGCTTCGCGGAATACACCGCCGAGCCTGCGTCCCACATCTTGGCCATAAAGCAAAGCCTCGGGATGTTTGGCAAGAATTTCTTGCATTGCGAAAAGTGCGCTGTCCACCATCACAGTAGGTTGTTTACCTGCTGGCTCTCTTTCTCCTTTTTCTTCCGTAATGGGTGTAGGCGCATAGTCGTGAAGTAGTAAATCTTCCGGACGAGGATCCTCTGCTTGAAGCGCTTGCTGATATGCACTCTCGACTTCATTGCGCATTTCATTAAAAATCTCCTTGAGAGAAGTTTCTGCAAACCCAAGGCTTTCCAATTGTTTCATAAACTTTGGAAGTGGATCTCTTTTTTGTGCAGCCTCCAAATCATCGCGATACCACTCTTTGCGCACGCCGCTCGTGTGATGTCCGAGCAACGGTACTTTGCAGTGAATAAGCCACGGCCTGCGCGATCTGCGCACATCTTCAAAGACTTCCTTTATTGTATTATAAGAGGCTAGAAAATCGGTGCCATCGATGGATTTTACTTTTAGCCCTGGAAACGCACGTGAATAAGTGACTGCATCTCCGAATCTTATTTCACTTGAGTGAGCGCTGATATCCCATTCATTGTCTTGAACGAAAAACACGATGGGCATTTGTTTTAACGTGGCCATATGAAAAGCTTCACTCACTTCCCCTTCGGTCATAGCTGCGTCTCCAATTGAACAAACCACAAGAGGTCTTTCATCATTAGTGGCGAAGCTACTTAGCCCTTGTTTTTCGAGGTATTGCAATCCCATCGCAATACCAGTGGCAGGAATGGCTTGCATACCTGTAGCGCTGGATTGGTGAGGGATTTTGGGCATATTATCACGCTTGAGCGAAGGATGCGAATAATACGTGCGTCCACCGCTGAAGATATCCTCACGCTTGGCCATCAATTGAAGCATGAGCTCGTAAGGGGTAATTCCCATACCCAATAAAATGCTGTCATCGCGATAGTAAGCACTGAGATAATCCTGAGGTTTCAATTGCAGACCAAGTGCTAATTGGCAAGCCTCATGACCACGAGAGGTTGCGTGTACATATTTTGAAGTGACTTTGGCATTTTCCTCATAGATATCAGAGAGATTGCGGGCAGTGGCCATCAGCCTGAATGCCTTGAGCAATAATTCGCTGCTGAGCTGACCCTGCTTGGCCGAATCGGTTTTTTCTAATGTCGACATGTCATCCTAAATTCTACGGGCGAATATAGCGCGGAAATCCTGTCGTTTTGGTGACTATCTTTGCAGGGTGAAGATTCACTTTACAAAATATCAGGGCACCGGAAATGACTTCATCGTAGTGGACAATCGCGAAATGAAGTACCGGCTTCAAACCTCCCAAATAGTCGCGCTTTGTGACAGGCATTTTGGCATCGGATCAGACGGACTTATCCTGATAGAGCCAGCACAGAATGACGGGGAGGATTTTTATATGAATTTTTACAACCCCGATGGCAGCAGTAGTTTTTGTGGAAACGGCAGTCGCTGTGCGGTGCATTTTGCTGCTTCTCTAGGAATGATTAAAGATAATTGTCGCTTTTTCGCCATTGACGGTCCTCATGAGGCTTATCTTACTCAGAACACGATTGGCGTTAAAATGAAAAACATTCATGAGATCATCCAAAAGGCTGAGCATGCTTTTTATTTAAATACAGGAAGTCCTCACTATGTGGCGCTGGTTTCAGACGTGGAAAAGTTGGATTTAGTTAAAGCGGCCCTTCCCCTGAGGCATCATGAAGATTTTGCTCCCTGTGGAACGAATGTCAATTTTATCGAACAACTATCATCTCAAAGCATTCGGATGCGCACCTTCGAAAGAGGAGTAGAAGCTGAAACCTTGAGCTGTGGCACAGGCGTAACTGCTGCTGCTTTGGTTTTCGCTAAAATAAATAATCTTCACAATGAGGTGAAGGTCGACACAAGGGGCGGTGAGCTATCCGTGAGTTTTGAAGTGAACAATAACAATGAGTTTTTTAATATATTCCTGAAAGGACCTGCAATGTCGGTTTTTTCTGGAACGATAGATATTTTATGAAAAACATTCTAATCTTTTTAAGCCTTTTCGTGGCGAGTGCGGGTTTAACGCAAGACAATAAACAATATATAGCCTCGCCAAATGCACGTTTTACATTGCTCAGTTGCACTAGCGGTCCCGATTTATATAGCATCTTCGGTCATACCGCAATCCGCTATGAGGATTCGCTGAATGGACGTTGGGTGGATTGGGTTTTTAACTACGGCACTTTTGAATTCTCAGATGATTTCTACTGGAAGTTCGCTCAAGGGAAACTGGATTACAAACTTTCTCTAGAGGATTTTGGAAATTTTCAGCAGGAGTATATTTACACTGGCCGTGGTATATACGAGCAAGAACTGCTGCTCACGGTAGAAGATAAAAGAAAATTATTCGCACTGCTCGTAGAGAATTATGAGCCTCAGAACAGAACATATCGATATGATTTTTTCTACGATAATTGTGCTACGAGAGTAAGAGATATCATACGTCGCTCTTCGTCTCGCAGCGTTGAATTTACTTATGTAAGTGCCAAGGAGTGGACCTTTAGAGATGCCATCCAACGCTATCTCGATCACATGCCATGGAGTGATTTTGGAATTGATTTGGCTCTGGGAATACCTTGCGACAGAGTGATGGGCAAAGAGGATGTCATGTTTTTACCTGACTCATTAATGAATGACTTTACCTACGCGTCTTACGGAGATGGGGTTTTGACTAGCCCAGCAACCGAAGTGTTGCCTTTCGAATATGAATTGGGAGACCGTTCTTTAATTACACCAATCAATGTTTTTGGCTTATTGTTATTTATACAAATACTCATCGGGGGGATTGTATTTAGAAAGTATCGAAAATACACACCGGTAGATCGACTGCACATGTTGCTTGTCGGTTTGGTAGGGGTCTTAGTTTTTTTCCTTTGGTTTTTTACCGATCACACAGCGACGAAGTGGAATCTCAATTTACTTTGGGCGAATCCAATAAATTTTATTCTTGTGTTTGTTTCTTGGAAGCGGTCATGGGTTCAGGCTTATTTCAAGTGGAATACTATTTTATTAATAATCTTGGTCGTAAGTTGGTTTTTTCTTCCACAGCGTCTGCATTTGGCGGCACTTCCCATGGTATTGGGTCTAATATTTATTGGATTGCGATCATGGAGACCCGACCTATTTGCAAAAGAAAAGAGAGGGTGATTAAAAATTAATTTGTACTTTTAAGCGGATGAGATCACTGTTGATTTTCTTTGTTGTATTTGTTTTGGCCTCTTGTCGAAAGGAAGCCACCACTTGGAATACAGATGTGGCAGTACCACTCTTTCGGGGCGAACTTACGCTTACCGATTTAGTGGCCGACTCATTATTGGAATCTGATGCTTCTGGCTTATGGAGTTTCGTTTATGCTGGCGACTTGGCAGATATTAATTACGATTCTCTTGCGCAACTTCCGGATACTACAGTGTCAGAATCTTTTAAGGTGCCTTTCACGAGCGGAACCATCACTCTTCCTGCGGGCACAAGCATCATCAATGTAAGCAGAGATATCGAGTTTGATATCCCGAATGGTGTACAGTTGAAACGAGTAAGAATGAAATCAGGTTTGCTTCAATACCGCGTAGTCAACTACATCAGTGGTTATATGACCTCTGTTTTTTCGCTTCCCGGTTTATTGAATCAAGGAGTTCCATTGGTGATCAATGCGGCCACTCCTCCAGAGCAAGCCGGAGTGCCAGGTGTGGCTGAGGGAACATTTAATTTGGAAGATTTTGAGTTCGATTTGACAGGAGCTTCCGGAACGAGTTTTAATAGAGTTTTTGTTGATGCCGCAGTGAGTGTAGCAGTCGATGCGCCTACCGCGGCAATCGTTCAAGGTCAGGATAGTGTAGTAGTGGAACTTTCATTTATTGAGGCGGTAGTCGAATATGCAAACGGTTATTTTGGACAGCATACCTACGTGATCAATGAACAAGAAGATGTTTTCGCAGGAGTTAATGTACCGCAGGGTCAGTTGAATTTGGAAGAGGCAACTTTTTTATTGAATATAAAAAATAACATTGGTGCTGACGCTCGATTGAACTTAAACTCGATTTCTTCTAATTCGAGTAATGGAAATGTAGAGTTGAACTTCGCACCGTTTCAACTGCCTATGTTGCTCACGAGAGCCCTTGATGATGGTTGGAGTGTGAGCCCGACCATATTGAGTTATAATGTGAATCAAGGCAATTCTAATCTCACCCAGTGGATTGGAAACTTACCTTCTCAATTTTCTTTGCAAGGCAATCTGCAGCTCAATCCTCTCGGCAATATTTCAGGGTCGAATGATTTTATCTATACGGAAAATCCGATTGAGTTGGATTATGAAATACGCATTCCACTTCGATTTGCTACGGAGAGTGTATTACTAAGCGATACTTTGGATATACAAGCGGATATCGCCGAAGATTTTTTTGGTGCACTCGAAATATTAGTGACCAATGAATATCCTTTTGCCATTGGGGTAGATTTGATTTTATTAAACAATATCACCAATGAGGAATTCATTGTGGCGATGAATCAAGAGGTAAGGGCGGGAATACAGCAACCCAATTCAGCCTCTGTAATACCAATGGGATCTTTATTGAGTTTTCCCGTGAATGAAGTTATCTATTCTAAATTGAAATCGGATCACCGAATGATCATTCGGGGGCGTATCAATACACCAAACTATCCTGGTCCAGTGGGATTATATAATTTTTATAAAATGACCTATGCAGCGATCTTGCGTGGGGAATATGGAGTAGTGGTGAGATGAAAAAGTTAATTATACTCATAACAAGCTCTTTGCTTATTGTAAATTATACAATAAGTCAAACCCATTCTTATTGGCTGTTAAAAGGCATACCTGAAAATACGAAGCAAATTTTACATCTCGGAGCTGAGGCCTCATGGGGTTCGAACAGCCTGAACAATGAGTGGCTATCAGAGATGACCATCGGAGGTCACATCGGGCGAGAACAAAAAAATCTTCTTTTTCAGAATATGGAAGATTATAATCGTGTCGGAGCATCTTTGATGGGAGAGTTGACTGTATATTCATTTGTTGATTCCGTATTTGGAAGTCAGCAGTGGGGACTTACTGGTGGAGTTTCGCATGTTTCAGCAACTAACTTATATTTTGGAAAGGACTTTTTTGATTTGGTATATTTTGGAAATGCCCGTTCCGCGGGTGACACGCTAGACTTCGGAAAGATGTATGGACAGCTTCAGAGTTTTCAAAAGTTTGGAATAGGGATTTTTAATAAAGAAAATTTGAGCGCAATTCGATTGTCGTATGTCTCGGGAATAAATTATTTGAATTTGCAAGTAGATAGGGCACGTTGGTTCACTTCACCAACATCGGGCGTTACAAGTTTGGATTATGATGCTACCTATGAACAAGCGGATACCACCAAGTCAGGAGCATTCACCTCTCGCGGACAAGGTTTTTGTATTGATGCAGATTTGAATATTCCAATGAAGAAGGATCAAGGTTTTTTTGCTATTTCAGTTAGAAACATTGGATATACGCATTGGCAGAATAGTATTCATTACGCGGCTGATTCTGTTTTTACTTGGGATGGTATTGAAATAGGTGATATACTGAATGTAAGCGCCGATAGTATTGAATTGCCATCTTGGCAAGACACACTAGGTATATCTGGAGAGCGAATTAGCAAGTGGCGTGCATTACCCGGATCTATTCAGTTTAGGATGATAAAAAAAATCAATTCTAAAAGCAGTTATGAAGCAGGTATAATGCTCCAACCAAACTATGCTGCCTTGCCGCTGGTTTCACTTGGATACAATCATTTTGTGGCAAAGGGATTAATGCTGACCGAACGCCTCAACTATGGTGGCTATGGACGATTGGCGGTTGGTTTAGAGATGCAATATCTCTTGGGTGAAAAATTGTTTTTAAGAGCTGGAACGCAACATTTATTTGGTGTGATGTCAGCACAGGCACGTGGCGGTAGCGCGTTCTTAGGATTTTCGTTGGTGCTATAAAAGTTAGATAATTACTTTGTAAAAAAAAAGAGATGTTAAGTCAAATTCCAAATATTAAGTATACAGACAAAGATCAGTTTTTTCTAATCGCCGGCCCATGTGTCGTTGAGAGTGAAGAACTGGTGTTTGAAATTGCAGAAAAGGTAAAAGCGATCACCGATCGTCTAGAGATACCCTATATTTTCAAGGCGTCCTATCGAAAGGCGAATCGCTCCAGAGGCGATTCGTTTACAGGAATCGGTGACGAAGAAGGACTAAGGATTCTTCGCAAAGTGGCCGATCATTTTAAGCTGCCGGTTACTACCGATTTTCACTCCGCAGAAGAGGCTTATATGGCCGCAGAATATGTGGATATTTTACAAGTGCCTGCGTTCTTGTGCAGACAAACAGATATTTTGCAGGCAGCAGCTAAAACTGGCAGAGTAGTCAATGTAAAGAAAGGGCAGTTCTTGTCTGCTGAGTCCATGCAACACGCAGTAAATAAGATTAAAGAATCGGGCAATGAAAAAATTTGGTTGACCGAGCGCGGCACTACTTTCGGCTATCAAGATTTGGTAGTAGACTTTAGAGGGCTTCCAGTGATGCAGCAATATGCTCCAACCATTATGGACTGCACGCACAGTTTGCAACAGCCCAATCAAAGTTCTGGTGTTACTGGTGGAAAACCAGAACTCATTGAAACAATTGCAAAAGCCGCTGTTGCCGTAGGAGTAGACGGACTGTTCATTGAAACACATCCCAATCCAGCCGTTGCAAAAAGCGATGGCGCAAATATGTTGAGGTTGGAGTTATTAGAAGGTCTTTTAGAACGTTTAATAAAAGTTAGAAGAGCTATACGATGAAAACAATGTTCCTTTTCCTGATGTCTTTTCCTTTGACGCTACTGGCGGGAGGTGAATTGCCTTTGTCTATTTTTAAGACCATCGGCACGCAGAATGTAGAAGAGGGAAAGGATATTGCATTGGATAATAATGGCTTTATTTACGTTTTATCTTCGACCAATGCGGCGTTCTCATCGCATACAGATGTCGTCCTAACATGCATGGACAGTGAGCTTAATTGTATTTGGTCAAATGTCTACGGTACACCCGCAATTGAACAACCTGTGGCAATGGCCATTAATAGCAATAATGAAATTTTTATTTGCGGTACACAATTGCATGCAAACAGTGATGGATATGATGTATTTATCATGAGTATAGCATCGGATGGAGCGCTTACCGATTATACTTCTCATGAAGCGCCATCATGGCAAGTTGCTCTAAAAATGGACTTGTTGGAGGAAACCCCACTTATATTGATTGAAGATTTCTCTAGTTTAAATCGCTTTAAACTTTTGCATTATCTCGGGTCGAATGAGTTTAATTATATTGAAACTGGAAATGCATTGATGGGTAGAATTCCATCCGCACTCGAGGTTTTGGGGCAAGATATTTATGTTGCTTCTTATCTAGAGAATACCTTGAATGAAACATCTTTTCAAAATGAGTCGGTAGTTGTTAAGCTTAATAGTGCGACCTTAAACGCTAGCAATTTGTCGGTCTCAGATCTACAAGGGAATGTAGTTGTAAACGATATTTTCTTTGATGCACAAGGTTTAATGCATGTCGCAGGTGAAATTGATTTAGTCGATTATATCAGCGGGTACTACGCTAGATATGATAACGAAGGAAACCAGATGATGGTAGCTGGTATTGGTGCCACAGATGATTTTGGCTACTCTAGCGTATATGTCACACAAGATTTTATCATTTTACCAGGGTATTTGAAATTTGCTGGAGCTGGGAAAAAAGATGCTTTCGTAATGATTCTAAATTTAGATGGGATCTTTGTGGGAGCTCCTACTTTCGGTGGTGAGGAAGATGATTATTTTGTTAATTCAATTTTCACACCCACAGGAGAGCTTTATTGTGTTGGTACTGGCTTCAGTTATAATGGAGAAACAGGCGAAACGATATTGCTCAAACTTTCGGAAATTACGTTTGGTGAATATCAACAAATTTTTGACTTGAATAACGATTGTTTGATTGTAAGCGTGGATGATTTGGATCAAGTCGCAAAAGATATAGATCGTGTTGAATATTTTGATTTGATGGGCAGAAAGTGCGAACCCACGGGAAGCTACAACCAATTCTATCTACAAGTAACGCATTTCACCAATGGAGAAATTTTGGTGGAAAAGAGACTGTTTTAATTTTTCACCAATTGCGGAAATTCACCCTCGGGAATATTTGAGAAAGGTAACGCGGATTGCATAGATCCAGGTTTTTTCAAATAAACAATCCAATCTACGGTTTCAATAATTTCTTTAGAAATAACCTCACCTTCATTCACAGGAATGATTGGAAAAGAAAATCCTTTGCGTTGCAATTGATAAAGCGTACCATTCATAGTTGAGTCGCCCACAACAAGTATTTTTTGCAAGTGTTCCGGATCTTCTTGGTTAAGCTTGGAAACCATTACTTCCAAAGAAGCATGATGACTTTGAAGGTAGTTTTCAGTTTGCCATCGATTCGGTATTTTTATCCATACATACCGATAGCTCATAATGAAAGGAGCTAGAAAGAACAAATAGAGTCCAGCTTTCAAATACTTTGTCTTACAAAAGGAAACAAGCTGAGGTATTACAGCCTGAAAGAGAAGAGCAATTGCAGGTATTACGATCATAAAATAGTAGTCATGATCGTGAAATTTTTGATAAAATAATATTACAAAACAAACAAGGCCTGCCAATACCAATCCGAAATACAGTTTTTTAAACGATTCAATTCTTTTAAAGAAAAAAATAAAGGCACCTAGCATACAGAAAAGCATGAGTTGAGTTGCTGGTGGATAGTAGCTGTTTTTCCAATAATTCAATATCAAATCCGTAGTAGCGGAGATCTGTTCTTGCGGGGTTTCCCAAATAGGAATAGCTCTATTTGCGTAATATGTATTTTCAACTCCCTGATTGTAATAGTGAACGTACATCCACCATGACAGTATAGGTGTGAAAAAAATGAAGGAGTATATTACCTTGTACCGAGTGCTGAAGGAGTAGTGTTTTTTGAAAAGAAACATAACCGCCAAGAATGCGAGTGGATATATGGCGTAAGTAATTTTAATCAAGGCAGCCAAAGTGAAGAGTTCAATAGCAATTAAGACTTGTTTTTTTTCAGTATGGAGGCTTAAAGCAACACCGGCCAATGTTAGCCCGAGCGCTGCTATATCTGGAAGATAGTTATTGCTGTAGTATAAGACTATTGTAGATGTGCAGAGGGTCAAGGTGGCCAGTATGGCTATTAGTAGTGGTATTTTATTTTTAAATAATTGGATGAAAAATACTTGCAGTCCTCCAAAAAAAATCAAAGCATGAGCGATGCGAAGTAGCATTGCAGGCTGATTCCACAAGGCTTGGGCTTTGGCCACTAAAAAATATATTATTGGAAATTCACTCGCGGCTTTTCCTTGCTCAGAAATGAGATTGAAGTTGGTAGGTTTAAAGAAATCGTCATGGAAGAATAAGTAATTGAGCACAAAAGAAAGACTATCCGCTTGGCGAATGAAGTGAATTCCATCGGGGAGTTTTGAGAACGTTGCAAAATAGCCAAGTGCTCCGAGGAGAACTGCTGTGACCGCGAGGAATAAAACATATCGGATATTTTGCATATCAATTTACTTGTTTAAGATGGCAGCGATGTTTGGCTTAAAGTAGCGTTCAGATTTCATCACTTTTCCGTCTTCTCGATAGATGGGCTTACCATTTTCATCGAGCTTACTCATGTTGCTGCGATGAATTTCGGTAAATACTTCTTCAATTTTTGATTGAAGGCCGTGAGCGTTTAGCGTTCCGCAAAGAATGTATAGCATATCACCAAGGGCGTCTGCTATCTCTACTAGATCGCCATTTTTAGCTGCTTCAAGATATTCTTCGTTTTCTTCTTTCATTAGATTGAATCGAAGCGTATATTCTTTTTCCGAAAGTTCTCCAATAGGTGTATATCGATTTGGTATTCCAAAGGCATCGTGGAACTCACCTACGGCGTGAATGGTATCTTGTATTAGTAAGTTTTTATTATCTGACATAATTAGGGATTGATTTCTTTAAGCATTTCTTCTATGGTTTCTTCTAATTTACTTCGCATAATAAGTCTTCGAAGTATTTTTCCATCTTGGTCGACAGCGATTAAAGTGGGAGTGCTGGGTACTGGAAATCTTTTGCTGAAATCTTTACGAGAATCATACGATAAAAAAACATGAATCCATGGACTATTCTTTTCCTTCGCACTTGCAATCCAATCCTCTTTGATTTTATCAGTTCCGATCGCATATACCTCTATACCTTGAGGATTATACTTTTTATAGATGGATTGAAGCTCTGGTTCGAACTCTTTGCAGTGACTGCAGTTGGATCGCCAAAACATTATTATGGTAATTTTATTTTTTGAAAAGACTTCTTTCAGCTCTACATTTTTTTCATCTTCTAAACGCGGTAGTTTTAGATTTTCAATTGAGCTTCCCGGTTTGTTTTTCTCTAAAGCAGTAATCAAGTTTTTGGTTGCGTCTTCGACATGTGTATTGTCGGTGCAATCGCTTACATACCAAGTGAGCAAGTGAGATAGTCCTTCTTCGCTTTTATAATCTAGCATTTTATCCAAAAGAAAACGAAATGTGAACGCTTCGACCTCTTCATTTGCCATTGCTTTGACCATTACTTGATCGATATAATCAGTAAATTTTTGTAGGTCATAGAAATATTGAAAATGATAATTCAGTGAACGTACAAGTCCAAAGTGCTTAAGTATTCTTGGATCTTTAAACGGAATATTGTCTAGTCCAAATTTTGCATACCAGCGAAGAACAGAATCAATGGGTATATTTTCATTTTCAACAAAGGGACAAATAGGACGTGTGATACACGGGATTACAATATCTGCTGTGATTGTTTGTGGGTAAGCATTTAGTCGGGCGTTTTGCAAGCGTTCAGAAAATACTTTTTCCATTAAAAGTCGCTCACGACTATTGCGCTTTAGAGAGTCGGGGTTGAGTAAGAAATTGGCATAACTTTCCATTGTGTTGTAATAGCCTTGTGTTTCTTTTGTTCCTCCTATTGAGAGTGCTCTCATTTTGAAGTCTTCAATATTGAGATTCAAATTTGCGACTGTTTGATTTTCGATTAAAATGAAGTCGGCCCATCTTTTTGGATCCGCGCTCAGTCGAAGGCGATATTGTCCAGCATGATTGCATTTGTCGGGAATTGCAAATTTTCCTTCATTGTCGAAGGTGGCATTGGCGCATTGTTTCCAACTATCTTCATTCCAATATTCAAGAATAATGATTCCTTTTTGGTTTGGAAGTCCTTCAATTTTTCCTGAAATTTTGAAATCTTGCGCAATTACATGAAGGCTCAATAGTATTTGAACCATAGTCATTATTGCTATTCTCATTCTATCCATAATACTGAGTTGCCAGTGTTGAATTCGTTCTCTTCATATTGCGGATTGCCAGGATCAATCATCCATTGGCCGTCTACAATATATTTATATGTAATCTTTCCTTGTGGTAAATAGAAGGGAAGTATCCACGTATTGTCTTTTTTATACATGCTAAGCCCCGTCTCATTCCAATTGAGAAAGCTGCCTGTAATAGCTACAGAGTTTGCATTTTCGAAACCTGTTATAGTGAAATTATAATTGGGATTGACAACCATCCAGTTGTCCACTTCTCCATCTACCGAACTGGGAAATCTAGGGGAGTTGGGATTTGCAAACCAATTGCCATCAATTATAAATTTATAAGTGTAAAATCCAGCACGAAGTTGTAATGATGATACCCAGCCATTATCAGTTCGCTTCATTTTAATTTCATCTTCATTCCATCCATTGAAAGAGCCTGTAAGTATTACGTTTTGAGCATTTGTAAAACCATCTAAAGAAAAAATGACCTCTGATTTAACACCAATTTCAAGAAAAGAATTATCGGTATTGTGTTCGTTAGGAACACGCTTGGGATTAGCTGGGTCACACAGCCAATTGCCATCTATGATAAACTTATATGTGTAATCGCCATCAGGGAGGAAAACAGGCAGAAACCAGCCAGAGGCATCTTTAAGCAGAGCTGTGTTTTTCTCATCCCAGTTATTAAAACTTCCCGCTAGGAGGACGGTTTTTGCAGCGATGTTAGTGTATCTAAAGGTATGGTTTGGTTTAAAGTAAACGGAGTTAAAATCTCCACAGTTATCAGAGGTTTTATTCAGATTATTCAAGTCACGCTTCCAATAGCCGTCAATAATAAACTTGTACTCATGCCTGCCGGCGGGTATCTCAAGATCGATGTACCATCCATCTTCTGATTTGATCATCTCTGTTTTCCCAGTGCTCCATTTATTGAAAGTTCCACTCAAAAATACTCCTTGAGCGGCTGTGTTGCCATAAAGGTAGAAGCGTGTTTTTTCACCGATTTCAAATACACTTTGCTTTTTCCATTGATTGTAACCGTAAACGTTTTTTGTAAATAAGTTGGAATTCAAGCTAGAATCGGAGCTCCAGTAATTATTGAAATTAAAATTTTCCCATTGACTTTCTGGATTCGGATTGATTTTTTTTGAAATCTTGATATACTTTTTTGTTCTTTTTGAAATCAACCAGCCATCATTGGCGAAGCTTCCTAATGTGCCTTTATTCACTAGAGAGTCAAAAGAGAGACCACTCATATCATAGAGTGCAAGTATGCTATCTGCCTCAGGCTGTGACCAATTGCGCATTACCTTAAGGTGCATAGCATCATCTTTTAGAACAAAAAGATTTTGCGACCTCAAGAGTATTGAAAGACAGATGAGAGATATGAGAAAAATGGCTTTTTTCATTCTGAGAGATAAAGATAAAGTGAAAAATCCTTTGTCATAAAATTCATCGTTACGATACCCTGAGAGAAAAAACTGTACCCAAGTATTCCATCGATGAAAACGCTGCATGTTTGATTGAGCTCTTGCATGCCTACCAGTAGGGTTTGCTGCATAGGAAAAGATTGTTCACCAACATTGATTTGATTGAAGTAACCCAGGAATACTTCCTGTTTGGAGCCGGTAGTTCCGGTCATATTGATTCTTCGCAATACAACGAATTCTTTTAGGATTTTTTTACTTGAAAGAGCGTCTACCACGTTGCTTTCGGCCCCTGTGTCAAAAATCCAATTCATTTGTTTATTGGCGACATCGACGGGAACGACTATTTTGTTATCACACAACTTGAATTTTATGTTGATAGCTGGTTTTTTATTCAAAGGTGAGGCGGCTGAGGAATCGGGAGGGAAAGTAGCGAGGGGGTTGCCCGCTTCATCGAGGTCAAACAAGATCAGCTGGTTTTTATTGACGTCTAGCTGAATCATATACTTGGAGAAGACACTTGTTCCGAGTAGGCCAAGGATTTTGGTTTTTGTTTTGTTTTCGAGTTGGGCGAGGGAGGTGATATCACCGATGATATTATTGAGTTGAATATCGCTAAAAGAAAGTGTTTTGAGAGTAATGAGCTCCGAGGTCACCACGGAGCCGCCCACACCTGCGGCTAATTGTTTGGTGCCAGTGTATTGATTTCTGAAGTATGTGGAATTGACTACGGGGTATGGAGCGCCTGTATCGAGAATAAAGTCGCCGGTGATAGAATCAACTGTGGCTTCGATGAGAAGGAGGTTGCCTGCCCTTTTGAGGGGTATAACATGGATATAGCTTTTTTCTTGGGTGTGGTTTGGGAGCTGTTTTGCTGGCAACAGGGATAAAAGACCAATAAGCAGGTGGAACAGCGGCATAGGGCGAAGATATGGCTTTGGCGGGGTATAAAAAAGAAATTGCCCCTCCGTTGAGGGGCAAATTTCCATTCCTTAACCAAAACCAAATTCTCTATGAGAAGTGAGAACTTATGCTTGTAACGAGATGGGGGAGGAGAATGTTGCATCTTTTTTCAATTTTTTCATATGTTAACATTATCTTCGCGTCCGAAATTTTTAAAAATGGGGGATTAGCTCAGTTGGCTAGAGCGCTTGCATGGCATGCAAGAGGTCATCGGTTCGAATCCGATATTCTCCACCTAAGAAAAGTAAAAGCCCCGAAAGGGGCTTTTTTTATAGGTAGATTGTGAGCTGACAGACTTTTTATCATTAAGTGTTGAGGTTCATTCTAATGGGATTAGTGAATTTGATGAACCTAATTTTAATGTTTACAGGAAATCACTCGTGGAATGACAATAAAATTTAAATATTTATTCTTTGCTTTTTTGAGTAAAGTTTTTTGTCATGGATCTTAATGCACAAACTATTTTTTTTACGTCCAAGTCTTTTTTTACTGCTGTATGAAAGATCGGAAATAGGCTGCGCTACGGAAAGTTGTTTAGATGCTCTTTTTCTAACTCCGGGCTCTTTTTTACCTGCGTGGAGGTCTTTATAGTAGAGTGAATTATTCTTGATTTTTTTAAAATTTAACCCATTCGTATCGGCACCTTGAATGTTAATGAAATCAGTGATTTTGAGAGTGTCATCCACTCTGTCAATTCTTCTGGAGAGTAAGTCTGAAGAAGGGTTGGTGACGTAATCAAGTTTAACTCCTTCTTCGGTGACCGTTCCTAGAAGTTTGAAATAACTAGTAGCTTCGTCTGACTCAGCTGGTAATTTGATTGTGATTCGGGATCCAGATCTTTCCCATGTTCCAATACGAATAAGACCGAAGGAGTTAAAAATGATACTGTCTTCTTTTAGTATTTGTCTGACATAGTGAGACCGCTCAATAATTGAAGATTCGAATCGATTCTTTTTTCGCACATTGGTCGAATCCTTCAGATACTTTTCATATCTGCGCATTTCTCGATGCACAGGGGCGTCGAATACTCTTAGGGAATTCGCATAAATAATCTTTCCTGAAGTTTTATTTCCATTAAAGTCGATAAAGTATAGTAGAATCAAATCGGTGATGGAGTTCATATCAGGAGCGCCTTTTTTCAAAGTCATCCTGCGGGAAAAATCATTGTGAAAGTGATCATTGGAGACATCCTTATAAATCCGGTAGGAAACTTCTTGTTGAGTGTTTGTATTGGTATTTATTTCTCGACTTACGTAAGTCTCGCCAATTCTCAAAATAAAGGCTTGATTCTGAGGATTTCCCTCATGTACCAATGGCTCATAACTAAAGTCTTTGCTGGATTTGGATTTGAATGCATTATTGAGATTTCCTCCGCAAGCACAAAGGGACATTGAAAAGAGAGTGATGTAAAAAATATTTTTCATAGTGTTCCAAGATTAATAAAGCGGTAGGACCATAGTCCGCTGACTCTTTTGTTTAATTGAGTTTGATGGAATGGAGTTTTTATCAGAGTATGAATGATGTTTTGAACATCAAGATAGCGAGGTTCATATATTCCCACACCAAAAGAAAAATTGTCATTCAGCGTAGCAGAGAACATATATCTACCTTGGTTAAGAAGGGATTCTTTTAAATCTTTATAGGGCGTATTGTGTATGCCAAGTCTCGATGCTAATTCATAGCAGAATGGTTGCCATCCCGTGAATTTGTCGTAACTAACTTGCACCTTACTTACGAGTGCCGTTGAACCTAAATTGAAATATGCAATATGTCCACCTCCTGTCCACCAGCGATCATAGCCATCGCCAGTTGGCATTATTTGAGATCTAAAGAAAGGCCCTTCATTGCAGTAGTTGACTTGGAATCCTCGATAGGTAGCGGTTAATCCTCCTACCTGTTGTTTATACTCATCTGTAAAGCTATTAATGAAGGTACTTCCTACAGTGACAGAAAAGTCGTAGGGGTCGATGAGAGGTAATGCGCTATTTCCTGAGAAGATTGAAAGCGGGGCTCCGTTGGAGACATGAGTAAACGCTCCATTGTCAAAGTTCGCGTAGCCAGCTGATAAAAGAAACTGATTCCTGAGTTCTACATGGATATTGGATCTTTCTTCGATAGATTGTGAAGATCCTAACCCTCCTTTATAAATGAGTAATTCTGTTTGAATAGCGCTTGTAAAAGGAGTGATGTCTGTGTAGCTATCCTGATAATTTAGTGTTTTTATAAGTCCTCCGCTAAGAGAAAGTCGATACTGACTGTTGTTGGCTTTTCCAAATTCCACACTCAATGAGGCCGAAATAGAGTACCCGAATTTTTTATTTACCAAAACATTCTTTCGATATTGATTCAAGCTGTTATTCATGTCCCCAATTAAAATCTCGCTTTGTGCGAGTGTTTTTTGATGAGATATAAAAGTGACGAGGAAGAGAAAAAAGCAGTGCTTGATCTTTCTCCAAATCGCGCCAAGATGGCCGTCAGACCTATCACGCGTTTTGCGCAAGTCGGCAATGGTGTAAAGCATTAAATTTGGGTTTTTGGTTTGGTAAAGCAAATCTAGATCTTTATAATTCAAAAAGTTAGGTGGTAAATACGAGGGCATTGTACGTAGTTTTACCAAAAAATAATTCCCGAGAAAGTGCGGAAAGATTAGATATTAATTATTTTTACAAAAAAGATAAGTTCCTTGAAAACTAAATTTACTCTATTTCTTTTTGCACTTTTCGTTTTTCACGTTCATAGCACCGCCCAAACAGTAATACCTACAAAAGGTACAGATTTTTGGTTGGGGTTCTTCAAAAATTTTGAAGGGGTTGATGAAGATTTTGGCTCCTATCTTCGGGTATTTGTAGTATCCGATCAAAACACTTCTGGTGTGGTTCAAATTCCAGGGCTGGGTTGGTCAGAGCCTTTTGTGGTGACTGCAAATAATACTACCAGTGTCGATATTCCAGCGAATCTTGCAGAGGTTCTAAACAGCCAAGTAATTGAAGACAGAGGAATCAATGTGGTCACACAAGATACTGTCGCTGTATATGCAATCAGTTTCGTAGGCTTCACGGCGGATGCCACAAAGGTATTGCCCACGCCTACCTTGGGTATCGAGTACATTGTGAGCGCATACGAAGGACTCGATGGCTATGGATCAGAAATGCTAATCGTGGCCACCGAAGACGAAACAGAAATAGAAATTATTCCTTCCTGCAATGTGGAATCCGGCGCAAACGCTGGTGTGGCTTTTACAATCTCATTAGATGAGGGTCAGACCTATATGCTTCGAGCTGTGGGCGTTCAAGACTTAACAGGAACTACTGTTCGAGGCACAGAGTCCAGCGGCACATGTCGCCCATTCGCTGTTTTTGCTGGTTCTGGTTGTAGCAATTCTCCTAGCACTTGCGGTGCTTGCGACCATACATATGAACAAAATTTCCCTACTCCTCTCTGGGGAAGCGAATATTATGCAACACCATGGGTGTTTTTTAATAATCCAGGCAATCAAGGCACGAATGAGACTTATGGTCTTCGGTTCTTGGCATCCGTCGATAATACCGTCGTTGATTTCGACGGTACAATCATCAATTTGGATGCAGGCGAATATTTCACTGAGTATTTTGTAAATGGTCCAAAGTGTATCAACGCCAACAATCCGATCACCGTTACACAGATTATGCAAGGTGGTACTTGCACTGCGGATGGAGATCCCAGTCTTCTCATCTTGGACGACGTGTCCAAGAAAATTGACAACATTACCTTCAGTACAGTTGAATCAGATGTGATCAATGATCATAAACTGAATATTATCATTGATACTGAAGATTTGGGCACAGTGTCACTGGATGGTGTGTTATTAAGTGAAACGATTTTCTTACCCTTTGAAAACTGTAATTCTCAAATGTGGACCAGTGTGAGCATCTCCGAAGGTAGTCACGTGCTTTCTGCGCCAGGAGGTGTTACTGGATATGTGTATGGCTTTGGTTCAGCTGAAAGCTATGCTTATAGCGTTGGATCATTCAGTCCTGTACCGCCCATTGTTATTGACGACGCTATATGTTCGAATAATCAGGTCATTCTTACAATGAGTCAGACGTTTAGTAATCCTACATGGTATTTATATCCTGATAATGAAAATCCAGTTGGAACGGGGTATGAGTTCATTCTCACGCCTCCTATTCAAAATGGTATTTACGAAGGGATCGGAGTGCTTCCAGCCTCTGGCTGCACTGAATCTTTCTTTTATAGTGTTGAGTCTACAGAAGAAATTTTTTACACTATTAGTGAAGATGTCACAATATGTCGCTACCAAGATACACAGCTGTTGGCCGAAGGTTTGCCTAACCCAGAAGCATACACTTATAGTTGGTCTCCAGCTGCTGGGTTGAGTAATCCCAATATTTCAAATCCTGTTGCTTCGCCATCTCAGACTACCACTTATGTATGTACTATTAGCACATTTTCTGGCTGTTCTACTGCTGAGGGAAGTGTTACTGTTACTGTTAATGGTGGAGATCTAAGTGGCTTTGGTTTCGAGGAGGACGAAATTAGTTTGTGCGCAAACGAAGTTGATTTGGATGTATCGGCTCTAGAGGTAATATGGCAAGAAGATTTTGATCCTAACATTGATCAAGTATTGTGGCAAAATGTCTCAGGTGGTTCTGCATCCGCTGCTTGCGGCAGTTCTTCTGGCAATGGATATTATTTTAATCAGGCCGGTGCTCGTTCTGTAATCACTAATCCATTGGATTTATCAGATGGAGGCACGCTTAATTTTGATATAAAAATTTCAAACGGTTCGGACGGCTGCGACGACGCTGAATTTGGGGATAATGTTGTGGTAAGTTATTCTGTAAACAACGGCCCCTGGGTGATTTTATCAACCTTGTTCGAAGCAGGCTATCCCGTATTTACATCGGTCGAATTGGATATACCTATCGCAGCTCAAACTGCCAATACAAGATTCCGCTGGGCGCAAGTAGGTACATCAAATCTTAATGAAGATATATGGGTATTGGATAATATTTTTATTGCAACACCTTTACCAACAAATGCGATTACTGTGGCATGGGAGCCGCAGAATACAGTGATTTCTGCCGCAGGCTTGGGTGCAACTATTGCCCTTGAGCAAGACATGACTGTTTTTGCTTCCTATACTTTTCAAAATTGTAACTACGTAGACTCTATCTTCATCAATGTAGGTGAGCCATTTGAATTGGATATGCTTCCTGATACAAGCACATGTGACGCCGATGGTATCGAGCTTTATGCGATACCGAGTATAGATGGCGACTACACTTACTCTTGGACTCCAGCTGCATCTTTGAGTATTCCATTTAGTGCAACACCCTCAGCTTCTCCAACCACTACAACAACTTATAGTGTTACCGTGACCTCAGAAGAGGGCTGCGAGGAAATAGGACAAGTTGAAATCGAGATTTTAGGCTTATTAGATGTTGATCTGATTGCATTGCCTGGTGAGGCGTGTCCAGGAGAAGAAATACAATTGATAGGTACAATAGATAGCCCTAGCAATTTCACTTACCAATGGACTTCTCCAACTCCACTAGCGAGTGGCAACCAATTGAACAATTCGACACAGATTTGGACTACCTCGACTTACGTATTGTCGGCTACACTCACTAATGGAAATTGTACTGTTTCAGACTCTGTAGAGGTTGAAGTGGGTAATACATTTACCGTAGAAATATTACCTGACTCTGTTTTTGAATGTGTGCTGCCGGGTATACCTGTGAGTGTGCAGCCATCTGTTCAAGGTAGTTTCATTTATTCTTGGTTGCCGGCCTCAAGTGTGGCCAACGCTTCAAGTCCACAGACTACTATCACCGCCACAGATACTTTTGACTTGATTGCGGTAGTCACCGATCAACAGGGCTGCATGGCAAGGGACACCATCGAGGTGGTACGAAAAATTGAAATCACGGATTTGATAGACAGCGCACATTTTTGTGATGATGGTTTTGTAATATTGGAAAGTGGCTGGCCAGATTCATACTCGTTCTTATGGAGTAACGGCGAGACTACTTCAGTTGTAGAAGTGGATGAACCGGGCCTCATTAGTGTTAGTGTGGAAAGTCCAGAAGGTTGTGTTTCCTCAGACGAGGTAGAAGTAAGACAGTTTTTCTCGACACCAGTAAGTTTGGGGCCTGATATAGAGTTGTGCGATGGTGAGATAGCTGAGCTTTCAGTGCCAAGTATAGGTAACGGAGTAGAGTGGAGTAATGGAAGTGATGAGGCAGAGATAGAAGTCACTACGACCGGAGATTATTGGATTATTGCAGAAGATACATATTGTCCAAGTCGTGATACCATTAATGTTTTTTTTCACCCGATTCCTCAACCTATTTATTTTGATACAACCACTTGTTTTGGTTATCCTGATCTAGAATTGACATTAGATATCCGCGAGACGGAAAATGCAATCGAATGGTTTAATGGTAGCACAGAAAGTACTATTGTAGTTGATGCGCCGGGAGGTTATGATCTTACGTTGACAAGTGCTTTTGGCTGTGTTGGCGAACATACCATTGAGGTGATTGAATTTTGTCCTGGAGTAATCTATATTCCAAATGCATTCACGCCAAATAATGACGGGGTCAATGATTTTTGGTTTATCGAAGGAGAGAGTATTGTGGAATTTGACTTGAAAGTTTATAATCGCTGGGGAGCTTTGATCTACGCTTCAAAGGACATTGAAACACCTTGGTTAGGTCAATGGCGTGACGGAGATACTTATGTCGAATCAGATATTTATAGTTATCTCATCACGGTGCGATATCTAGAATTGGATGGAAATCTATCAGGATATCAAGAGGTTCAGGGACACGTAACAGTGATTAGGTAAGTTATAGATTAGAATTGCTGGCATACCCCATTCTTTCAAGTAGATCTTTTGTTCTTTCTTGAATTGACCCTTTTCGAGATGCTTGTTTAGGAACAAAACTTTTAAGTTCAAGCGGGTCATTTGTTGTTAGGTTTTTGTAGAATTGACTCCAATCCATACCAATGCCTTCTTTAGATATCTCATTGAATACCATCCCATTGGGCCCGAGGTATAAATAGGGTTTGTTATAGGGTTGGTATTCGAAATACTTGGTCGTAAAAAAGTTTTTATTGAAATCGGATAGAAGTATCATGCACCAGTCGCATGAGCTTATTTCTTCGAAAATTCTATTTCCGATTGACTTTTCTAGACGAATCACTTCTAAGTTTTCAAATAGATTTTTTACTTTGAAAATCGTATCAGAAAAGAATCTGAAATCCAACATTTGATAGACGAGTGGATGAGTCTGCTGAAGGCTTTTTAAATCGGATACTAATTTATGAATGTGTTTTTCGGAGTCAATATAAATGTCGCCACCATAGACTATTTTGATTTTATTTTTTGGTCTTTCTAATGAAGTTTTAACATAGTCACTTGGGTCGTAGAAATGTCTAAGTTCAAATAGTTTGTGATCTATGTTTTGGCTAGTTATTGTTTTGAAAATCTGAAGGGCATCTATTGTAGGACAGGAAACAACAGATGAGTTTGTAATCACAGAAAGCGCTTTGGCCTCTTCTGCTTTTTTTCTTTTTTCGCTCAGGCCTAGCATTCCATAATTCTGTGCGTCGAGCCAGGGATCGCGAAGATCTACCCAGAGTTTCAATTTCTGTGAGTGCTTTACGTATTCGGCAGCAAAATATGTTAGGTTGAACGGGGCTCCAGTGGCTATAATCCACTCAATAGGAAATTGAGAAGTAATTTTATCTAGATATTGATTTATTTGAGACTGACAACCTATTGCAAGATCGAAAGGTGTTCCTTTGTCAAGCCATTTATTAAAAGCAAGAGCAATCTTGTATGTGATCTTGTCTAATATTCCAATTCCGACGCGCCAACGGTCGAGTTCTGCTTTTCTTTTAAGTTCGTAGACATGAATGAACTCACTATCGACGTCTTTTGTCCAATGAGAATTTCGATTGTCCTTTTTTTCAGCCTTGATTACATGAACATGAATTTTAAGTGTCGCAAGTTCTTTAGCAAACTTACCCCACCTTCTTCCACCAATTCCATAGTTGGGAGGGAAGTCGAAATTAATCAGAATGATATGATTAGATTTCGAATTCATTTATCTTCTCTGAAACATATTTAATCTGTTGCTCTGTGAGCTCGGCATACATTGGTAGTGACAAGATTTCGTTTGCCGCTTTTGTTGCTACTGGGTAATTCTTTTCTGCTTCTTTGGGCTGAAGAGTGTAACAAGGCATCAATGGTAATGGAATGGGGTAGTGAACCGCTGTTTCGATACCGTGTTCCTTAAGGTATTGGGCGAGCGCATCTCGACGCGAATGGCGAATCACATACAAATGGTATACATGTTTGCCGTTTTCGTTGACCTTGGGTTTTGTGATGTTATCGCTTAAAAATTTATCATACAAGGCGGCGTTTTGAATACGCTTATTTGTCCAATCTTCAAGGTGTGGCAACTTTACGTCAAGAATTGCTGCTTGAATTCCATCCATTCTTGAATTGCGGCCTTCCATTATGTGGTTGTGTTTTCCTTGCTGTCCATGATTGGCAATAGCACGAGCAATTGTTGCAATATGGTCATCGTTGGTGGCCATCGCTCCCGCGTCACCATATGCGCCTAAATTTTTTCCTGGATAAAAACTAAAGCTAGCACAATTGCCAAAAGTGCCGGCTAGTTTTCCATGCGACGTAGCACCATGTGATTGTGCGCAGTCTTCAAGTACTTTTAAGTTGTATCGATTGGCGACATCCATTATTTTTTTCATATCTACTGGATTGCCGTATAAATGAACTGGAATAATGGCTTTCGTTTTTTCTGTGATCGTGTTTTCGATCAAATCAATATTAATAAGATTGTTTTGATCTACATCTACGAATACAGGTTTTGCTCCGACCGCTGAAACCGCTTCTGAAGTGCTTATCCAAGAAATGGCAGGTACTATTACTTCGTCTCCAAGCCCAATTCCCATTGTTTTGAAAAGGATTTCTAAGGAATCAGTGCCATTTGCGCAGGCGATAACATTTTTTAATTGAATATAATTTGAAAAACTGGTTTCAAATTTTGTGGCGTATGCACCGGATATGAAAGCTGTTTGATCGATTACTGATTTTATAGCCGAATCAATTTCGTTTTGAAGTTGAAGATATTGAGCTCTAAGATCGACGAATGGAATTTTCATTTTGGTAGGGTATCAGGATATTTTGAAACAAATTCTGAAATTTTTTGAAGTATAGGATTAGTGCCTGTATACTCCAATTTAATGGCGAGTTGAAGTGCTTCTTTGGCCTCTTGAATCATACTGTCGGAGAAGCCTCTTCTTTGAAGTCCAACTTCATTCAGCTTCATTATTCTTGCCGGCATACCAGTCACTATACAATAGGGAGGAACGGGGCGGGTAACAGCAGCTTGAAGACCGACCATGCAACTTTCTCCTAAATCAACCCATTGGTGAACAGAAGAGTTTAACCCGATGTATGCAAAGTCTTGTACCACGCATCCACCTCCTACCAACGAATTGGTTGCCATTACTACGTTGTTGCCAATCTCAGCATCATGCGGCACGTGCGTTCTTGCCATGAAATAGCAATGATTACCGATCACTGTTGCCTTTTTTCTAACAGGTGAATTAATTGTAATAAACTCACGGAGCACATTGTTGTTTCCGATGCTGACTTTGCCATCAGCGACGAACGAATCTCCTTTGGTTCCCATTTCGCCAAGAGATCCAATGCTCGCATAGCCCTCAATTCTGTTGTTGTCTCCTATTTCTACGTTATTAATTATTCTTGAAAAGTCACCGATAACATTGTTACTTCCGATGGAGATACTTCCCTTGATCACGACAAATGCACCAATGATATTATTTTCTCCAAGAGTGACATTCTCACCGATAATGGCCGTTGGATCTATTTGATTTTTCATTTTTTATCTCTTTATGTTCGAGTAAATTTTTTCGATAGCTTGAATGCTACGAATACCTTCCAGTCCCTCAACGTTGTTGGCTTCTATGAGATTTAATTCATTAATTATTTGTTTAATGACTTTATCATGGTTGGAGGAAGTACCTTGATATTTGCCATACGCGTTTGGCTTATCATTAAAATCAATTCCTTCTGGAAGTGGGAAACCCTCCACGTCCCAGCATTCCATTTTGTTTAGGTATTGGCCACCGATTTTAATGGTGCCTTTTTCCCCAATAATGGTAATGCTTCCTTCATAGTTTTTGTGATAAACACATGTAGTCCAAACAAGCGAACCCAACGTTCCAGAATCGAATTTTAGGAGCGCAATGCCTGAGTCCTCAGTTTCGATATTGTGATTTTGCGTTTCAGCAAGTGCTTTAACTTCTACAATATCTCCGCACCACCAAATGAGTAGGTCTACGAAATGGCTTGCTTGAGTGAATAAAGCACCACCTTCCTGATTTATTTTCCCTCTCCAAGGAGACTCGTCATAATAGCCTTGATAACGATTCCAAAGGATGTCGCATTTTATCATAAAAATTTTTCCTAGTCGACCCTCTGCGATTACTTGTTTGGCGAGTCTCACAGGAACGTTGTGCCTGTTTTGTTTGACAACCCAAAGTTTCTTGCCGACGCTCTCAGCTACTGAATTCATTTCCTTGCAATCAGATGAAGAAAGCGCCATGGGCTTCTCGACCAATACGTTGAAATTATGCTCAAGTGCTTTTATAGACATTGATTTATGCAAGGCGTGCGGTGTCACCACATTTATTACATCAGCGTCTACAGACTTTAACATTACTTCATAATCTGTATAGTATGGTACGCCTTCGTAAAGTTCTGATTGAGTTTTACAAGCATTCTCGTCTATATCACATATGGCTACAATTTCTGCGTTGGGTTCTGCATCAAGGACAGCTATATGACGCCTTCCAATACTGCCGCAGCCGACGACGGCGAACTTTATTTTTTTCATAGCATAGATAAATAGTAGCGGTTCTATTTTGTTTCAAAAGTACGATTCCAAGGCGTTTCTGTAAAATATTTATAGATGTTGTCAAAAGGAAAGCGAATGGGGCAAAAAAAATGGCCCTAAACAGGGCCATTTTATAATATTCATTTTTAATGACTACTTCTTCAAGTCAAAACGATCAAGCTCCATCACTTTGGCAAATGCATGGGCGAAGTCATGTGCAAATTTTTCTTTTGCATCTTCGCAAGCATAAACCTCTGCGAGGGCGCGCAATTCGGAGTTTGAACCAAAAATCAAATCCACACGAGTGCCTGTCCATTTGGGTGCTCCGGTAATACGATCAGTTCCCATAAAAGCGTGTTGACCAGAATCTAGAGCTCTCCAAGTAGTGCGGAGATCTAGTAGATTTATGAAGTAATCATTGGTGAGTACCTCTGGTGAGTTTGTAAACACACCGTGCTTTGATCCATCCCAGTTGGTATTAAGTACACGCATACCACCGATGAGAACAGTTAGTTCAGGTGCTGTCAAATTGAGCAATTGCGCTTTATCAATGAGCAATTCTTCAGCAGACGCATGTGCTGTAACTTTATAGTAGTTTCTGAATCCATCTGCAATTGGTTCCAACACTTTGAAAGACTCTATGTCTGTATGCTCTGCACTAGCATCTGTGCGGCCTGGAGTAAATGGAACACTGAGTTTGATACTTGCTTTTTCTGCTGCCAATTCGACACCAACACCTCCAGCCAAAACAATCAAATCAGCAAGAGAAACTTTCTTTGAGCTAGAAGCATTGAATTCTGTTTGAATTCCTTCCAGCACACCAAGTGCTTGAGCAAGTTGAATTGGGTTGTTTGCTTCCCAATAGCGTTGTGGTTCTAGTCTCACGCGAGCGCCATTTGCGCCACCGCGCTTGTCACTACCACGGAATGTAGAAGCAGATGCCCATGCTGTGCTCACCATTTGTGATACAGTGAGTCCGCTTGCAGCGATTCTTGATTTGAGCGTTTGGATGTCATTCGAATCAATCAAAGCTCCTTCGTGCGCAGGAACTGGGTCTTGCCAAATCAATACCTCACTCGGTACCTCCGTACCAAGGTAGCGCTCGATTGGTCCCATATCTCTGTGAGTAAGCTTGTACCAAGCACGAGCGAAGGCATCTGCAAATTCATCAGGATTCTCAAAGAATCTTCTCGAGATTTTTTCGTATGCTGGGTCCATTCTGAGAGCCAAGTCCGTGGTGAGCATCATTGGAGCGTGCTTCACGTTATGGTCATGTGCATCAGGCACTGTGCCTTCACCTGCATTGTTCTTTGGTTTCCACTGATGAGCGCCAGCAGGACTCTTAGTGAGTTCCCAATCAAAACCGAATAAGTTTTCGAAATAATTGTTGCTCCATTTTGTGGGAGTAGTAGTCCAAGCACCTTCAAGTCCGCTTGTAATAGTATGCTCGCTATGTCCTTTTCCGAAAGAGTTTCTCCAACCCATTCCTTGTTCTTCAATACCAGCTCCTGCGGGTTCGGCTGCCACATATTTGCTTGGGTCAGCCGCACCATGTGTTTTACCAAATGTGTGACCTCCGGCGATTAGCGCTACTGTCTCTTCGTCATTCATGGCCATTCTTGCAAATGTTTCGCGAATATCACGAGCAGCAGCCATTGGATCTGGATTTCCATTGGGTCCCTCAGGGTTTACGTATATCAAGCCCATCTGAACGGCTGCAAGAGGATTTTCAAGTTCGCGGTCACCGCTGTAGCGTTGATCTGCCAACCATTCACGTTCGCTTCCCCAATAAACATCTTCTTGTGGCTCCCACATATCTTCGCGTCCGCCACCAAAGCCGAATGTTTTGAAACCCATAGATTCAAGTGCGCAGTTACCCGCGAGAATCATTAAGTCTGCCCAAGAAATTTTCTTTCCGTATTTTTGTTTGATTGGCCAAAGTAGAAGTCTGGCTTTGTCGAGGTTTGTATTATCAGGCCAGCTATTGAGAGGAGCGAAGCGTTGCATGCCGGCTCCGCCGCCACCTCTACCATCTTGGATGCGGTAAGTACCAGCACTGTGCCATGCCATACGAATAAAAAACGGACCGTAGTGTCCATAATCTGCTGGCCACCACTCTTGGGAGGTTACCATCAATTCGTTGATTTCCGCTTTTAGTTTCGCTAGGTCAAGTTTTTTGAATTCTTCTGCATAATTAAATCCTTTGTCCATCGGATTGGACAAATCCGAATGCTGACGGAGAATGTTCAGCTTTAATTGATTGGGCCACCAGTCGCGGTTTCCGGTTCCTTGACCAGCTACAGATTTTTTTGCTCCATGAATTACAGGGCACTTTCCACCTGCTTCATTTCCATTGGTGGAGTAAGATTGCACATGCTCGCTCATATTATTAATTGTTATTTGATTTCGGGTGTAAGATCACACTAATTCTGTGCTAAGCAATTAATAAAAAGGTTAAGTGTCAAATAAAAAATCTCTAAGAGATATAGACACAACCTATAAGTATATGAGTTGTTGATAGTTTTCTTTGATAGACAGAGGTTTTGTTTTATTGCAACTTATTGGGCTGAAGTTGGATTTCTTTTTTGATGAGGTATTTTGAGATAAGAGTTGCCACAGTAAGATGAATGTTACCTCCTGGCATGACCGAAGCGAGAGCGAATACGACATGATCTATCATATCGGTATGGCTGCTATTCGTGGTTATTTGATTTTGGAGGTAAGTATCAATTTTTTCCCATATCCTTTCACCAATTGAGTTGGCATCGTATTGAGTTTGATTTTGGCAGATTTCCGAACAAAACTTGGTGTTGGAGTGGTGGAAATTGGCTTCTAGCGCTTGATAAATCATGACTTCATTGACCTCAATGGGAGTATAGATGCTTTGAAGCAGCGATTCTTTGAGATACTCAAAGTCTTTTGGACGCATTTCAATTGGTGTGTAGAGCATGAGAATGGATTTAGTTGGCTCTACAAAAGTGGAAAACTTTGTCAAACGGATTAAGCGTATTACTTCTAATCCTTGACCTCGTATAAATACGGGGATTACTGATTCACCGCAGTAAAATTGAGTCCGAAAAAGAATCGTTCTCTTAGGAATGAATTAGATTTCCATTTTTCTTGCTCTTTTGCTATGACCTCTGCACAATTTTTTTTGAAAAAAAATGGAGGATAGAAACGTACGTAATGCACCGAGTCTTGCGGCAGAGTGAACCCTTCTTTTTCGAATATCTTTTTCCATTCGGAGTATGGACGAATGTTCTCATTCCCGAGTTTAATGGTTTTACCTAATCTTTCATCGGTATAATCAATGATGCGCTTATTGCCTCGCTGCACGAATAGTTTTAAGGATTGAATAAGATTATTTCCATTTTCTTCTACTGCAATCACTTTTCCACCTGGTTTAAGACATGCTTTAATAATCCTTACCGCATCTTCAATAGGTTCGGTATGATGGAGCGTATCTTGAACGATTACCGCAGCGTAGTGTGCTGGTTGTGGAGTGCTGTCGTAGAGATTTTCATAATCAAACGTAAACCCAGAGATATCTCCGAATTTTGACCAATATTCTAATCTCTGAGGAATTTCGTTGAAATAATATTCCAGTGTTGATCCATGAACCTTATAACCATTTAGAGCGAGGAATAGGGCTGTTGTTCCATAGCCGCATCCAATGTCCCAAATAGGGCCGTTAACGTCCTTAATTTGTTGTTCGATATATTCAAGACGTTGAATGTAATAAGCTTTTCTGAATTCGAAAGTCTTTTCATTATTGAGAAAACGATAGTACCCCTTTAGTTTGGGGTGCGTATCTAATTCTTGCAATAAATGATTAAAAAACTGCTCGACGGTCATTCCGAAATTTTGTGCAAAAGAAAGGATGAAAATGAATAATCCAATTTTTTTTGCGAATTACGGAGTTTTTTGCGTGTCAATGAAGACGCGAGTCCTTTCTACTCGCTTAAAAATCATTATCTTTGCACTCCTAAAAATTTAAGATCGTTTTATGATTAACATAACCCTACCAGATGGGTCGGTAAGACAAGTAGAACAAGGAACCACAGCGCTGGCTGTAGCTCAGTCTATCAGTGAAGGTTTGGCCCGCAATGTATTGTCAGCTGAAGTGAATGGCGAAGTAGTGGATGCTACACGCCCTATCACCAATGACGCTACGTTGCGCCTGTTGACATGGAACGATGATAATGGCAAAGCCACGATGTGGCATAGCTCAGCACACCTAATGGCTGAGGCTTTGGAATCGCTGTATCCAGGAATTAAACTGGCTATAGGTCCACCGATCGAAAATGGGTTTTACTATGACGTCGATTTTAATGGGCATGCATTTTCACAAGAAGACTTTTCTAAAGTTGAAAAGAAAATGCTCGAGTTGGCTAGGAATAAGAGTGAGTTTATCAGGAAGGAAGTATCCAAGGCAGATGCTGTGAAGTACTTTACAGAGAAAGGAGACCCTTACAAATTGGAATTGATTCAAGACCTAGAAGACGGCAATATTACATTTTATACTCAAGGCGGCTTTACAGATTTATGTCGAGGCCCTCACATTCCAAATACTGGTTTTGTAAAGGCTGCGAAGCTTTTAAATGTAGCAGGGGCTTACTGGAGAGGTGACGAGAAGAATAAAATGCTCACACGTGTTTACGCTATTACCTTCCCAAAACAAAGCGAACTTGATGAGTATCTCGTTCAATTGGAAGAGGCGAAAAAGCGCGACCACCGCAAGCTAGGCAAGGAATTGGGATTGTTCCACTTTTCCCAAAAAGTAGGCTCTGGTTTACCTTTATGGTTACCAAAAGGAGCAGATCTTCGCGGTCGCCTTCAGAATTTCTTACAGAATGCACAGCGAAAGGCAGGATATCTTCAGGTAATCACTCCACATATTGGCTCAAAGGAACTCTACGAGACCAGCGGACACTGGGCGAAGTATGGTGCTGACAGCTTTCAGCCTATTGCAACTCCGCAAGAAGGAGAGATGTATATGCTGAAGCCCATGAACTGTCCTCACCATTGTGAAATTTATAAGAGTGAGCCGAAGTCATATAGAGATCTTCCATACAGATTAGCGGAGTTTGGAACGGTGTATCGCTACGAGCAAACAGGCGAATTGCACGGTCTTACTCGTGTGCGTGGTTTTACTCAAGATGATGCACACATTTTTTGTACTGCAGATCAAGTAAAAGAAGAGGTGGGTAAAGTGATAGACCTGGTTCTCTACATCTTCAAAACGCTTGATTTTAATGACTTTTTGGCTCAAGTGAGCTTACGCGATCCAAATAATCCTTCGAAGTATATCGGTTCGGATGAGAATTGGGAAAAAGCGGAGCGTGCGATTCAAGAAGTGGCCAATGAAAAGGGATTAAAGACAGTGGTAGAGTTGGGTGAGGCCGCTTTTTATGGTCCTAAGCTCGACTTCATGGTTCGCGATGCTATTGGAAGAAAGTGGCAGTTGGGAACAGTACAAATTGATTACAATCTTCCCGAGCGATTTGAGTTGGAGTATACCGGAGCTGATAATCAAAAGCACCGCCCGGTGATGATTCATAGAGCGCCATTTGGATCAATGGAGCGATTTGTGGCGATTTTGATTGAGCATTGCGCTGGTCAATTCCCGTTATGGCTTACTCCAGAGCAGGTTAGAATCTTGCCAGTGAGTGAAAAATACAATGAATATGCTAAGAAAGTATCAAGTGAACTAAATATTTACGATATTCGCGCCCTCGTAGACGAGCGCAACGAGAAAGTGGGCAAGAAAATCCGCGATGCGGAAATGGAAAAAGTGCCGTATATGCTGGTTGTTGGAGAGGAAGAGCAATCTCAAAACAGCGTCAGCGCTAGAAAAAAAGGCGAAGGCGACTTGGGGAGCATGGCTATATCGGACTTTGTAGCTCAAGTGAATAAAGAAATTGAAGCAATGTTGTCCAAATAACTTGGACGACTCAATAAATAAACCCTTTAAAAAGGAGGCAACATTATTAAGAGAGAAATGAGAGGTCGCCGGATCGTAGAACCGGAACATCGAATCAACGAGAAAATTCAAGCCAATGAAGTGAGATTGGTTGGCGAGAATGTTGAAACAGGTGTTTTTTCAAGATCCGAAGCGCTTCGTCTGGCTCAGGAGCAGGAAGTAGACCTCGTAGAAATTTCGCCGAACGCCGTTCCACCGGTTTGCAGGCTCATCGATTACAAAAAGTTTCTTTATGACCAAAAAAAGAAACAAAAAGAGATGAAGGCCAAACAAGTCAACGTAACGGTCAAAGAAATTCGTTTCGGCCCCAACACAGATGATCATGATTTTGATTTTAAATTAAAACATGCCATCAGCTTTCTCAAAGAAGGCAGTAAGGTGAGGGCTCACGTTTTCTTTAAAGGTCGCTCTATTGTCTTCAAGGAAAGAGGAGAAATTCTTTTGTTAAAATTCGTTCAAGAGCTTGCAGAACATGGTGTTCCGGAGCAATTGCCGAAGTTAGAGGGAAAGAAAATGTTTGTGGTGATAAACCCCAAAAAGAAGTAAGTAAATACGTTTAATTTTTAATACAATGCCAAAAGCAAAAACCAAATCCGGCGCCAAGAAGCGTTTCCAAGTGACCGGTAGCGGTAAGATCAAGCGTAAGAGTGCCTATAAGAGACACATTTTGACTAAAAAGTCAACCAAGCGCAAGCGTCGTTTGGGAAATGATGCCCTCGTACACCCTTCCGACATGAAGTCTATCAAGGCACAGTTGCTCGCCTCCGCGTAATAAAGAAAGAGCACGGTAAGTTTAACCAGACGACCGGTAAATTAAAGATCGAGTAAGCGAAAGTTTGATTCGGCACCGCAGTCAAAAAACAAAAAAAAATGCCAAGAGCAAAAAATGCAGTAGCCTCCAGAGCCAGGAGAAAGAAAATCTTAAAATTGGCCAAAGGGTATTTCGGTTCTAGAAAGAACGTTTATACCGTAGCAAAAAACTCAGTTGAAAAGGCTTTATCTTATGCCTACGTAGGTCGTAAGTTGAAAAAGCGTGACTTCCGCGCTTTGTGGATTCAGCGTATCAATGCCGGTGTGCGTCAGCATGACATGTCTTACTCAGAATTTATGGGTAAGGTGCACAAAAGCGGTGTTGAGCTCAACAGAAAAGTTCTCGCTGATTTAGCGATGAACCACCCTGAAGCTTTCAAGGCTGTAGTCGACAAAGTGAAATAATATTTTCACTTAAGAAAAAAAAAGGTCTCCAATTGGAGACCTTTCTTTTTTTCTCTTGGCTTGGTTTATGCCTATCTTCGGGCATCCGAATCAATAACGCGATATGAGATTAATTGTATCATTTCTTTTTTTCAGCATCATTCATCCAACCTTTGGACAGTCATTTAAGAAATATCCTGAAGGAATATATTGGGTAAACTCAGAATACAATTTAAGCCCTGAGACATTCAAGGATAAACTAACTGTTGTTATGTTTTGGGAAATGTCAGATCCAGTCGCGCTTTCTCAAATGCGAACGCTGCAATCGCTCGCCAATAAACATCCACATATTCAACTTATCTCAATAATTCAAGGAGATCAAAAACATAAGATAAATCTAAGTGAGCTTACTGATTTTACGCAAGAACATAATATTTACCACCCATTTGGAATTGCCTCAGATCTCATGCCCTTTGTCAAAAAAGAAGACATTGAAAGGCTAAAGATCTATGTTTACGAAAAATCAGAAGAGCCTGCATATTTGGTCAGTGGTCCGTCTGAGTTTCCTCAATTCTTTGAAAAGCTAAGTGAAATGGTAAAGGATAAGGAATTGATGAAAACCTATGGTGTTTGGCAAATGCGAAGTGAGATGATGCCCCGAGATTATGCCGATCCATTATTAGAGTTGCCTACTGCAGTGACTATTGATGAAGCAAGCAACTCAATGTTCGTTGCGGAGAATAGTTTAAATAGAATAGTACAATATGATGGTGAAGGAAAACTGCAGAGTATTATTGGAGGAATAGAGCGAGGAGATAAGGATAATAATCTCAGAGGAGTAAGGTTTGGGTATGTTTCAGGAATGAGCTACGATCCCATCAATGAATTGCTTTTTGTAGCAGATGTGGATTTCCATAAAGTGAAAGCGGTCGATGTAAAATCAAAGATTGGTTATACTTTTCTTGGTAATGGAGGAATCAATACCAATATCACAGCACAAGTAAAAGTTCCGCTTGAAACTTCTTTGAGCTATCCGGTGGATGTATTGGTTAGGGAAAAGTCTTTATTCGTTCTCTTATCATATCCTGCACAAGTTTTGGAAGTAGATTCAAAAGGTGGAACCTTCATTAGCAACGCAGTTTTGGAGACCAAACTGGGAGACGCTGGCAGGCCAATTAAACTTTCTAAAGGTGTCAAAGGAATTTTAATCCTCACCGAGAAAGGATACATTTTTGAATTGCCTTACGAAGGTGATCGACTAAATCCAAAGCTTATTTACAGCCCTCCATCATGGGAAGGGCTAGTATCCGCAGTAGAAGAGAAAAAAGGGGAGCTCTTTTTACTTTTACCTAGAAAGAATCAGCTTGTGTCTATAAAGAAGAATAAAGTGAAAGTAATCGCAGGAGCAGACGAAAAAGGATATGTAAATTCTAAAGCAGGTGCGGAGGTTCGTTATTTTCAACCTGTGGATATGGCGATGAGCGCCAATCGGGTTGTCATTGCTGATAGACGAAACCATATGATTCGCGTTACCAATTTAGAAAAGGGCAGCACATTTAGTGTCGTTCCTCAATATGATTTCGAGTTTTTTACAACTGGTGAAGCATTGAATATTGGTGAACCAGTTTTTTTCGATTCTGAAATTCTCAATCAAGGAATAAACGAGATCACACTTAATTGGGATATATCAGACTATGAAATTGTAGAGGACGGATATAATGCGCTAGTGAGCGATCTTTCACCTGGGGTGTCTTGGGGTGATAATCCGATAACGGAGGAGGCAGTGAAATTTATCATCGATACTTCCAAAGCGGAAGAATACGTGCAGGTGGAACTTTATTTGACATTAAGGCTAAAGCGCCAACCAGATCTAATCATCCTGAAAAGAGCGGCACTGAATATCAACTTTTCGGTAATCCCAGGGGAATCAAATTCAATAGAGCTAAATTATTATCCCCATTTGCTGCATTGATTTACTTGCCCTTTAAGAGACGATCCAAAGAAAGTGCGGCATCATTATAGTCTGGCTTAATATTGAGTGCTGCGCGATAGTCGCTTTCTGCTTGTTTTCTTTTTTCAAGACTTTCGTATGCAAGTCCGCGATTGTAGTAAGCTTGATGGTATTTTGGAAAAGCTTCAATTGCTTTTGAAAAATGCACAATAGCCGAATCATATTGCTGCAAAAATTCCAAATGAATAAATGCTTTATTGAAGTGTGCAGCAGCGAAATTTTTATCTATTGAAATGATAGAATCGTAACAGGCAAATGCTTCCTTGTAGTTGTTTTTATTTTTAAAACCTGTTTCTTGATAATACATCCCGAGATTATACCATGGTTCGATTAGTCTTGGTTTTAGATCAATTGCAGATCTATAATATTCTTTGGCAAGATCATGTTTTCGTGCGTGATAAAGCAGGGCAACTTCAATATAGGCATCATAGTAAGTAGGATCTACCTCGATTGCTGTTTGATATGATGAGCTCGCTAATGTGGTATCTCCTGTTTCTTTGTATAAGCGACCCTTGAGATAATAGGCGTAGGGTAGGGTTTCATTCTCTTTTAGCGCTGTATTAATATGTTCGATTGCCAACTTATAGTTCTTCAGTAAAATGTCTATAGCAGCTTTTTTCAGAAGACAGTCAGTGTTTTTAGAGTTAAGTTGAAGGCAGTAGGCATAATCGTTATAGGCTTCTTTTTCATTGGACATTTTGAAGTGCATATCACCTTTAAGAAGGTATATATCACTTTGCGTACTGTCAGCAACCAACGCGCGATCGATGTCCTTCATCGCGTCCACGTAGTTTTGTATAGAGCCGTAATAGGTGGCGCGTTCGAGGTAGTTTTTGTAGTTATTAGGATCCTTTTCAATTTTAGCATTGAGCCTTGTCAAAGTAGAGTCTACCGCTAGAGCAGATGGATTTTCTGTGGCTGTAGTGGGCTGCTTGGCGTCGCTGCATGCGATTATCAGGATGGCCAATGAAAATGGTATATAAAAGAGTTTTTTCATCCTTGCAAAAATAGGTGGGAAAAGGCAACAAAAAACCCATGACTCCGAGGAATCATGGGTCAAAAATTCTGCAATAATTACGCTTTAGCCTTCTCTGCGATGGCAGCTCGTACTTTTGTTTCGATTTCGTCTGCAAGTTCGGGGTTGTCATCTAGAAGCTGTTTAACTGCTTCACGGCCTTGTCCGAGCTTGGTTTCGCCGTAGCTGAACCAGCTACCGCTTTTCTTAACTACATTCAAGTCAACGCCCAAATCAATCATTTCGCCAACCTTGCTGATACCATGACCGAAGATGATATCAAATTCTGCTTGGCGGAACGGTGGAGCTACTTTGTTTTTGACCACCTTCACTTTAGCGCGGTTTCCGACTGGTGTTTCACCATCTTTGATTTGCTGCGTGCGTCGAATGTCTAGGCGAACAGAAGCGTAAAACTTCAATGCGTTACCACCGGTAGTTGTTTCTGGATTTCCAAACATAACACCGATTTTTTCACGGAGCTGGTTGATGAAAATACAGCAACATCCTGTTTTACTAATGGTAGCTGTGAGTTTGCGAAGAGCTTTAGACATCAAACGGGCTTGAACACCTACGTTTGAGTCACCCATTTCACCCTCGATTTCAGAGCGTGGAGTGAGAGCTGCCACAGAGTCAATCACGATAAGATCAATTGCACCAGAACGAATCAGGTTGTCTGCAATTTCAAGACCTTGTTCACCGTGATCAGGTTGTGATATAAGAAGGTTTTCGGTGTCTACGCCCAATGCCTCAGCATAGAATTTATCAAAAGCGTGCTCGGCATCTATAATTGCACAGATACCTCCTTGCTTTTGACACTCTGCTATAGCGTGAATAGCGAGGGTCGTTTTACCAGATGATTCAGGACCGTAGATTTCCACGATTCGTCCTTTAGGATAACCACCAATACCGAGCGCAAGGTCGATACCGATTGAACCAGAAGGAATGGCTTCAATTGCTTCCTGAGCACTGTCACCCAGCTTCATCACCGCTCCCTTTCCGTAGGTTTTCTCCATTTTGTCCATTGCTAGTTGCAATGCTTTCAACTTTTCTTTATTAATTTCTGCCATGGGTTTAATCGTTTATGAGCGCAAGGTATAAAGGCTCATTGTAACCTATTTACAAGGTTGAAAAGTTTACATATTGTTGATTACTCTGACTTCGCTGGTTTGTACAGATCCCTAATGACCAGATATGCCCCAACATATAAAGCGGTGAATATACTCGCATATATAAACGGCTTATTATTCGACTCAGTTTGGAGTTCATTGGTCGCTAGTGACATAAATCGAAGCTGAAGTCGGTGTGAAATGTACCAACTCAACGCAAACCATATTGGAGCCAGCGCCAAATAAATAATCGTAAATCTTTTTGTAATCATGTGCTCAATTATTAATTCGCAATTCGCAATTCTGAATTCTGAATTCTCGTTCTTGTTCTCGTTCTTGTTCTCGTTCTTTTTCCCTACTTCGGATATACTATCACGGGAACTTTAGTTGTAAAGGTCAACTCCGCTGATTTACTTGGTAAAAACAAACTTTCAAAAAATCCTTTATTCCTTTTTGTAAACATTACAATAAGGTGGGGCTTGTTGTCTTTTACATACTTGTCCACCTTCTCAACAAGCGATAGATTGATGTTGTTCTCTTCCACGGTCAATCGGGCTCCTGCAAACAGGTCACTAGAAAGAATTTTAGCAGCTTTGTCTAACTCAAATTTTTCTAGGCTCACCATTGAAAAGTGAAGAATCTCGATAGATGCACGTAGAGCTTGATTCAGCTTTACTACTGGTGTCATTTCTTTCTTAATATTCTCAAGGTCGCTCAGATAGGTCAACTTAGATAGGTCTTTTATTTTGGCATCACTTGGCACTGCGCACACGGGTATAGAAGAATTGTTGACCAAATACTCCGTATGAGTCCCCATAAGCTTGCGCAGCATTCCTGCACCTTTTGTTGAGATACAGATAAAATTGACTTTATTTTTTTTAGCGGCATCGATAATCGCCTTTTCAGTGGAAAGTGAATTTTCAATTAAAAACCGCGTCTTTACATTTTTATCCAAGCTTTTTGAAGTTGCTTTGGAAACAAAGCTCTGCATCTCGCCAGTGAGTCTTTTGATTTCACCATCTAAATATTTTTTGAAATGAGCCTCGCTCCACGAAGTAGGTTTCATTACCTGTATGGCATGATAAAAGATAATTTCGGAGCCAGATTCTTTATTGGCAAGTTGAGATGCAAACTTAATTGCTGACTTCGAATTAGCTGAAAAATCGGTAGTTACAAGAAGTTTCATTGGATTGAAAGTTTACTTTTATGAAATAATACGCCAATATACTTTCAATAGAGGGAGTATTAATGATTTTGACAAAAATTAGGCTGCCCCTTGACAAATATCAGATTCGATTTCCGAATAGAGAAGAACCAATACGAATCATAGTGCTTCCTTTATCCACTGCCAGAGGCCAGTCGCCGCTCATCCCCATGCTCAATTCTTTGAAGTCTTCATTTTGAGAAAAAATTTCATTTTTCAAATGTTGAAAAATATCTCTCAATGTACTAAACTCATTTTCGATTTGAAGCTGGTTTTGGACAAAGGAAGCCATCCCCATTACACCACAGATTTTAATGTTTTTAAATTCATGAAATGGGATGGCTTTGATAACCTCGAAGTAATTGTCTAGCTGAAAACCAAATTTACTTTCCTCGTCCGCTATATGAAATTGAAGTAAGCAGTGAATGATGCGGGTGTTTTTTTCGGCTTGTTTATCAATTTCGCGTAGGAGTTTTTCGCTATCTACAGCATGAATATAACTCACAAAGGGAGCTATATTTTTGACCTTATTGGTTTGTAAGTGTCCAATGAAATGCCACTCGATATCGGAAGGTAGTTCTGTGTGTTTTTCTACAATTTCTTGTACGTAGTTTTCACCAAACGCTTTCTGTCCTGCATCATAAGCTGCTTGAAGGAGGTTTACAGGCTTAGTTTTCGATACTGCGATGATTTTAACGTGATTCGGTACAGCTCTCCTCAACTCTGCTAAATTTCTTGCAATATTCATTTATAATTAGGCTAGATTAATCAAACACTTGTTTCATAAACAACCAAACCGCTTCGAAGTTTTGGTTCGACATAAGTACTCTTTGGCGGCATCGTTCCTTGATTGTCCGCAATATTCTTGAGTTCCGAGATAGCCACCGGAAAAAGTCCGAAACCTGCTTTGAATTTATTTTTATCTACCGCATGTTTTATACCTTCCATTCCTTTCGGTCCGTCTACAAAGGAAATGCGTTTGTCTTTGCGCAAATCTTTGATATTGAGAATAGGCCCAAGAATGAGATCACTGAGCATCTGCGCGTCGAGTTCATCAGTATGCACTTTCACAGTCAGGTTGTACCACAATTTGTCCATGTATAAACTAAACTCTCCCTTTTGTACAGGCTTGTAGTGACTAGGCGCAAGATTGACATAAAAGTCCTTTTCGAGCGCTTTTAAAAATTCTTTTTCGCTAAGGCCATTTAGGTCTTTTACTAAACGGTTGAACTCAAAAATTCGAACTGTATTTTCATCAAGGATATACCCGAGAAAATAATTCCACGGTTCAGAGCCGTCGCCATTTCTTTCAGCATTTCTTTTATTACATAAGCTTGCACTCGAAGCGCTGCGATGGTGACCGTCTGCGATGTACAATGCGTCGATTTGTGAAAAAACTTTTTCAATATCATGTATATCGCTTTCATGATCAATCACCCACAACTGGTGTCTGTCTTTGTTGGTGGTGGTAAAATCATATTCCGGACGCTGCGCTAAATAGCGAGCATATATTTTTTCGAGCTCACTACTTCTCGGCGACATTAATAATACAGGCTCTGCATTGATGTCAGTAATATCGAGGTAGGTGGTGAAGGTTTCTTCACGCTTCGAAAGTGTCTGCTCGTGTATTTTTATTTTTCCATTCAAATAATCTTCTACTGCTACTGCGGCAATGATTCCAGTAAAAGGATGTCCATTTTTTATTTGACGGTAGATGTAAAATGAATCTTTTAAATCCTTGATGAGGATGTCTTCATGAATGAAGTCGGCATATTTTTTTCGCACCAATTCAAATCGCTCCACGTGTGACGGAGTTTTGTGTAGTTTGGTGCTTCCCATATCTGGATGGATGATGTGAAGGAAACTGTATGGATTTTCATACAGCTTGGAGCGTAGCTGCGGACGGGTATAGCTCACATAACTTCTGGAAGCTACCAGATGTGCTTTGTCTGCTGGCGGGCGTACACCTTTGAATGGTTTGACTTTGGCCATTGACTAAAGTTTCATGATCTCCTTCACGCGTTCTGCAATCTCAAGTCCGATGCGCTCTTGCGCTTCGTTAGTAGATGCTCCGATATGCGGTGTTGATAGAATTCCTTTGTGTGTTAAGAGCACAACATTTGGCTTTGGCTCACCCACAAATACATCCAATGCTGCGGCACCAACGTGACCAGAACTAATACTATTCATAAGAGCTGCCTCTTCGATAACACCACCGCGAGATGTATTTACCAATATTACCCCTTTTTTACATTTCGCCAATTCTTGTTCACCCAGCACAGCTGCGCCGCTGGCTTGTTTTGGTACGTGTAGAGAAATAAAATCAGACTGTGAAAGAATCGCTTCCATATCTACCATCGGCACTTTTACTTCTATGGCGCCATGCCCTTCGATGTGCAGAATTACAGGAGCATCTGAAAGAAACATATCAAAAGCAATGACTTTCATTCCGCAGCCCAAGGCGTAAGAAGCGAGCGATCTCCCGATGCGACCGAAACCTACTATGCCAAGCGTTTTGCCGCGCAATTCGATTCCTTTAGCGTACTTTTTCTTGAGTGCTTCAAATTCTTCGCCTCCTTTGGACGGCATGTTTGTTCCTGCATCATAGATGCCACGGCTTGCCGCAAACATCAGCGACATTACCAGTTCTGCCACGCTTTGACTACTAGATGCAGGAGTATTGAATACATTAACTCCTTTTGATCGCGCGTATTCCGCGTCGATATTGTCAATGCCAACACCACCACGTCCAATAAACTTGAGGTTGGGACAAGCATCAATCAAGTCTTTGCGAGCGGTTGTCGCGCTTCTAACCAAAAGCCCAATAATATTTTCTTTATTGATAGCCTCAGCTAACTGGTCTTGAGCTACTTTATCAGTAATTACAGTAAAGCCCATTGCCTCAAGTGCCTTTTTACCACCAGCATCAATGCCGTCGTTCGCGAGAATCTTCATAGTTGTAAATAAATTAAATTCGCAATTCGCAATTCCGAATTCCGAATTGTTCTTTCTATCCTTTCGTTTTTTCGAATTCTTTCATCACATCCACCAATACTTGTACGCTCTCGATTGGGAGTGCATTGTACATGCTTGCGCGGTAGCCGCCCACAGAGCGGTGTCCAGCGATGCCGCTGATGCCAGCGTCTTTCCACATCTTATCAAATTCTGCTGCTGCTGCATCATCCACCAATTTGAAAGTAGCGTTCATCCATGAACGAGCCTCTGGCACGGCGTGGCCTTTGAATAGTGGATTTCTGTCTAATTCTGAGTAGAACAATTTCTGCTTCGCATCATTGCGTTTTTCCATTCCGTCCAATCCACCGTTGGCTTTGATCCAGCGCAAGGTGAGCATGCTCGCGTACACAGCAAACACAGGAGGAGTATTGTACATAGAATCTTTGTCAATGTGTGCAGCCAAGTCAAGATAGGCGGGGAGTTTGCGCCCGGTTTGTCCAAGGATATTTTTATCCACGATATACATCACAGTACCGGCAGGCCCCATGTTTTTCTGTGCGCCTGCATATATGAGTGCAAAGTCTGAGGCATTGAATTTTTTTGAAAAAATATCACTGCTCATATCGCAAACCAATGGTACGCTTGACTTTGGGAATTGGTGATATTGTGTTCCGAAAATGGTATTGTTTGAAGTGATGTGCAGATAATCTGCATCTGTTGGCACTTCGAAAGTGGGAATATAGCTGTGGTTTTTATCTGAACTATCCCCAATGACTTCTACATTTCCCAAAAGCTTGGCTTCTTTGATGGCTCCGGTAGCCCACACACCAGTATTCACATACGCTGCTTTACCGCCTTCTTTTAAAAGATTGATAGCAGTGGTGTAAAAACCGAGGGTGGCGCCGCCTTGAAGAAAAAGCACTTCATATTGATCTGGAAGAGAAAGGATTTCTTTTACCAGACTTCGCGCTTCATCCATGACCTTTTCAAAGTTTTTTGAACGGTGAGAAATCTCGATAAGAGAAAGGCCCATGCCGTCAAATTCAAGGATAGCTTGTGATGCTTGCTCGATGACCTCTTTGGGTAGTATAGAGGGACCTGCGCTGAAATTGTGTACTTTTTTCATTTTGCGACGAAATGTTTTTTTGCGTCGCGAAGGTAAGATACTCTCTTTATTGTAGGATTGATTTTACCTTGTTCTTATTCCTTTCCAAGAAGAAATCATCAACAATTAACAAAGCACGGTCGTAGTCGTAGATTTTATCCTTTGCGAGTTCTATTATTTTCACCTTATTGTCTTCCAATTCGAGTTGTGACAATATATAGCGAAGTTGATCCACAGTAAGACAGTTGAAGCCTACTACCTCTTTGAGGTTTTCAAATCGCTTGAATTCGAATCCAATTTTCGAAAGATTCTCTTTAATACTGGTGAATTCCACTTCGGAAGTGGGCGTTTCACAGGCTTTGCGGCCTTCATAAGGGGTTTCAATGATAATGGTAGAATCTGAAAGCCCTGTGGTTTCTTCGGATACTGGAATGCTGATAATTTCTGTGAGCTTGGCCTCAGCAATCAAAAAAAGTTGGGTTTTCCCTTTCGCTACGCGAATTTCATACTGCAAGAAGGTATTGGGTTTGATATCAATGACCTGCTCGTGTGATTTTACGTTGGGATTGAAGAAGGCGAAGTTGAATTTGGTTTTTCCCGGCGACAACACCAAGAATGCCACATCTGTGCAATAAATGTTGTTGACGTTATTATCATCCATTTGTACTAAAAAGGCCAATGAGTCAGCACTGCTGAAGGCAATTTTTGATTGCCCAACTGAGTGCAGACTTATTGTAAAAAGTACAAAAACGAGGAATTGTTTCATATTGCAAATTTAGAGGGGCAATTACATTTTTTACGCCAAAGTGGTGGAATCATGTCTCTTTATGCGGCCAGCGGCGAATTAAAGTCCCCAGCAGCGGTGTTGAGCGCAGGCGTGCGGGTATAAAATCATAGGGGTGTATACCATTTGCCAATAGCGCTTTTGGTGAAAAGTACAAAAAGCAGATGGTAGAGCTAATCCATAATGCCGAAGTGATCAAGATCTCCGATAGTGGTTTTAGTTCAGGACCAAATATTGTGAAAAGCAACATGATCGAAAAAGTGAGGATACCCAATTTCACTCCCGGTAATGTCGCTTTCAACTGTTTCAATATGGAGACCTTGATGAGTGTTCTGCATAAATAAATGGACATCAAGTAATGGATGAAAGTGGTGAATACGATGGAAGCTGCGACCGATTTCATTCCAAAAGGAATGCTTACATACACGCCAACAATCATTATTATGAGATAAAAGAGTTTGTAATACGCACCCTTCATTACAGCGTTTTTGGCGCGTAGAAGAGCATCGTTGAGACGACTCAGCGAGCGAAAAATGATTGCCAAAAAAAGGATGCTAAGTATGTCGGCACTATCAGCATAGTTTTTACCCAAATAAATCTGAATGATAGCGCTCGCAGTAAAAATAATGTATATCGTAGAAGGTATGATGATAATAGAAAGGACTTGAGAAGCAGTAAGAATAAGCCTCTTCAGTTTTTCATTTTCATCTTGCATCTTAGACATTCCAGAAAATAAAACGCTATCTGAAAGCTTGGCCATGATTGTAATGGGCAGCGACATAACGTATGCGCTACGTTCGTACATACCAGCAGCCTCAAGGCCTTGGCGTGCTGTTGAAATATCCGGTAATCGACTGGCATATTTTGGCAATAAAGTCACATCCACTTTTGTCGCAGCGTAATTGAGTGCGTTGAATAGTGTGCTGGCGCCTCCATAGGAGATGAGTTCGCGGGTATGCGACCATTTCCAACGAAGCGGGAAGGAAGTTTTTTGGAGCGTCCAAAAGCTAAGTGTCATCAATACATTTTGGGCAAATAGCGCCCAAACATATGCCCACACACCATAGCCTAGATAAGCCAGTGATAATCCCACGATGAGATTACCGCCAATTATGGATATCATTCCTGCCACAAAGAATGCCTTAAAATTCATGGCTTTGAGCATTAAACTTCGCGGCACAACAGCCAGCGCAGAAATAGTGAAGCTGGTGGCAGTGATTTGGGTGATTGTCACCAGTCGATCGTCATTATAAAATTTAGCGATGGCGGGTGCTCCAATAATAAAGGCCAAGGTGAATGAAAGTCCTAAGATTAGGGAAGTATAAAATGCGCCGCTGAGATGTTGCGGATGTAATTCTTTTCGCTGGATAATGGCAGGCCCAATGCCTACTTGAGAGAAAATTTCGGCAAATCCCATCATTGCCAAGACCAAGCCCATCAAAGCAAACGCGTCGCTGGAAACCATTCGCGCAAGCAAACCTGTATAAAGCGTTTGAATAATAATTTGAAACACAACTGTAGCCGTGTTCCAATTGAAACTTGATATGAATTGTTTTCTTTCTGACAAAATCGAAAAGGCAGCTTCCGACAAAGATAACTGCCCCTTCCAACGGTAGAATGGATTATTTTCGTGCAAGATTAACAATACTTAGTTATGAAGTTTCATTTGATAGCAGTGGTTTTAATCATGTTCACCTTCACCCAATGCAAGTCGTCAAAGTCTGGTGGCAGTAGCAGTGGTAAAGTTTTTAAAAAACAAATTTTAATGGGTGTTGAAATACAATCCGTGGAGTTAATGAAGTTTCCGCTTTATGCGCGCGACGGAAGTAAGTGGGATGCCATGGCTCCATTTGCTACGGAGCCAGATTTATATATTTCGATGAGTCAATTGGGCAACCCTATCTACAAGAGCGAAGTAGTGGAAGATTGCAAAGGAGTGGCGACTGTCGCCTTCAAGAGCGGCTTACCAATGGAGATTCGTGCATACACGAATGAGGTACGATTGGAGGTTTTTGATGCAGATGGTATAAGTGCTGATGATAATGTGGGGTACATCATTTTTCGCCCTATAGATTTTGAAAAGAAAACATCCTTCGAGCTTCGCAGTGCAGACAACAGCGTGATAGTAAAGTTGGGAGTGCGTTGGATTTATGGATAATAAACACCTTTGGCATAAAAGAAAAATGGCAGCCATCGGCTGCCATTTTTATTATAGTATCAAAGAAAAAATTCTTTATCGAGCTACTCCCACTGCGCGCTTCTCGCGGATCACAGTGACGCGTACTTGACCTGGGTAGGTCATTTCTGTTTCGATACGACTAGCAAGTGATACAGCAAGTGCATCGGCCTGTTCGTCAGAAACCTTGTCGGCTTCTACCATTACGCGAAGTTCGCGTCCGGCTTGGATTGCAAATGATTTTGATACACCAGGGTATTCAAGGGCTATGTTTTCAAGGTCACGCAGACGTTGAATGTAGGCTTCTACCACTTCGCGACGAGCGCCAGGGCGGGCACCGCTGATAGCATCACATACTTGAATAATTGGCGCCATCAACGTTTTCATTTCGATTTCGTCGTGGTGAGCTCCGATAGCGTTGCAAACATCAGGTTTTTCGCCATACTTCTCAGCGAGCTTCATACCCAAAATTGCGTGCGGCAATTCACTTTCATCATCAGGAACTTTTCCGATATCGTGAAGAAGACCTGCACGTTTTGCAGTTTTAGGATTGAGTCCAAGTTCGCTTGCCATTGTAGCGCAGAGATTGGCTACTTCACGCGAGTGTTGCAAAAGGTTTTGACCATACGATGAGCGGTACTTCATGCGGCCTACCATGCGAATCAGTTCAGAATGCAAACCATGAATTCCGAGTTCGATACATGTACGCTTGCCCACTTCCACGATTTCTTCTTCGATGTTTTTGCGCACTTTGGCTACAATCTCTTCGATTCTTTGTGGGTGGATTCGACCGTCAGTTACTAGTTGGTGCAATGAAAGACGTGCGATTTCACGACGTACAGGATCAAAGCAAGAAAGAACGATTGCCTCTGGGGTGTCATCTACGATGATTTCAACTCCTGTTGCAGCTTCGAGCGCGCGGATGTTGCGACCTTCACGACCGATGATACGGCCCTTCATTTCATCGTTTTCGATGTTGAATACGCTCACACTGTTTTCAACTGCATGCTCTACAGCGGTGCGTTGAATGGTTTGAATAACGATTTTCTTGGCTTCTTGATTGGCTTTTACTTTCGCCTCATCAATGATGTTTTGAATTTGACCGGCAGCAGAGTTACGAGCTTCTTCTTTCAATTGCTCCATCAACTGTGCCTTCGCCTGGTCGGCACTCATTTTGGCAAGTTCTTCCAGAAGTGTCACCGCTTTCTGGTTTGCTTTTTCGAGGTCACCTTGCTTTTTCTGATTGAGCTCAGTGAGTTTGTTTAGATTTTCACGCTGCCCTTCGAGGTCTTTTTCTTTTTTCTTGTACTGCTCGATTTGTTGAGAGAGTTCGCGCTCTTTGCTTTTGATGCGATCTTCTCCTTGTTGTACTTTTTTGTTTCTCTCTTGCACTTCTTTTTCGTGCTGAGATTTTAGTTCAAGGAATCTTTCCTTGGCTTGGAGCATTTTTTTCTCCTTGAGTGTTTCACCTTCTTTGGCGGCTTCTGCGAGGATGTTTTCTCTTTTCTTATTGAGTACGCTATTGAGGAGGAACCAAGCGGCTCCAGCTCCCACGATAACACCTACTAACGCAGCAACGGCCATGTAAATTGAGTCCATGTTGCTGATGGTTTTATAAAATTAAATATGCGATTTCAACTGTTTGAAATCGTTGCAGGGATCAAGGAGTTTTGAAAAGAGACTTTTAAGATTGAATGTATTGGTCTACAAGCGCTTCTAGTTGGGCAAGTTCGGATGAGAGATCCAAGGGTACTTCCACGCGTTCGACCACTTTTTCTATCACTGTTTTCGTTTCTACAACTGGGGTTGTAGCGGTAGCGACCTGTAGGGCTGTCATTGCCAAGAGGTCTTGCTTATCTTTAACAGCGTAGTTTTTCTGGAAGGTTTCCAGGCTGGCTTCAATCTTTTGTTCTGCCTTACGGATGGCATCTTCCTGTTCGCTGCTGATGGTGAGCGGGTAGGAACGGCCTGCGATATTGACTTTGATGGAGATCTCGTTCATATATCTATTATTTATTGAGTAAGGCGAGGCATTCGTCTATTTCTTTCACCAAATCATTGATCCTCTGCTTTGTAGCGACACGGAAATCTTCCTGTACCGCTGGCTTGAATGATGTGGTGTTCTCCAATTCTTTGTTTTTTTCTGATAACTCTTCCACTCGCCCAAGCAATTCGCCATTGATCTTATAGAGAGATGCGTTTTCCTCCTTGAGCCTTGTGACCTGGGCTTCAAGTTGGCGCTTCGTTTCACCCAACTGTGAAATCTTATTTTCTATTCTATGGAGTATTTCTTGGTGATTCATGAAATCTGTTGTCCTTAAAAACATCGAATCGAGGTCAAATGTAACACTTTAGGGTCATTCATGCACAACACTTTTATTCAAAATTGATGTTGATATTTCAAAAGCAGTGAGTTGCGTTTCTCAGGCATGATCATTGACTTTTGCTTTTTGTAAAAAAGACTTGATGACCTTATGATGCGCGAGAGAATGCTCCAAATTTTAATGCTTGCTTTGTTCAGCGCCACTTTGCATGGCGAACTGTTGGCGCAGGAGCGATATCCCAAAGGATATTTTCGAAATCCCTTGGATGTACCCATCAATTTGTCTGGAAACTTTGGTGAGTTGCGCACCAATCACTTTCATGCAGGCATTGATATAAAGACCATGCAACAAGAGGGTCTCAAGGTATATGCAGCGGCAGAAGGTTTTGTAAGTAGAATAAAAGTATCTCCGGTCGGATATGGTTATGCCCTCTACATCGACCATCCCAATGGATATACCACCGTGTATGGTCACCTAAAGTCTTATTCAGCAAGAATTGATGAATATGTGAAGCGTGAGCAATACAGACTAAAATCCTTCAGTGTTGATTTATTTCCAGACTCAAGTTTATTGAAAGTAGTGAAAGGTGAAGTGGTAGCACTTTCAGGAAATACAGGTGGTTCGGGCGGTCCGCACTTACATTTCGAAGTGCGTGAGACCAAATCTGAGAAAATTATCAATCCCTTACTTTTTGGATTTGATGTCAAGGATAATATCAAGCCTTCTGTTTCTGGCATTTGGCTCGTTCCAATGACCGACACCACTTGGATCAACGGAGGTCGAATCCCCGTGAGGTATGAGACGACAGGCTCGGCAGGCGCAGTGAAACTTAAATCTACTACTATTCCGAAGATTTATGGAGAAGTGGGTTTTGCTATTCACACCAGCGATGCCCTCGACGGCAATGCGAATAGATGTGGTATTTATCGAATAGAACTTTGGGTGGACGGTGTTCAGGTTTACGGTCAACGTATGGATAGGTTGGACTTCACCACCAATCGCGCTATGAATGCCCACACCATTTACGAGCGATTCAAAAAGGATCGCAGTCAAATACACGGATCGTATCGGTTACCTGGTAATCCTTTGGATATTTATGACAACCTTGTAGACGACGGCATTGTACGATTCAAAGATGGCAAGCGCCATAAAATAGATTACGTTGTCGTGGATTTAATGGGCAATCGTTCTTCTGTCTCCTTTGAAGTCGAGGCACAAACAAAGGCGACAGGCCCCGCTCCCAAACCCGGCACTTATCTAGCAACTTGGAATTGGGAAAAGGACAATGAGTATAAGGATGAAAAGATCCAGATTCAAATGCCAGGGCTTAATCTTTATGAAGACTTGAATCTGACCATCACCGAAGGAAGAGAAATCTCAGGTGCGGTAACACCCACTTTTAAAGTGGCATCTCCATATGAACCGGTCCATGGAAAATATACTCTTTCGCTAAACGCATCAAAGGTACCTGTGCATCTGAAGCCAAAGACAATAGTGGCTCGATGGGATCCGGACAAGCAAAAGATTTCTTCAGAAGGAGGGGTTGAAACAGAAGGGTGGATTACAGCAAACCCCCAATATCTAGGCTTTTTTGCTCTCATGATTGATACTGTAAAACCGGGCATTCAACCAGTTGATTTTTCTGCTTCAATGAGAGGAAAATGGAGTTTTACGTTTAAAATTTATGATGGATTATCAGGCGTTGATCAAATCATTCCAAAGATTGATGGGGAGTGGGCGTTGATGGAATATGATGCCAAGACCAGTCGCTTGATTTATTACTTTGATAAGAGATACATCCAGCCCGGAAAGCACAGCTTTGAGCTTACCGTCATTGACGCTGTGGGCAACGAGCGCGTGTATAAGTCAGATTTTGTTTATTAAAGAAAATCTTCCTTTTTCATATTTAGCCACTCAAGGGCGCTGTTGCAAAAGATATCCTCTACCACTTCTTCCGCTAGTCCCATCTCCTCGATGAATTTTCCAATTTCTAAATCGCCGAGCGGGAAGGGATAGTCTGTTCCAAGACTTACTTTTTTTGAACCTTGGTGCTTGAGAATATAATGCAGGAGCTCTGGATCATGGGTGGCGCTATCAACCCAAAATCTGCCGATATACGATCTTGGTGTAATGTCGTTGTCGATGGCGACCAAATCTGGACGACAATTAAATCCATGTTCGATGCGCCCAATGGTAGGGATAAAACTGCCGCCGGCATGAGCGAAATTAAATCGCACTTTAGGGAATTTTTCAAGTATACCACCGAATATCAATGAGCATATTGCTCGTGTAGTTTCGGCCGGCATACCCACCA
>JBILSZ010000017.1:0-37528 GCA_044371755.1 Flavobacteriales bacterium | reverse complement strand
CGTTGGGGTCGAGTTTGATGAGAATGTGGCTGGCACGAACTTCAGATTTCATACGCTCATGCGCCTCTTGTATCATCCCATTGAGCATATCGCCATCGGTGAGGTATGGTCGAGATAAGGTGATGCGATATCCTTCGAGTTCAGTCTTAAACTTGGAAACTGTGTCCAAGCCAAGTCTTTTAGCCTCTTTTACTTTAAGTTTAAAATTGATGAAAAGCTCCATGTACTCATCCAGAGAAGCTTTCGTGATAACCGAGTCTCGGTTATTTTTTCGGAAGATATTTTCAAATTCTTCCAATGTAATATTTTCCCCTTCGATTGATAAAACTGTAGCCTTCTTGTCTTGGGCCTGAAGGGACAAAACAGAAAAGGTGAAAAACACCAAAGCAGCAAAACGATTAAGCAATTTCATAAATTATTATAGTTTAAAAAACTAAGGCTGGCAAATGTAATACCAGTATCGCAAATTCGGCCCTACTTGTGGCTGTAATTCGGAGCCTCTCGAGTAATGAACACATCGTGTGGGTGACTTTCCTTGATACCGGCATTGGTAATCCTTATAAAACGGGCCTTTTGGAGGGTAGTGATATCCTTGGCGCCACAATAACCCATCCCTGCTCTCAATCCACCAATGACTTGATACATTACCTCTTGAACGGCACCTTTGAAAGGCACACGACCGGAGATACCTTCGGGGACAAGCTTTTTAATATCATCCTCTGCATCTTGGAAGTAGCGATCTTTTGAACCATGTTGCATCGCTTCTAAGCTTCCCATACCGCGATAAGACTTGAATTTACGTCCTTCATAGATGATGGTCTCACCGGGCGATTCTTCGGTACCAGCGAGCATCGAACCCACCATTACCGTAGAAGCTCCTCCTGCTAGAGCCTTTGAAATATCGCCTGTAAAACGAATACCTCCATCGGCTATGACTGGAACACCAAATTTGGCAAGAGCTGCGGCCACGTCCATCACAGCAGTGAGTTGAGGCACGCCCACCCCAGCAATGACGCGCGTGGTGCAGATGCTACCTGGGCCAATACCTACTTTTACGCCATCTGCGCCTGCTTCGGCAAGGGCAATGCCCGCCTCCGCGGTAGCTATATTTCCTACTATCACATCTACTTTACCTCCAAACTTTGCCTTCACCTCTTTCAGAGTGCGAATCACACCCGCGCTGTGTCCGTGAGCGGTGTCAATGATTACCGCGTCAACTCCAGCCTTCACGAGGGCCTCCACACGTTCCATGGTATCGGCTGTCACTCCCACTGCGGCCGCGCAACGCAGGCGACCAAAGCCATCCTTGCATGAGTTAGGATAGCGACGAAGTTTCATGATATCTTTATAAGTAATCAAACCGACAAGTTTGCCCGCTGAATCAACCACCGGCAATTTCTCAATCTTCCTTTCTTGCAAGATAGCCTCTGCCATCGCCATATCTCCTGGCTTGTCCGTTGTAACGATATCTTTTGACGTCATTACCTCAGTGATCGGGCGTGAAGGGATTTTTTCAAATCTCAAATCGCGATTGGTCACAATTCCCTTGAGGATTCCTGCTTCATTCACCACTGGAATTCCGCCGATGCGGTTTTCCGCCATCAGCTGAAGGGCATCGCCCACGTTGGCAGTCTCCAAAAGCGTTACTGGATCTTGAATCATTCCACTTTCAGAGCGTTTTACCTTACGCACTTCCGCAGCTTGCTGCTGGATAGACATATTTTTATGAATCACTCCAATGCCCCCCTCGCGCGCCATGGCAATAGCCATCTGCGACTCGGTCACCGTGTCCATAGCAGCAGACACGATAGGAGTATTGATTACAATGTTTTTTGAGAAATTTGAACGAATGACTACTTCGCGCGGCAGCACTTCTGAGTAAGCTGGAACGAGTAAGACATCATCGTAGGTAAGACCTTCACCTACAAGCTTTTCGGATAAATGAGACATGAACGTTTGAATTTACCGTTAAAATAAATTCGTGCAAATGTAATACATCCCTGAATATCAAAAATCAAAAGCCTTGTTAATGAATGGTTATATACATTACGGCACAAAAAAAGCCCGCTCTATTCGGAGCGGGCTTATTGTATTTTTTACAAAAAGCACCTACACCACACCTTGATCGATCATGGCGTCGGCCACTTTCACAAAGCCTGCAATGTTGGCACCTTTCACGTAATCTACGAAATCACCTTCTTTTCCATATTTCACGCAAGCCTCATGAATGCTCTTCATGATGCCATGTAGACGTTGGTCAACCTCCTCACGTGACCAAGAAAGTCTCAAAGAGTTTTGCGACATCTCGAGTCCTGAAGTAGCTACACCACCAGCATTAGAGGCCTTTCCAGGAGAGAAAAGAATTTTCTTCTCTAAAAAATGATGTATTGCCTCGGGCGTAGAAGGCATATTAGCGCCTTCAGCCACGCAGATACAACCATTGGCCACAAGTGCCTTTGCGTCATCCCCATTTAGCTCGTTTTGCGTAGCGCAAGGCAATGCGATATCACATTTCACACCCCAAGGAGTTTTGCCAGCTACAAACTCACAACCGTACTTATCAGCATATTCCTTGATGCGTCCACGCTTCACATTTTTCAATTCCATCAAGAAAGCAAGTTTATCTGCATCGATACCTGCTGCATCGTAGATATAGCCTGATGAGTCAGAGGCAGTCACCACTTTGGCGCCCAACTCAGTAGCCTTTTCGATGGCATATTGCGCCACATTTCCGCTACCTGAAACTACGGCTGTCATGCCTTTAAACGATTTGCCGCGTGTGGCGAGCATTTCTTGTGCAAAATAAACGGTGCCATATCCTGTAGCTTCTGGGCGAATTAATGAACCGCCCCAGTTGCGGCCTTTACCAGTGAATACACCCGTAAACTCATTGCGAAGACGCTTGTATTGACCGAACATAAATCCAATCTCACGACCACCTACACCGATATCACCAGCTGGCACGTCTGTATCTGCTCCAATGTGGCGTGAAAGTTCTGACATAAAGCTTTGACAGAATGCCATCACTTCGCGATCGCTTTTTCCTTTTGGATCAAAGTCGCTACCGCCTTTACCACCGCCCATTGGCAAGGTAGTAAGGCTATTTTTGAAAATCTGCTCGAAGCCCAAAAACTTCAATACAGAAAGGTTTACTGTAGGGTGAAAACGAAGACCGCCTTTATAAGGACCAATCGCAGAGTTGAACTCTACGCGATAACCTCTGTTGACGTGAACTTCACCCTTATCATCGACCCATGGCACACGAAACATGAGGGTGCGCTCGGGTTCAACAATACGCTCTAATACTTTAGAGTCTTTGTATTTCGGTGTTTCTTCAATAAGTGGGATCACCGCTTCGGCCACTTCCTGAACAGCTTGCAGGAACTCAGGTTCGTTCGGATTCATTGCGCGAACTTTAGCCATAAAGGCATCAACCTGAGCTTGATATTTCATTGACATGATGTTATATATTTAAGATGCGACAAATGTATATAAAGTATGGGGCTGAATACATTCAATTAAAAAAGGTATATATCAACGGATTGTATTTTATTTGTGGTCAATTCTAGAGCTATGTGGGGTAAAATTGGTGCTTACATTTTAAGATATCGCATTCCTTTAGGGGTGTTGGTCATTTTGTTTTCTGTCTTTATGGGATACCATTCGCAGTTTGTAAGAATGAGTTACAAATTCGGCGGTATCCTTCCTGAAGATGATAGCACTTACATCGAGTATTCTAACTTTATCAAGCAGTTTTCAGAGGATGGTAATGTAATGGTGATTGGCTATAGGGATGAAGCCATTTGGGATTACAAGAACTTTTCTAAATGGAAACAACTCGGTGATGATTTGAAAAAAATCCGAGTAGAAGTCGAGGGCGAGTCCTACAACTCTATTGACTCCATATTCTCCACAGCACATTGCTATACGATTTATAAAGATACTACGGTACAAAAATTTAAATTCCGCCAAGTAGCCTCAAGACCTCCACAAAACCAACAAGAAGCGGACAGTATTCGAAAAAATCTTTACAACCTACCTTTCTACAACGGACTATTGTTCAAAGACAGTGTAGACGCTGGTCTAATGATGGTCTTTGTAAATTCCGATTTATTCAACAGTGAAAAAAGAGGAAATGCGATTGATCAAATTGTAGAGCTCACAGAAAAATTTACTCAGGACACAGGAATAAAACTGTATCTGTCTGGATTGCCTTTCGTTCGCACAGAAATCACAACGAAAATCAAAGCTGAGTTGAAATATTTCACCATGCTCAGCGCCTTGATTTGCATTATTCTGCTATACATTTTCTTTAGAAGTGTAAAAGTGACAGTGGTAGTAATGTCTGTAGTGGCAGTGACTGTTGTCTGTGCCATGGGAAGTATTGCATTGTTTGATTTTCCAATCAGTGCATTGATGGGGCTCATGCCTCCGCTGATGATTGTGACTGCGGTACCCAACTGTATATATCTTGTTACGAAATACCATCAAGAATACAAGCGCTACGGCAATAAAACAAGGGCTTTAGCGCGTGTAGTTCAGAAGGCAGGAGCGGCAGCCTTCATGATCAACGCCACTACTGCTGTTGGATTTGCTACTTTCATCTTCACATCGAGTGATGTGCTTCAGCATTTTGGTATTATTGCTACCATCAATTCGATGGCGGTTTTCTTCTTATCGCTCCTTATTTTCCCTATCGCTTACAGCTTCTTGCCACCACCCACGGAAAAACACCTAGGGCATTTAGAGTCTCCTTGGCTCGAGAAAATCTTAGATTTTTTGGTGAGGATTGTGACCTATCACAGAAGAGCTATCTACATCACCACGATAGTACTTTTCGGTCTAGGCTTGGCCGGGATCATGCTCATCCACACTACCGGCAACATTGTAGATGACTTACCTGAAGACGATCGAGTGATTACTGACATGCGCTGGTTTGAGAGTAATTTCAATGGTGTGATGCCATTTGAAATTATGGTCGATGGCAAGAAGAAAGGCCAAATTACAAAAGACAGAAATCTCGCGAAAATTGAAGAATTACAGACATTACTTGCCGATTATCAACTTCAAATAGAAGACACCATTATTCACCCATTTTCTAAATCTCTTTCTATTGCTGACGCTGGTAAGTTTATCAAACAAGCCTTCTACGAAGGCGATCCAGCATATTACACATTGATCACAAGAAATGAACAGAGCTTCATCGGACCTTATCTTCAAAATGACTATAAGTCCAGAGGGTTAGAAAAAGCGTTCATCGACAGTACAAAAACAGTGACGCGGGTTACAACTCAAATTGCCGACATAGGCACCAAAGAGATGGACCGCTTAATGAAAGATCTCAAACCGCGCATTGATAGTATATTTCCTACCGACAAATACCACGTAACTCTTACAGGAACGAGTATTATTTTCCTAGAAGGAACGAATTATCTTGTAAGTGATCTTTTCAGCAGCCTTGTGTTTGGTATTATCATCATTTCGATTTTGATGGCCTTTATGTTTTGGAGCGCCCGGATGGTATTCATTTCATTCATCCCTAATATCATTCCTCAAGTGATGACGGCTGGTATCATGGGATTCTTGGATATACCGCTGAAGCCTTCGACCATCCTTGTGTTTAGCATCGCGCTGGGAATTACAGTGGATAATACCATCCACTATTTAGCGAAGTACAGACAAGAATTGAAGTTCCACGATTGGAAAATCAAAGAGAGTGCTCTGCTAGCTATTCGTGAAACTGGTGCAAGCATGGTATATACTTCACTTGTTTTACTATTCGGGTTTGGATGTTTCGCTGCCTCAGAATTCGAGGGAACGCGAGCGCTCGGCGTGCTAACAGCTGTAACACTTTTGGTGGCAATGTTTACGAATCTCATTGTCCTCCCTGCTCTATTATTATCTTTCCAACGCAGTATCACCACAAAGTCATTTTCAGAACCTTTCTTTCAAATATTGGATGAGGAAGATGATTTGCATTATCAAGATTGGACTGTTCAAATAAAAGAATAATGAAAGGAATCATTCTCGCTGGCGGCAGCGGTACCCGACTTTATCCGCTCACCCTTGCTGTGAGCAAACAGCTCATGCCTGTGTATGATAAGCCGATGATTTATTATCCTCTTAGCACCTTATTGCTCGCGGGAATAAAAGACATCCTCATCATTTCTACGCCTCATGATTTGCCTGGATTTGAAAAACTTCTTGGTGATGGAAGCCGCATTGGATGCAGCTTTTCTTATCAAGTACAAGAGATTCCCAACGGACTTGCACAAGCTTTTGTGCTCGGAGAAAATTTCATCGGGAAGGAAAAAGCGGCGCTTGTTCTAGGAGATAATATTTTTTATGGAAATGCCTTCGGTAAAGTACTCCGTCAAAACACGGATATCGACGGTGGGCTTGTTTACGCCTATCATGTGAATGATCCTCATCGATACGGTGTTGTAGAATTCGATGCAGATTATAAAGCCATTTCTATTGAAGAAAAGCCGAAGGAACCCAAGTCTAACTACGCTGTACCAGGTCTTTATTTTTATGATAATGACGTGGTCGAAATTGCCAAAAATTTGAAGCCTAGTGCGCGCGGAGAATACGAGATAACTGACGTCAACAAAGAATACTTGCGCAGAGGAAAACTAAGCGTACAGCGCATGGATCGAGGCACCGCTTGGCTCGATACAGGCACCTTCGCATCATTAATGCAAGCAGGTCAATACGTGCAAGTCATAGAAGAAAGACAAGGATTAAAAATCGGTTGTATCGAAGAAATAGCTTGGAAAATGGGCTATATTGACGACGAACAATTGGAAAAAATATCTGTTCCTTTGATGAACAGCGGCTACGGAAAGTATCTCATGGATCAATTGAAAGCAGGTAAATAATTATGTTGGATTTACAACAAATACAAGAGCTTGTAAAAAAGAAGATCGATGGCTTTGCTCGTCAAAACGGCAAAGGTTCGATATATGTTCCCATTCAATATATTTTGAATTTGGGAGGCAAACGCTTGCGACCATCATTGAGCCTCATGTCGTGTCAACTGTTTAGTGATGAAATCGAGGATGCTATACATCCAGCTCTCGCCGTGGAAGTGTTTCACAACTTCACCCTCATGCATGACGACATCATGGATAATGCTCCATTGAGAAGGGGTAAGCCGACGGTACACGCCAAATGGAATAGCAACACAGCCATCCTAAGCGGCGATGCAATGATGATTCAGAGCTATCAACTTTTGGCAAAAACAAATCCCGCACATTTCGCACATATTTTTCAAATATTCAATCAAACCGCTCTAGAAGTCTGCGAAGGCCAGCAGATGGACATGGATTTTGAGACACGCACGGATGTTACTATTGATGAATACATCGAAATGATTCGTTTGAAAACCTCAGTGCTCTTGGCTGGAGCGATGCAAATTGGGGCTGCTATTGGTGGAGCATCTTTACAAGATCAAGAAAAAATCTACCGATTCGGCGAAGCTACTGGCCTTGCATTTCAACTTTTAGACGACTATTTAGATGTTTTCGGTGATGAGGCAAAAGTGGGAAAGGTAAAAGGAGGTGATATCATCGCGGATAAAAAAACTTATCTTCAAATACTTGCGCTCGAGATTGCTGACGACAGCAGCCGTGAAGTTTTGAAATATTGGATGGGAAAAAAACCAAAAGACCCCACCGAGAAAGTAAAAGCCATCACAAGCATATTCTCCACGTTAAATGTCCAAGAAGCATTGTTGGAAAAAGTTCAGACATACCATCAACAAGCTTTATTCGAACTCAAAGGACTGAGTATCGATCCTGCTCGCACCGAGTCATTGATTTTATTGGCGGAGCAAATGCTCGAAAGACAACATTAATTTTGGAAGAAGGCATCACTTTGTTCGACCAATCCCTTCCCGGCATCAGTCATGCTGAACTGTACGAACTGACCTTCCTTCAAATTCAAAAAGATTTTATTCCCTACGTTCAGGTCGAACGCCCCGCCGAATTATTGGATGGAGAAACGCTTTACCTTTTAGTAAAAAGTACAATAAGTCAGGTACTAACTCAACAGCCACAAAATTTTGTACCCATCCTTTATCGAATAGATCTGAGCGAAAAGGATATTAAAAAGGACCAACGAAACATTTCTCCCGCAGAAATGGTATCATTTATTAGTCAAAAAATCTTAAGAAAGGAGGCGCAGAAAGTTTGGTTGCGGAAAAGCCTTTCATAAAAGTACATGTTGACTAACTTTGTCACCCCAACTACACAAAATACAATATGGATTCCTTATCATATCTGAGCAACACCGATACCAACTCCATCGACCAGCTATACAGTCAGTATAAGCAGAACCCAGAAAGCGTAGACATTTCGTGGAGACGCTTCTTTGAAGGCTTCGATTTCCAGCGCAGCGAATATCCAGTGCTACCTGGCGGTGATGCCCTTTCTGGAGCGGGAGCGGAGATGCTTCAAAAGGAATTTAAAGTAATCAACCTCATCAACAGTTATCGCCAAAGAGGGCACTTGTTTACCAAAACAAATCCCGTTCGCGAGCGCCGCAAATACTCCCCACCACTTGATATTGAGAACTTCGGTTTGACTCAAGCTGATTTGGAGACCGTTTTTCATGCCGGCACCGAAGTTGGCCTCGGCGATGCCAAATTGAAGGATATAGTAGCGCACCTTCAAAACTCATACTGCCAAAGCATCGGAGTGGAATACCAATACATTCGCGATCCTGAGCGCGTATCTTGGTTGAGAGAGCGCATGGAGGCTGTCAAAAAGCCTGAATTCAATGCGGAACAAAAGAAGAGCATTTTTGAAATGTCTTCTCGTGCCTCCATTTTCGAGCAATACATTCATAAAAAATTCGTAGGACAAAAGCGCTTTTCCGTGGAGGGTTGTGAAGCACTCATTCCAGCTATGGACTATGTGGTGAAGAAAAGTGCTGGCTTGGGCGTAAAAGAATTTGTGATTGGAATGGCCCACAGAGGACGACTCAATACGCTAACAAATATTTTAGGAAAGCCATTTGAGCAACTCTTTATGGAATTTGAAGGGGTCCACTATGAAGACGAGAATTTTGATGGTGATGTAAAGTATCACCTCGGTTACAGCCGCGACATCCAAGTAGAGGGTAAAAATGTTCACGTGACCTTGTGCCCCAACCCTTCTCACCTTGAAGCGGTAAATCCTGTCGTGGAAGGACTTTCGCGCGCTAAAATTGATCATTATTTAAATGATAAAAAGGCCATTGTTCCAATACTCGTTCACGGAGACGCGGCCATTGCTGGTCAAGGTATCGTCTACGAAGTAGTTCAAATGGCCGGTTTGGATGGTTATAACGCCGGTGGAACGATACATATCGTAACGAACAACCAGGTAGGTTTCACCACCAACTACCTCGACGGAAGAACTTCTATTTATTGCACCGACGTTGCGAAAACCACGCTCTGCCCCATCTTCCACGTAAATGCGGATGATATCGAAGCAGTAATTCGTGTAATGGATATTGCCATTGAGTACAGACAACGTTATCAGATGGACGTATTCATTGACCTTTTGGGATACCGCAAATACGGACACAACGAAGGCGATGAGCCTAAGTTCACCCAGCCTTCGCTCTATAATCTAATTTCTAAGCACCCCAACTTGCGTGAAATCTACATGCAGAAATTGATTGCTGAGGGCACAATAGACACAGCGTATGCTGAAAAGGTGAAGTCGGATTTTGAACAAGAATTAGAAGCCGCTTATGAAAAGTCTCGCAAAGCAGGAAATGCAGATGTGAAGCACTTCTTAGAAGATACTTGGAAAGGCATTCGCAAAGCCACTGATAAAGATTTCGAGCAATCACCAGATACTGGCTTTGATAAAAAGAAATTGGTCGACCTCGCCAAAAAGCTAAATTCATTACCTCAAGGAGAGAAGATTTTTAGAAAAACGCAGAAGGTATTTGAAGACAGACTTACAGCGCTTGAAAATGACACCTTGGATTGGGCCATGGGAGAGCTCCTCGCCTATGCTACACTTCTCACAGACGGACACCCTGTCCGTATCAGTGGCCAAGATGTAGAGCGTGGTACTTTCTCTCACCGTCATGCGGTAGTTAAAACTGATGAGGATGCTGAAAAAGAGTTCATTCCTCTCAATAGTCTTTCTGATAAGCAAGCCAAACTCAGTGTATTCAATAGCTTGCTGAGCGAATACGGTGTACTTGGTTTTGATTATGGATACGCATTCGGAACCCCAAACGGGCTTACTATTTGGGAAGCACAATTTGGTGATTTCAATAATGGTGCGCAGATCATCATCGACCAATTCTTGAGTGCAGCAGAAGATAAATGGGGAACAATGAACGGACTTACCATGTTCTTGCCCCACGGTTATGAAGGACAAGGTTCTGAGCACAGTTCAGGACGCCTAGAGCGCTTCTTACAATTGTGCGCTGAAAACAACATGCAAATATGCAATGTGACTAGTCCTTCCAATTTCTTCCACCTACTACGCCGTCAGGTGAAAAGCGAATACCGCAAGCCTTTGATCGTGTTTACTCCAAAAAAATTGCTTCGTTATCCGAAAGCCGTTAGCTCCATCAACGACATGGCAAAAGGTCGCTTTACGGAAGTGGTAGATGATCCAGCGGTAAATAAAAAAGAAGTCGACACCATTGCTTTTTGCAGTGGCAAGGTCTACTACGACATACTCGAACAAAAAGAAAAACAAAACATAGGAGATAATATCGCCGTGGTGCGCCTCGAACAACTATATCCGCTACCAAAAAAGCAGATAGAAACATTGTTGAAGGAGTATAACAAGAATTGTAAGCTCCTATGGGTTCAAGAAGAGCCTGAGAATATGGGAGCTTGGACGTATATCATGAGAATGATGCGTTCATATAATATGGATGTGATCAGTCCTGCGGCGAGTGCATCTCCCGCACCTGGTTCATCCAAGGTGCATGAGAGAAGACATTTGGATATGATACAGCGATTGTTGAATCATTCAAAAGTTGGAGCGTAAGGATACCTACAATGGGTTGTTTAAGAAAAACGATAAATAGCAAAACAATAATGACGACGGCATCGATTTTCGATGCAGATTTGCGCGTCAAACAAAACGGAGTGTTACATGCCAAAAATTGATATGAAAGTGCCCAGTCCGGGCGAGTCGATCAGCGAAGTACAAATCGCGACATGGCTGGTAAAAGATGGTGACTATGTGACCACTGGACAGACTATAGCCGAAGTAGATTCGGACAAGGCGACCCTTGAATTGCCAGCAGAGGCTTCTGGCACCATCACACTCAAGGCAGCAGCAGGCGACACCGTGGCAGTAGGTGAAGTGGTGTGCATCATAGATACGGATGCAGCAGCCCCAGCCAATGCAGCGCAAGTAGCGGCTCCAAAGGCAGAAGCAGCTCCTGCGGTTGAAAAGCCAGCCGCTAAACCCGCTGCAGCAAGCGCTTCAACAGAACCAAGCCCATATCCTGCGGGACATCCTAGTCCGGCAGCCGCAAAAATAATGAGCGAAAACGGCATTCAGTCAGCACAAATCAGTGGCAGCGGCCCTTCTGGCCGCATCACCAAAGGAGATGTGATCGCTGCAATGGCCAAAGGATTCGATACCAATGCCGTACCTCAATGGGGCGGTTCAAGAGATATTCGCAGTGAAAAAATGACCATGCTTCGCAAGAAAGTTGCTGAACGCTTGGTTTCTGTAAAGAATACTACTGCTATGCTGACCACATTTAATGAGGTCAACATGAAGCCTATCATGGATTTGAGAGCGAAGTACAAAGATGTTTTTAAAGAAAAGCATCAAGTAGGTCTTGGATTCATGTCATTCTTTACAAAGGCAGTATGCGAAGCCTTGCATCAATTTCCTGCCGTAAATGCACGTATTGAGGGCAATGAAATTGTTTTTCACGACTATTGCGACATAGGTGTGGCCGTGTCAACGCCAAAAGGTTTGATGGTGCCCGTGATGCGCAATGCCGAGATGTTGACATTGGCGCAAATTGAAAAGAATATTGGTGATTTAGCAAAGAAAGCACGTGATGGAAAAATCACCGTAGATGATATGCAGGGTGGCACCTTTACCATTACCAATGGAGGTGTATTTGGCTCTATGCTTTCTACCCCCATCATCAACCCTCCTCAAAGTGCCATCCTAGGGATGCACAATATTGTGGAGCGCCCAGTGGCCGAAAATGGCCAAGTGGTAATTAGACCGATTATGTACGTAGCATTGAGCTATGACCATAGAATAATAGACGGACGTGAAAGTGTGAGCTTCCTTGTAAAAGTGAAGGATATGCTAGAGCATCCTGAGAGACTACTCTTCGGTGGCAAAACTGCAGAAGAGGTGCTTTTGGGCCTTTAATTATACGTTTTTACATATTTAAATTCCTCGTGAAAGCGCGGGGCTTTTATTTTTACGCCGACAAACGCCTTAAAAGAATTGAACCTGATGGAAGCACAAACTTCTCACTTGTGGGACTATGTTCCCGTTTTAGTCATGGCTGTCGTAGCTCTTGGCTTTGTAGTTACAACTATGTTTCTTTCGCATTGGCTCGGTCCTAAGCGGAAAACCAAAGTAAAGCAAGAAGCTTTCGAATGTGGTATTGAATCGGTAGGTAACGCACGCAGCCCTTTTTCAATTAAATATTTTTTAGTAGCAATCCTTTTCGTTCTCTTCGACGTAGAGGTCATATTCATGTACCCATGGGCCGTAAATTTTAGAGAACTCGGTGTATTCGGGCTTCTCGAGATGTTTGCATTTATGGGCTTGATGATAGTAGGCTTGGTTTACATCATCCGCCGCGGCGCATTGAACTGGGAAAAGTAAGCGAACAAACAAAGTTGTTTATCAGTTGACTAAGAGACAAAGATTCAAAACGACAACACATGGAAAGAAATATTGACATACACCCAAAATATCAGCCCGAAGGCCTTGAGGGACAAGGGTTTTTCGCAACTAGCCTTGACAAAGCTGTAGGACTAGCGCGTGCTAATTCTTTGTGGCCATTGCCCTTTGCAACATCATGCTGCGGTATTGAATTTATGGCTACCATGGCTTCCCACTATGATCTGGCTCGCTTTGGTTCTGAGCGTTTGAGCTTCTCGCCACGTCAGGCCGATCTACTTATGGTAATGGGTACAATAAGTAAGAAAATGGGGCCTATCCTTCGCCAGGTATATGAGCAAATGGCAGAACCAAAATGGGTTTTGTGTATGGGTGCCTGCGCTTCCAGCGGTGGTATTTTTGATACGTACAGCGTTCTTCAAGGAATAGACCGTATCATCCCTGTAGATGTTTACATTCCTGGCTGCCCCCCAAGACCAGAACAAGTGCTCGATGGTATTTTGAAAATTCAAGAACTAGCCAAGAGCGAAAGCACACGACGTCGCGATACAGAAGAATATAAAGAAATGCTTGCCAGCTATGGCATGGAATAATTGAAGCAACAGCATGAGCGAACTACTTGAGCGTTTAAAAGAGAAAGTTAGCAGCCAATTTGGCGAGGCTCTCATCGAAGGTCATATGGATTATGACTTTCCGGTGTTGGTCGTAGCTAAGCCACAAATCAAAGATATTCTCGCCTACCTAAAAGCAGAAGGTTTCACCTACCTCACAACCTTGTGCGGTATTCACTTTCCTGCCAATGTAGGTGCAGAATTCGCGATGATGTATCAGCTTCATAGCCTCGAACGCAATGAGCGCGTGCGCATCAAAACTTTCATGTCTGAAAAAGACATTGAAATACCAACTATCACCGACCTATGGGCCGCTGCCAACTGGATGGAACGCGAGGCATTCGATTTTTATGGCTTCAAATTCAAAGGACACCCCAATCTCAAGCGCATTCTCAACATGGATGAAATGAATTATCATCCTTTGAGAAAAGAATATCCGCTTGAAGATGCAAGCCGTCACGACAAAGAAGATAAATATTTCGGAAGATAATCTCTAAAAGAAAAGACCTTGGAAACAACAACGCCTTCCGTAGAAAATAAAGAATACAGCACCCTCAACCTGGGACCTACACACCCAGCGACACATGGTATCTTCCAAAACATCCTACAGATGGATGGTGAAATCATCATGAGTGCTGAATCTACCATCGGCTACATTCACCGAGCTTTCGAAAAGCTAGGCGAACGCAGACCTTACAATCAAATCACAACACTCACCGACCGTATGAACTATTGTTCGTCTCCTATCAACAATATGGGATGGCACATGACGGTGGAAAAATTGATCAACTGCGACGTTCCAAAAAGAGCGCAGTATATGCGCGTGATCATTATGGAATTGGCGCGCATCGCGGATCACGTGATTTGTAATACAGTTATCGCAGTAGATACAGGAGCACTTTCTGGATTTTTATATATGTTCCAATGGAGAGAAAAGATTTATGAAATCTACGAAGCCGTTTGCGGGGCGCGTCTTACCACCAACATGGGACGCATCGGCGGTATGGAACGTGATTTTTCTCCAGAAGTAATTGAAAAAATTAGAACATTTATCAAAGAATTCCCTGTCGGATTGGATGAGTTTGATCGCCTCGTGACTAGAAATAGAATTTTCGTAGATCGTACGGTGAAAGCTGGACCAATCAGTGCAGAGCGAGCTTTGGAATATAGCTTCAGCGGACCAAACCTCAGAGCCGCTGGTGTGGATTATGATGTTCGTGTAATGAATCCATATTCATCGTATCAAGATTTTGATTTCAAAATTCCAATTGGTCAAAATGGTGATACATACGATCGCTACATGGTGCGTATGGACGAAATGCGTGAAAGCCTTAAGATTATCAAACAGGCTTTGGAAAACCTTCCAGAAGGAAACTACCATGCAGAGGTTCCTGATTTCTATCTACCTCCCAAAGAAGATGTTTATTCAAAAATGGAAGCATTGATCTATCACTTTAAGATCGTGATGGGAGAAACGGATGTTCCAAAGGGTGAAGTATATCATTGCGTAGAAGGCGGTAATGGCGAGTTGGGATTCTATCTCATTAGCGATGGAGGCCGCACTCCATATCGTTTGCACATGCGCAGACCTTGCTTTATTTACTATCAAGCATACACAGAAATGATTCGCGGCAGTATGCTATCAGATGCTATTCTCACTATGAGTAGTATGAATGTGATTGCAGGCGAATTGGATGCTTAAATAATTTTTTTAAAGAAAATGGAAATCGATCAAAGAAGAGAGATTCGTTTCAACGAGGAGACCATGGCGACGGTGCAGAGAATTATCAAGCGTTACCCTGAGGGACGCGAGAAATCCGCATTGATTCCTATTCTTCACATTGCTCAAGCTGAATTCGATGGATGGCTCAGCCCTGCTACAATGGATTATGTAGCGTCCATTCTCAATATTCAGTCTATCGAAGTATATGAAGTAGCATCGTTTTATTCGATGTTCAACCTCAACCCAGTAGGTAAATGTTTGATTGAAGTCTGTCGCACAAGCTCGTGCTGGTTGATGGGAGCAGAAGATGTGGTGCGTCATATCGAGAAAAAACTGAACATCCATGTAGGCGAGACCACAGCCGATGGGCAGTTTACATTAAAGACAGTAGAATGTCTAGGTTCATGCGGCACTGCACCGATGATGCAGGTGGGACATGAATATCATGAGAATCTTACGCTTGATAAAGTGGACGAGCTTCTCAACCAATGGAAAGCAGAAGGTAAACGAAGCAGATATTGTTAAGATGGGAAAGAAATTATTACTTGAACATATTGACGTGCCCGGTATCAACACCTTGAGTGTTTACCGTCAAAAAGGAGGCTATGCTTCCGTTGAAAAGGCGCTAAAGACCATGACTCCGGAAGCTGTGGTAGAAGAGGTAAAAGTATCTGGCTTGAGAGGCCGCGGTGGCGCAGGTTTCCCCACGGGAATGAAGTGGAGTTTCCTCGCAAAGCCTGAAGGTGTGCCGCGCTATCTAGTGTGCAACGCCGACGAGTCAGAACCTGGCACATTCAAAGACCGCTATTTGATGGAGAAGCTTCCTCATCTTTTGATCGAAGGAATGATAACTGCGAGTTACGCTCTGGGCGCTCGCACTTCATACATCTACATCCGCGGTGAATATTTTTATGTCGCGCAAATTCTCGAAAAGGCCATTGCAGAAGCTTACGAGCAAGGCTTACTTGGAAAAAATATCTTTAATTCTGGTTTCGATCACGACTGTTACGTGCAGGTAGGTGCTGGTGCATATATCTGTGGTGAAGAAACGGCGTTGCTCGAATCACTTGAGGGTAAAAGAGGTAATCCACGTATCAAACCTCCATTCCCCGCTATTGCTGGTCTCTACGGATGTCCTACTGTTGTAAACAACGTAGAAACCATCGCTGCAGTTGTGCCGATTGTAAATCAAGGAGGAGCTGCTTACGCCGCAATTGGCGTAGGAAAAAGCACAGGTACTAAACTTATATCAGCATCTGGACATATCAAAAAACCAGGCGTTTATGAAATTGAACTTGGTGTGCCAGTCGAAGAATTTATCTACAGCGATGAATATTGCGGAGGAATCATCAACGACCGCAAATTGAAAGCGGTAGTTGCTGGAGGTTCATCTGTTCCGATTCTCCCTGCAGATTTAATTTTAAAAACAGCAGCAGGCGAACCTCGCTTGATGTCTTACGAAAGCCTTGCTGATGGTGGCTTTGCGTCAGGTACGATGCTTGGATCTGGTGGATTCATAGTAATGGACGAAACCGCCAGTGTGGTGAAGAATCTATATACATTCACTCGCTTCTATCACCACGAAAGCTGCGGTCAATGCAGCCCATGTCGTGAAGGAACAGGATGGATGGAAAAAATAATGCATAAAATTTTGGACGGAGATGGCACCATGAGCGACATCGATTTGCTCTGGGATATCCAAGCCAAGATCGAAGGAAAAACAATTTGTCCTCTTGGTGATGCAGCTGCTTGGCCCGTGGCAAGCGCCATTCGTCACTTCAGAAGTGAATTTGAAGAATATATTCGCAAAGGGCACTCCATCAAAGACGTGAAGCACTATTATTCAACCAAAGGAATTCCAGAACCTGCTTATTGATCATAGAACATGGCAAAAGTTACCATAGACGATATTACAATTGATGTTCCGGATGGAACTACAATTTTACAGGCAGCACGCATGATTGGAGGAGACATCGTTCCTCCAGCAATGTGTTATTATTCAAAACTCAAAACGAGTGGAGGATATTGCCGCACGTGTATTGTAAAAGTAGAACAAGGTTCTGCCAAAGATCCACGTCCAATGCCAAAGCCCGTGGCATCATGCCGCACAACTGTGATGGATGGCATGGTAGTTCGCAACATCACGTCGCCCGAAGTACTCGAGGCGCGCGCTGGTGTGGTAGAGTTTCTATTAATCAATCACCCATTGGATTGCCCAGTGTGTGACCAAGCGGGAGAATGTCATCTTCAAGACCTTGCATACGAACATGGCAAAGCGGAGACTCGCTATGAGTTTGAGCGCCGTGAATTCGAAAAGATTGATATCGGAGATAAAGTACAGTTGCACATGACGCGCTGTATCCTTTGTTATCGCTGCGTAAAAGTAGCTGATCAAATTACTGATGGTCGTGTTCACGGAGTCATTAATCGCGGCGATGTAGCTGAAATTTCGACTTACATTGAAAATGCTATTGAAAACGACTTCAGTGGAAACGTGATTGATGTATGTCCGGTGGGAGCACTTACTGATAAGACATTCCGCTTCCAAAGCCGTGTGTGGTATACCAAGCCAGTAGATGCCCACAGAGATTGTGATAAGTGTAGCGGCAAGGTGAGATTATGGTACAAGGGCGAAGAAGTATTGCGTGTAACAGGAAGAAAAGATAAATATGGTGAAGTAGAAGATTGGATTTGTAATTCATGTCGCTTCGATCATAAGAAAACTTCTGACTGGGTGATCGAAGGACCAACTAAAGTGGAAAGACACAGCGTGATCTCTGCCAATCACTATGAGAATTTGCGAATCTTGAAAGCAAATATCGAACGCCAGAAAAAAGCGCTTCCCCACGGTGAAAAAGTAAAACTCGGTCAAGGTGCACTCGACCCCAATAATATTCACGGCAAATAATTATGGATCCAATACTCATCTACAAAATCATTCTTTGTGTTGTGATTTTTGCAATCTCACTAGGGATTGCAGCATACATGACATGGGGAGAGCGTAAATTATCTGCTGTGTTGCAAGACCGCGTAGGTCCCAACAGAGCGGGTCCATTCGGCTTGCTTCAGCCCATCGCTGATGGAATCAAAATGTTTATGAAGGAAGAGATGATTCCTGGAGCCTCCAACAAGTTCCTCTTCATCTTAGCGCCGAGTTTCTTCATGCTCACCGCGTGCATGACGAGCGTCGTAATTCCATGGGGCAGCAGCCTCGAAATCGGTGGCACTGTTTACCCGCTTCAAATTACGGATATCAATATTGGTCTCTTGTATTTGTTAGGCGTTGTATCGATTGGTGTTTACGGAATTATGATTGGTGGCTGGGCATCCAACAATAAATATTCACTAATGGGTGCGTTGCGTGCAAGCTCTCAAATGATCTCTTACGAAATCGCCATGGGTCTAGCACTCATCGCTCTTGTGATGTGGACAGGCACTTTGAGTATTGGTGAAATTGCTCGTCAACAAGATGCAGGTTGGGCTAATGTCGTGTATCAACCATTGGGCTTCCTTATCTTTTTGATATGTGCATTTGCAGAGTGCAACCGCGCACCATTCGATCTACCAGAATCAGAGTCAGAACTTGTCGGTGGTTTTCACACGGAGTATTCTTCAATGAAATTAGGATTGTTCCTTTTCGCGGAATACATCAATATGTTTATCTCTTCTGCGGTTTTAGCCACGTTGTATTTCGGAGGTTATAATTTTCCATTCCAACATGAATTGGGCTTGGAAGGAAATACATTGGCAATCATTCAGACCATCGTTCTTTTTGCAAAAATCATCATATTCATATTTATATTCATGTGGGTTCGCTGGACGCTTCCACGCTTCCGCTACGACCAGCTCATGAATCTTGGATGGAAAGTATTGTTGCCATTGGCACTTGTAAATATCTTTTTGACAGGAATAGGAATGTACCTATTCGGAAAACTCGGATAATATGGCACTGACGAATAGATCTCAACTAGTAGAGGCGAAAGAATTGACGCTGACAGAGCGTTTGTATTTGCCCGGTATCATCAAAGGTATGATTATTACCTTCAAACACCTTTTTAAGCGTGTTCCCACTGTAAAGTATCCTGAGCACACAAGAGAATTGGAGCCCGTTTACAGAGGCCAACACGTTTTGAAACGTGATGAGGCTGGTGCTGAACGCTGCACCGCATGCGGACTCTGTGCTGTTGCGTGTCCTGCTGAAGCGATTACAATGGAATCTGCGGAGCGTAAGAAAGGCGAAGAATCACTATACAGAGAAGAGAAATACGCAAAGATTTACGAAATCAATATGCTTCGTTGCATCTTCTGTGGACTTTGTGAAGAAGCTTGTCCAAAAGAAGCGATCTTCCTGACCGACCGCATTGTACCTACTACCTTCAACCGTGGTGAATTTATTTATGGTAAAGATAAATTGGTGGAAACCATGGAAGAGCGCGTGGATGTTTCGAAACGTCAGCGCCCAGAGGTGCTCGAGTTTAAAAAAGATAAGAAGCATTATCACAATAGAACATTTTTAGATAAAGTAAAAAAAATAACCAAGGCACACTAAACGTGCTGTTTTTATAAATTCCTTAATACCTCATTATGCTAACGGAATACGCCTTTTGGTTTTTGTCCTTTGTAGCGTTCTTTAGTGCGGCCTTCATGATCATCACCAAGAATCCTGTTTACAGTGTTCTTTCTTTGATCTTGACATTCTTCTCAATAGCCGGACATTATTTTCTTTTGAATGCTCAGTTCTTAGCAGCCGTTCACATTATCGTTTATGCAGGAGCCATCATGGTTCTCTTCTTATATGTGATCATGATGCTTAATCTAAACACATTAGAAGAAGAAAAAAAATCTACATGGATGAAGGCACTGAGTGTCGTGGCAGGCGGCATCTTATTGTTCGTGCTGTTGGGCATTGTCCGTCGCACCGATGAACTGACGGTCATTGCAGCAGCCAACGGTGCCGATTGTGGTCTTGTTGAAAATCTTGGTAAAGCACTCTACCGCGACTTTTTAATTCCTTTCGAATTGGCTTCTGTACTTTTCTTGGGCGCTATGGTTGGAGCTGTTTATCTATCTAAAAAAGAACTTGTATAATGGAATTACTACCCAATATCACTATTAACCATTACCTATTGGTGAGCGTTGCGCTTTTTTCTTTAGGTATTCTAGGCATTTTACTTCGCAGAAATGCCATCATCATGTTTATGTGTATTGAATTAATGCTCAATGCAGTTAACTTGATGCTTGTCGCCTTTTCAAAGATGTGGGGACAAACAGATGCTCAAGTATTTGTATTCTTCATCATGGTAGTAGCGGCCGCAGAAGTAGCTGTTGGATTGGCTATTCTCATGATGCTCTATAGAAATATGAACACCACTAGTACAGATGTACTCGATAAATTAAAATGGTAAGAGAAAAATTATGGAAAAATTAGTTACCCTTATTCCCCTTTTCCCGCTTGTAGGTTTTCTCTATATCATTTTCCTTGGAAAAGGTCTTTCGAAAAACCTGATAGGTGGCATTGGCTCAGGAGCGATTCTTTTATCGTTTATCACCTCCATCGCTGTTTTCAGCACCCAACTTGGAGGAGGCAATCCTACCATCGTAAAAGTGTTTGACTGGATCACTGCTGGTTCTTTGGATATTGATATCGCATTTATCGTCGATCCACTGAGCACCATCTATTTGCTCTTCATCACAGGTGTTGGTTTTTTAATTCACGTCTACTCTATCGGCTACATGCACGATGATGAAGGTTTCAATCGATTTATTGCATACCTGAACTTCTTCGTATTCTTCATGTTGATTCTCGTGCTTGGCGATAGCTATGTTACGATGTTCGTCGGCTGGGAAGGTGTTGGTCTTTGTTCGTTCATGTTGATTGGCTTCTGGTATAAAGACATGAAGAATAATGATGCTGCTAAAAAAGCGTTTGTAATCAATCGTATCGGTGACCTTGGACTCATCATAGGCATGTGCATGATTTTCATGCAAACAGGCACATTGAAATATGATGATCTCTTCATCACTGGCAGTGAGGCCAGTTCATTGAACGGATGGTATCTTCATGCCGCTGCTATCTTTTTGTTTATTGGAGCAATGGGTAAGTCAGCACAGATTCCACTTCACACTTGGCTTCCTGATGCGATGGCTGGTCCTACTCCAGTTTCAGCGCTCATCCACGCGGCCACGATGGTTACCGCTGGTATTTATATGGTCGCACGTAGCTCAGATATTTTCGCCGCAAGTGAAATTGCCTCGAATGTGGTGGTGTGGGCAGGATTGCTCACAGCTATACTCGGAGCAACTGTCGCATTAACACAAAACGACATCAAGAAGGTTCTCGCCTACTCTACCGTTTCTCAATTGGGATTCATGTTCGTAGCACTTGGTCTTGGCGCATATAGCATCGCTGTATTTCACGTAATCACTCACGCATTTTTCAAAGCTCTTTTATTCTTGGGTTCAGGATCTGTTATCCATGGCATGGGCGGCGAACAAGACATTCGTAGAATGGGCGGATTGAAGAAATACATGCCCACTACACATTTGACCTTCCTCATTGGAACCATCGCTATCAGTGGTATTCCGCCATTGGCTGGTTTCTTTTCAAAAGACCAAATCATCGCATTTGCCTTCGAAGAAAATATGTTTGTATTTGTGATTCTTTCGGCTGCAAGTGCATTGACTGCTTTCTATATGTTCCGTCTTTACTTCCTCACTTTCCATGGAAAGTTCAGAGGTACGCATGATCAAGAACATCATTTGCATGAGTCGCCAAAGGTGATGACCATTCCGTTGGTTGTCTTGGCTGTTTTGAGCATTTTTGGCGGATTGATTGGCTTCCCTCACGCTTTAGGTCATACCATTCACTTTCACCACTGGTTGGATCACGCGCTTGAGAAGACAGTCGTAATGCCATTCCTGGATATGAGCCTGAATGTGGAATTGGTATTGATGCTACTTGCCACCGTCATTGCCGCGGCATCTATCTTCTTTGCCTACAATAAATATGTGACAAAGGGAGAATTGGCCTTAGAGGATAAAGACATTAAATCAAGTACTCACAAGACTCTTGCTGCGAAATATTATTTTGATGAAATCTATGATGCGTTAATTCGCAAACCTATCGACGCGGCATCTGCATTCTTTGCCAAAGTAATCGAACCTACATTCATTGATGGATTGGTAAGATCTGTATCTGCTATTCCAACAGGATTGGGTAATGTAGCGAAACTTGCACAAAACGGTAAATTGGTCATGTATGTAATGGCCATGATCATCGGTTTAATCCTCATTCTCATCACTCTACTCTAATTAAAAAAACGAAGACCTTTATATGTTGACCCTCGCACTCATCGCCCTTCCTTTGCTCATGTCGGGAGCAGTGTTCCTGCTCGGAGCAAAGGTGGCGCGTTCTACGGCCATGGCCACTACATTGGTAATGCTTGGACTCACCATCTTTGGTGCTGTGCAGCTTTCACTAGGTAAAACTGAATTACTTAATTTCAATCAAAATTGGATTGGTCCCTTGGGATTGCATTACCAGTTTACTCTCGATGGCATTAGCATCATGCTCGCTTTGCTCAGCGCAATCACAGCACCACTTATTGTATATTCTACAATAAGTAAGACTTTCAAAAACCCTCATGTTTTCTATGGTTTAGTCCTGATGATGCTTGGTGCAATGAACGGGGCGTTCTTCGCTGGTGATGGTTTGATGTTTTATATTTTCTACGAAGTAGCGTTGATACCAATATACTTCCTCATTCTCATTTGGGGTCGTGGTGAAGACAAAGCAAAGGTAACTTTCAAGTTTTTTGTTTACACGATTTTCGGATCGCTCTTTATGCTCATTTCATTGTTGTATGTATATCAGCATACAACACCTCGATCTTTTTCCTTCGAAGCACTTTATGCAGCAGGTAGCAGCTTGTCAGCACTAGAACAAGGTTGGGTATTCGCTGGAATTTTCTTAGCTTTTGCTGTGAAGATGCCAATCTTTCCATTTCACACTTGGCAACCTTCAACCTACAATGCCGCGCCTACAGCAGGTACTATGCTGCTAGCAGCGATTATGCTTAAGATGGCAACATTCGGTTTGATTCGCATAGCTCTGCCTATGGTTCCAGCAGGCGTTGCCGAATATGGTGATTGGGCCATTGTGCTCTCTGTGATTGGTATTGTGTACGCATCGATGATGGCCATCGTGCAGAAAAATTACAAGCTACTTATAGCTTATAGTTCAATAGCTCACGTGGGTCTTATCAGCGCTGGTATTCTCAGCGGTAACGCACAAGGAATTCAAGGAGGACTTTTTGAAATGATTTCACACGGTATTCTTTCCGTAGGTCTCTTCTTTGTGTATGATATTATTGAGTCGCGTATGGGACATGATCGCATTAATGAGATGGGCGGTATTCGTGCAGTGAGTCCAACGTTTGCGTTTTTATTTTTCGCCATCGTGATGGGTTCCGTTGCACTTCCCTTCACCAGTGGATTCGTTGGCGAATTCTTATTGCTTCTTGGACTTTACCAATACAGTGGTGCTTTTGCTTTGGTAGGAGGTCTCACTGTTATTCTTGGTGCAGTTTATATGTTGCGTTCGTTCCAGGCCATTATGCTTGGGCCAGAAAATTCAGCTACGGCTCATTTCGCGCCGCTCACCAAACACGAAACAATTCTTCTCACCATTGTTGTCATTTTAGTGGTCGGCCTCGGAATATTTTCCGATCCTATCCTACAACTTTCTAATAACGCTATTGATTCACTTCTCGCTACGACCCGATGAAAGAACTACTTATAACCTCACTCTTAGGTATTGCCGTTTTGGCGCTTGACATTGTAAGGATTCGCAAAGCGATTCTACCTGTTATTGTAATTGGCTTCCTTGCTACCATCGCCTCTTGTGCAATGGACTGGGGTATGAATGAAAACCCATTCAACAATAACATGCTGATCATGGATAATTTCGCTCTTGGCTTTATCGCCATTTTGAGCATTGTGGCCATGTTTTGGTTCCTCATCAGCAGCGACTATTTTGTAAATGACGTATCACGCACAGACCTGTATGCGCTGGTTGTTTTCTCCTTTTGCGGTGCGATGGTGCTATCCGCTTATTCAAATTTAGTAATGCTATTTATCGGGATTGAGATCTTATCTATTCCAATGTATGTGCTCGCTACAAGCAATAAAAAGTCGCTAACGAGTAATGAAGCTGGTTTCAAATATTTCTTCTTAGGCGCATTGGCTTCTGCCATTCTTCTCTTTGGTATTGCTTTGATTTATGGTGCCACAGGTTCATTCGATATGGCGGCTATTAGCGCTCACATCAGCGATAGTGGTACGGGAACAATTATGACCGCAGGTATCCTGATGATCATGATTGGTTTCTTTTTCAAGGTTTCGATTGCTCCTTTCCACATGTGGACGCCAGACGTATATCAAGGTTCACCGACAGTGATTACTGCCTTGATGAGCACCGTGGTGAAAGGCGCTGCGTTCGCGGCTATGTTCCGTTTCTTCTACTTGGGCTTTTCTTCATCACTTGAATATACTTCGACCATTTTTGCGGTAACCGCAGCCCTCACGTTGATCGTTTCGAATGTGATGGCCGTGCTTCAAACCAATACCAAGCGACTTCTCGCCTACTCGAGTATTTCTCATGCGGCGTTTATGCTAGGTGCTGTGATGACAGCTAGTTCTACCAATCCACGTACTTTAATGTACTACATTTTGGTATATAGCATTGCCTCTTTGACATCTTTTACAGTGCTCTATCAAGTATCCAAAATACAAAATGGCGCAGAAGGTTTCGACGCCTTCAAAGGTTTGGTGCGACGCAGTCCACTTATGGCTGGTGCAATGACATTGTCACTCCTTTCTATGGCTGGTATTCCACCTTTAGCTGGATTTATGGCGAAATATTTTATAATTAGCGCAGTGTTGGATGCTGGATACACGTGGTTAGTAATCCTTATGATTCTAAGCTCTGCTGTGGCTGTTTATTATTATCTACGCTTTATCGTAGCTATTTTCACACCAATTGAAAATGCCGGAAGAATTGTGCTCAACGATATTCAGAGAATAGTGATGATCATTTTCACTGTTGCTCTAGTTGCACTTTTTTTCTTAGCTGCTTTTGTTTAATAAAGTAATCCTTGATCACCAAGGTTCCCTCTGCGCTGAAGTTTTAATTCGCGGAGCATGGAGCTCTTAATATTGATTTGAACCATGTACGACTTTCTATCTCCGAAAGGAATGTAAGTCGCAGAAGCTTCCCAGCAATGTAAATCTACGTTGAGACCAACGGTAGTTGTGGTCAATTTCTCGGTATCGAAATTGTATCCGCTATCAAAGTTAAAAGCGAGTTTCTTGAATAATGTGAAAGAACCTCTAAATGTGGCTGATTGCTCTAATTTCTGCTCAAACCGTTGTTCTGCTTGAATAAATTCAGGTACCACGCGGATATTATAATTCAAATCCAAAGTCCAAGGCAACTCGAAATCTACGAGCATCCCTCTATTTCTCTCCACAAATTCTTCTTCTTCAGCAGTAGTTCCCTCAGGCTTGGGAGTTGATTTTAATTCTGCACTGCTCAGGCGAGTAGAAAGCGCCACGGTTGTGCCCTCCATTCGCAGAAGATTGTCTGTATTATTCCAAACAAACTGATTGATCTTTCTCCCATTCTCATCAACATCGTACAAACTATAAGTGCTGCTATAAGTGATGGTAGTATTCTTAGCAATAGTGGTAAAACCATTCAATGAAAGATTGCTAAAATTCAATGAGTCAGCTATCACATTATAACTCATATTTGAGCGAAAACTCTCGATGATTTTAACCTTTTTGTAGGTCAATTTCTTGGCGCTTTTATCACGCACCTTAGCTTCAATGTTTTGATTAATTCCAAAATTAATGTTTTGCGCTTCCGCTCTATTACCTGGTGCAAAACGAGCTATGTCCCATTGGCTATATCCAAGAAAACTTCCATCCGCTCCATAAAAGCCATAAGTCTGCACATTATCAAAGGGCGTGTAGCTCCATCCCACATTGGGCTGCACCAAATGTCTAAATGCCTTGATCTTAGCATCCGACTTTTTCATTGTATAGGTACCATACCACCTCCAATTCATAGAGAGCGAAGCATCCCATTGGAAGTTTTGTCTAAACCCATAAAGCGTATCCACTCGCACATCACTATCCCCTACAATACTACGGTTGATGTATTTGAATGTCCACAACCAATTACCATTGATGGCAGGGTTGATCGTCAATCCACCTGGCCCTTTTAAGCTTGTGGTTAGCGCGCCATTATAGCGCGCGCCATTTCGGGCAACTTGGCTCAGATTATTGAAGTTATTGAATCTAAACTGACTCTCATTTGCAGAAATGGTATTTTCCAAAGCGCCATTAGCATTGAATCCAATGGGATTTCTTACAAATAGCTTTTTGAAAATATTTACCCTTGACATGGTCACAGCCACGGCGGGCAAGGTCATTGAAACCAGTCGCGTCTGCGTATTCTGGGTATGGTTAGCACTCACACCCAAAGAAAATGGGCTATTGGGAAAACTCTTGTTGTACTGAAGCGATGACTGAAAAGTACTCGACAAGAAATCGGTTTGCGAACTATTGAGGTTATTGGTAAAATTCTGGCTCGAACCCGCATTCACATTGGCACTAAATCGTGAATTTGGCCTTGCTTTAGCATCCTGATTGTGTGTCCAACGCACGTTAAACGTACGCAGCTCTGATTCCTGATTGAGCTCAGCTATGCCCTGTTTATTGACCGTACGACTGATATCAAAATTACCAGAATACTTATAGTTCTTTTTATAGTTCGACCTATTGCGCACTACCCAGCTACCACGGGTATAGATATCAAAAAGAAAAGTAGTTTCAATGTGCTCATTTACGGGGATATAATAACCAAGATTTTGGAGAAAAAATCCTCGTTCCTGGCCGTTACCATATCCAGGAAGCAATATCCCGTGGGTGCTTTCTTTTTTATTGGGGAAAAAACCAAAGGGTAAAGCAAGCGGGGTTGGAATCTTCCAAATTTTGAGATAAAGAGGACCTGATACCACCTTTTCATTGGGAACGACAATGCCTTTGCTAATGTGAAAATAATAGTGAGGTTTAGGATTATTACAGGTAGTAAATTTTCCTTTACCGATGTCGATCCAGTCGTTGGCCTGCTTTTTTGAGACCCCGGCAAGTAAGTATGCTTCTCCTTCTTGGGTGCGGGCGCCATAACTTAAACCCCGTTTGGTTTTAAAATTATAGGCCAAAGAATCTTCATCAAACTCTGTGGAAGCATCTTTAAAAACTGGTCTTCCTTGCCAAGTACCTGTAGAATCTTGTACGCCCTTGGCAAACGCTGTATATTCTTTGAAAGAAAATTCAATACGTGCCGCCTTTACCTCCAAATCCCCATATTTCACGTAAGAATCAACGCCATAGAGATAAACTTTTTGTTCATCCAAATCCATGACCGTACTGTCTTTTCCAAAATAAATGACTTCATTATCGATACCAATATCAGGGGCGTCTATAATAGAATCGGGGGCGGCACCGTTATTGGCAGGAACCACCATGAGGCTGTCTGCCGATTGTCCACGCACAATCGAGCCGATGCTTATCAACATTGTAAAGAGGAAAAAACGATAAAGACCGCGCTCCATGCGTGTTTTGAAAAAATACTTTTGTTTATTAAGCCCAAACTGGGCCTCAAAGCTATGCATAAGGACGCAACAACGGTAGAAATGAACGCTCAAACTAAAATAAATCGAGGTAAACGCGGGGCAATGATAATTCTTGCCCTGGCAGCAATATTTATTGCAGCGGTCTCCACACCGATCAAAGATCATAAAAAAACATTCACTGTAGTGATCGACCCTGGCCATGGCGGTAAAGACCCTGGCAATATTGGAACGGGCAGATTTAAGCGCACAGAAAAGAACATTTCACTGGATGTTTCATTGCAAGTGGGTAAATACATTCAAGAAAATTATCCCGAGGTCGAAGTAATTTACACCCGCACAGGCGACACCTATCCAGAACTCTACCAACGCTGCGAAATGGCTAATAAGGCCAAAGCGGACCTATTCATTTCCATTCACTGCAACGCCAATGATAACAGACAAGCCTTTGGTACCGAAACGTTTGTGATGGGACTGCACAAGTCAGAGGAAAGTTTGAAGACAGCGATGCGCGAAAACGCTTCCATCTATCTCGAGGATAATTATGAGAAAAACTATGGAGGCTTTGATCCTAAAAATCCTGATACCTACATCGCTATGAGCTTGCGAGAAAATATATTCCTCGATCAGAGCTTAGCTTTAGCCAAAAACGTACAGGACGAGTTTCGAGTAAAAGTTGGCCGCAAAGACCGCGGCGTAAAGCAAGCAGGCTATTATGTAATTGCCTTCACCAACATGCCCAGCATCCTTGTAGAATTAGGCTTTTTGACCAACGAAACCGAAGAGGATTTTCTGCACTCTGATGATGGTAAAACCTATATGGCATCTGCTATTTATAGGGCATTCAAAGCTTATAAAGAAAAAACCGATTTAAAAACGGGCAAACCTAGCAATACCACTGCCACCAGTAATCCCGAAGACAAAAAGCCTGACGCGGAGCAGGAAACACCAAAAGTTGCCACTGAAACCAACGGAATCGCTTACAATGATGTCAAATCAGGGATTAAATTTCAAATCCAAATTCTCACATCTTCAAAACCTTTGAATAAGAAATCAGGCGAGTTTAAAGGATTAGACAAAGTTGATGAGTACATTAGCGGCAACGTTTATAAATACATGGCTGGTTGCACCTCCAGTTTTCAGGAAGCTAAATCCATTCAGAAAAAACTGCGAGAAAAGGGGTTTACAGATGCATTTATTGTGGCTTTTGAAAATGGCCAGCGCATAGACCTCAATGAAGCAATCCGCAAAACAACGAATTAGAGCATGAAATTATCCAAAGAATTCGTCATCGGTGTAGTCGTGGTGATTGCCATTGCTGTGCTATACATGGGCGTCAATTATTTGAAGGGAATCAACTTACTGTCAAAGCAACTAAAATTCTACGCCAAATATGATAATGTGGCTGGTTTGACCGCTTCGAATGCCGTGGTTTTGAATGGATATAAAATAGGTATTGTAAGCGAAGTAGGCATGAATCCAAATGGAGATGGATCGCTTATCGTCGAGGTTGTTATCAATGACAGTAAACTCAAAGTGCCAGCGGATACAAAACTCGAAATATTCGATGCGGATTTATTCGGAGGCAAGGGCATCCGTATCATGATGGGCGATAGTTCGGTGCTCGCCAATCACAAAGACACACTCATCGGCGCTGTCTCATTGGGATTGACCGAGACGATTAAAAACGAAATCGAACCATTGAAACAAAAAACTTCAGATCTTTTCGCAGGCCTTGATTCTATCATTGTATCGCTCAATGGAGTGCTGGGATCTGCAAATGATAAAGAAGGATTGGCTCAGGTATTTACGAATCTTAAGAATACTCTTCAAAATCTTGATAATGCCACCGCCAAGGTGGATAACCTACTAGGGGAAAACGCAGGAAAGCTTAATTCCATTTTCACCAATGTGGAGAGCATCAGCGCCAACATCGAAAAAAATAACGCTCAACTGAGCAATGCAATCAAGAACTTCAGTTCGCTCAGCGATACTCTCGCCAAACTTGAGTTGGCATCTACAGTTATCAAAGTGAACCGCGCCTTAGAAAATTTTGATGGTGTGATGACCAAAGTAAACGAGGGAACGGGAACTTTAGGACAACTCGTAAACAATGACACTCTTCACACCCAATTAGTGAACGCCTCCAAAAGCTTAGATATTCTTCTGGATGATATGAAAAACCATCCTAAGCGCTACGTACACTTCAGCGTTTTTGGTAAAAAAGAAGATGGCGGACTTTCGAAAAAAGAGCAAGAAGATGTTCGTGCTATCTTAAAAGAGTCCAAATAGCTCTTTTTATCTTTGTTTTACGCAAAACCACGTAAGTTTGACTCTCTAAATTGCAGGGTATGATTGCTCAAGTACTTTTTATCGTTTTACTAGCAGTAGCAGGATTTTTCGCATTCAAGCGTTTCATGTTTGTGAAACGAAATGTTCTTCTCGGTCGTGATGTCACTCTTGAAGGTGACACCTCGGTAAGATGGAACACCATGTTTCGAGTTGCACTAGGGCAAGGAAAAATGTTTACTCGTCCGCTCGCGGCTGTGCTGCATTTGTTTGTATATGTCGGCTTTGTCATTATCAACATCGAGATTATAGAAATTCTTATCGATGGAATTTTTGGAACCCACCGTGTATTGAGCTTTCTAGGTCCATTTTACAATTTCCTTATTGGATCTTTTGAAATACTCGCCTTGCTTGTACTCGTAGCGGTCGTGGCATTTTTAGCACGAAGAAATTTAATCAAGCTCAAGCGCTTCCACATGCGTGAGATGACCGCCTGGCCTAAGAGTGATGCCAACTACATCTTGATTGCCGAGATTTTTATCATGTCCGCTTTTCTCACTATGAACGCAGCTGATTTGGTATTGCAACAGATGGGAAGCGAGCACTATTTAAATGCTGGTTCTTATCCTGTAAGTCAGTTCCTAGCGCCAATGTTATCTGGGTTGTCCGAAGGCACATTGATTTTCGTTGAGCGATTTTGCTGGTGGTTCCACATCATTGCGATATTAGGCTTCATAGTATACCTCACGTACTCTAAGCATTTACATATCATCCTTGCATTTCCTAATACTTACTACAGCAAGCTCAAGCCCGCGGGTAGCTTCGATAATTTGGCAAGTGTGACGCGCGAGGTAAGACTCATGTTGGATCCAAACGCCGATCCCTATGCAGCCCCCGCAGCTGATGCAGGTGCCCCACAACGGTTTGGAGCCAAGGATGTATTCGACTTGAATTGGGTGCAATTGATGAATGCCTATTCCTGCACCGAATGTGGACGTTGCACCTCTGAGTGTCCCGCCAATCAAACAGGCAAATTACTTTCACCAAGAAAAATAATGATGGATACCCGCGATCGTTTGGAAGAGGTGGGTAAAGTGATGGACAGCAATGGTGGTGAATGGAAAGAAGATGGAAAATCGCTTTTAAGAGACTATATCAGCGAAGAAGAACTTTGGGCATGTACCTCCTGCAACGCATGCACAGAAGCTTGTCCGGTGAACATTAATCCATTAGAGATAATCGTCGACTTGAGACGATATCTTATCATGGAAGAATCAAAGTCACCAGAGAGCATCACTGTAATGTTTAATAATATCGAAAACAATGGTGCGCCTTGGGCATTTGCTGCTGGAGACCGCGCTAATTGGAGAAATTCTTAAGAAAATGAACGACATGTTGCAAGAGGCCGAAGAGGACGGTAAAAAAATCTCCCCTATCCTACCCGCTCACATCAAAAATTTTCTTATCGACATCGATGGAACAGTGGGCGAAGACATTCCCAACGAAGAACCCGAACGCATGGAAGATGCTGCTATCTATCCTGATGCCTTACAAAAGTGTAATCAGTGGTACGATGAAGGACATGTAATTTATTTTTTCACCTCACGCACCGAAGCGCATAGAGAAGTGACTGAAAGATGGCTGAAGAAAAATGGATTTAAATATCATGGAATCATCTTCGGCAAACCAAGAGGTGGCAATTATCATTGGATAGACAATCACATGGTGCGTGCCACTCGATTTGAAGGCAAATTCACCGACCTCGTTGAAAAGGAAATGGTGATTCAAGTCTTTAAAAATGATGAATAAAAAAGTTTGACAAAACAAAACGATATGAGTCAGGACATTCAAGTAAAAACAATGGCAGAATTCCTCGCCGCAGGTGAGGTTCCTGAAATACTTTTTTGGGTAGGATGTGCTGGGAGCTTTGATGATCGCGCCAAGCGCATCACGCGCTCCATTGCTAAAATCCTCAACCATTGTCAGATTTCTTTCGCCATTCTTGGCGAAGAAGAAAGCTGCACAGGAGATCCTGCTAAACGTGCTGGCAATGAATTCCTGTTTCAAATGATGGCCATGCAAAACATTGCAGTACTCAATGGATATGAAGTAAAAAAAATCGTGACTGGATGTCCGCATTGTTTCAATACACTCAAAAATGAATACGCTGAATTGGGCGGACATTACGATGTGGTGCATCATTCAGAACTCATCAATCAGTTGCTCTCCGAAGGAAGAATTAAAATCAAGGAAGGTGGCGATTTTGTTGGAAAAAAAATCACGTTCCACGATCCTTGCTATCTCGGACGAGGAAATAATGTCTACGAAGCACCAAGAGAAATGCTATCTCACCTAGACGCAGAGTTGGTAGAAATGAAACGCTCGCGTGCCAAGGGCTTGTGCTGCGGTGCAGGCGGAGCTCAAATGTTTAAAGAAGCAGAACCTGGCAATAAAGAAGTAAACGTTGAGCGCACAGAAGATGCGCTCGAAACAAAGGCGGACATTATTGCCACAGGATGTCCATTTTGCAATACCATGATGACCGATGGTGTAAAGCATTTTGAAAAAGAAGCAGAGGTCGTGGTAAAAGATATCGCTGAACTAATCGCAGGAAGAATATAACATTATACTCAATACTATAAATCACTACATCATGTTATTGAAAGGTAAAGTAGCCATCATCACCGGAGCCTCGAGAGGAATCGGAAAAGGAATCGCAGAAAAATTCATCGAACAGGGTGCCATTGTGGTATTCACCTATGCTTCCTCAGAAGAAAAAGCAAGAGCGCTTGAAGCAGAACTTTCTGCAAAAGGTGGTGTAGCAAAAGGCTATAAGAGCGATGCTGCCAATTATGATGCGGCGCATGCACTTATCGATGAAGTAGTAAAAGAATTCGGAACTGTAGATATCTTAGTAAACAACGCTGGTATCACGCGCGATAATTTATTGATGCGCATGAGCGAAGAACAATGGGATGAAATCATGCAAGTGAATTTGAAGTCTGTCTTCAACCTCACCAAAGCTGTTATCAAGCCAATGCTCAAGGCAAAATCTGGCAGCATCATCAATATGTCGTCAGTGGTAGGCGTGAAAGGAAATGCAGGTCAAGCAAATTATGCTGCATCCAAAGCTGGTATTATAGGGTTCACAAAGAGCGTGGCAGCAGAATTGGGATCGAGAAATATCCGTTGCAATGCCATTGCTCCTGGATTTATTGAAACTGAAATGACCGGAGCATTAGACGAGAAAGTAGTACAGCAGTGGAGAGATGCTATTCCATTGAAAAGAGGCGGCTCTGCCGAAGATGTAGCCAATGCTACTCTTTTCCTCGCTTCCAACATGAGTGCATATGTCACTGGACAGACACTTCATGTGTGTGGTGGAATGTTGATGTAAGAATATTGAATTAAATCAAACCGTGGAAATTTTAACACAAGCACCTTCTTGGTATATAATTTTATGCTTACTCGCTGGAACCATCTACGCGGGGGCCTTGTATTTCCGCGATAAATTCAATCGGACCTATGGAACGCCCCTTGCTTCTTTGCTTGGGGTGCTTCGTTTTATTGCGGTAGCGTTTCTTGCTTTCTTTTTGTTAAAGCCTCTTGTAAAGTCCATCAATCGCGAAGTTGAAAAACCCATTGTCGTAATTGCGCAAGACAATAGCCAATCTCTTGGAGTTGTTGGAGATAGTGCTTTTTACAAAAAAGAATATTTAGAAAATGTCAAAGCATTGCAAGCTGCTTTAGGGGAAGATTATGATGTACGTTCTTTTTCGTTTGGCGATAAGTTTGAAGATGGCATTGATAGCGTCCGCTTCGATGCGCCCCTCACTGATTACTCCAATCTCTTCAATGAGTTGACCAATCGTTTTAGTGGGCGCAATCTCGGAGCTATCATTTTTGCATCGGATGGATTATACAACAAAGGCAGCAGTCCGAACTACGCTTACAAAAAATTAAACGCCCCAGTTTATACGATCGCTCTAGGCGATACCACTGTGCATAAAGACGTATTGATATCTGAAGTAGCTGCCAATCGACTTGCCTATCTCAACAATCAGTTTCCTATTCAAATTACAGTTGAAGGACGGAAGGCATCGGGTGAAACCGTGCAGCTAACCGTAACAACAAAGGGTAATACGGTATATTCTGAAACCATCACATTCAGCGGAGAACGTTCATTCAAAACAATTAATATTTTCCAAGAAGCGAAAACAGTAGGTCTTCAACGATACACTATTAATGTAAGTACGGTTAAAAACGAAATCACGACTGCCAATAATCGTAAAGATGTCTTCATCGAAGTACTAGATAGTCGCCAGAAAGTACTCCTACTCGCGTCAGCGCCGCATCCAGACATGCAGGCCTTGAGCGAGTCAATTACCAATAATGAAGCGTATGCGGTAGAGTCGAAGTTGGTAAAAGATTTCAAAGGAAATATCAATGATTACAACCTTGTAATATTCCACCAATTGCCTGCTGTTGGGGGCATTGGACTCAACTATGTAAGCAATGCACTGGATAAAAATATCCCTGCTCTATTTGTTTGGGGTGCCAATACCGACTTCAGAGCTTTCAACGAATTAACTGTAGGGTACAATCTCAGTAATTATCGCAATGCCAACACAGAGGTAGGTGGAAGCGTTGCAGAGGGTTTTTCAATATTCCAACTCTCGCCAAACACCGTTGAGATGATACGCAACGTACCGCCGCTGACAGTACCTTTCGGTGAACAATCCAGCAGCCAAGGAGCGGTCACCTTTGTGGTGCAACAAGTCGGACAAATTGCTACTGACAAACCATTAATTTCTTTCAATAAAAAAGGAGAAACCAAAATAGGTTTAATAGCTGGAGAAGGAATATGGCGTTGGAGAATAAATAGTTTTAGACAATTTGAAAATCATGAAGCATTCAACGAGATGATAACCAAAATGGTTCAATACCTTGCTGTGAAGGACGACAAATCGTTGTTTAGAGTGAATGCTAAAAATGATTTTCCAGAAAATGAACCTATCATTTTTGATGCAGAGTTATACAATGCATCCTATGAAGCCATTACTGACAAAGAAATTAAAATGGCTATTAAAAATGAAGAAGGCAAAGAGTTTCCGTACACCTTCTCTCCGCAGGGCGGACGTTATAAATTGAATGCTGGCAACCTGCCTGTTGGTAATTACAAATACACAGCGACGGTGGTGAGTGAAGGGCAAAACCTCATTGAAAGTGGCGAGTTCAGCGTTAGCGCATTGCAAGTAGAACTGACCAATACCGTAGCGGATCATAAGTTGCTGTATCAATTTGCAAAAGATAATGGTGGCGAAATGGTAAGTCCTCGTGAGGTATCTAAATTGGCCGAGCTCATAAAAGCACGCGAGGACATCGCAGCGATATCGTATGAAAATAAGGAGCTAAATGACCTTATCAATTTCCGTTGGATACTCTTCCTTCTTATCGGTCTTTTATCCCTGGAATGGCTGCTACGGAAGCGAGCGGGAACGTACTAGGTAATAAGATAATAGGATAATAGGATAATAGGATAATAAGATAATAAGATAATAAGATAATAAGATAATAAGATAATAGGCTAGTGTGAGAGTGAGAAGACAGGGTTTGGAATTCAGAATTGCGAATTACGAATTATGAATTATGAATTATGAATTCCGAATTGCGAATCGCGAGTTGCGAATTGTGAATTCAGAATATAGAATATAGAATTTGAGAGCATTGATAAAAATCGGGGGGGTGCCGGAGCACTTTAATTTGCCTTGGCAGCTGGCTTTGGAGAAGGGTTTATTTGAGAGCGCTGGGCTGGATGTGCAATGGACATTCTATGCCGGTGGAACTGGAGCGATGACTGCGGCTTTGGCGCGCGGAGAGCTGGATATCGCCATCCTTCTCACCGAAGGCTATGTTAGCGCCATATCACAAGGATTGGAGGCAACAGTAGTTAAAACGTACATCGAATCGCCTCTCGTCTGGGGCATCTACACAGGAATAGAAAATCCACTGCAAGAATTAAATTCTCAAAAAGAATTAAAATATGCTGTATCACGATTCGGTTCGGGTAGTCATCTTATGGCAATGGTACATGCTAGACAACGGGGTATAAGAATTGAAGAAAGTCAATTTCAAGTGATACAAAGTTTGCACGGAGGAGTAGACGCATTGATGACAAGAAAAAGTGATGTATTTTATTGGGAAAAATTCATGACACGCCCCTTCGTAAAGAATGGCAGTCTTAGGAAAATAGGGGAATTCAACGCACCATGGAGCGGGTTTCTGATCGTGGCAAGCGCGAATGCTATGAATGAAAAATCGAAAGAAATAAAGGCCATGCTCGATTTAATGATTCCAGAGTGCATTGCCTTCAAAGAAGATAATCTTAGCCCTACGCATTTATCCAGAAGATTTGAGATGACAGAAACGGAAGCAATAAAATGGCTTCAAAATACATTATGGAATAACAATTATACTCTCAATTTAAATAGTCTTAATAATGCAAAGACTGCATTGGGAAGCATAGGATATCCTACGGAGAAAATCGAATCTGAAAAATGTCTAGCAGAATGGCTCAAACCTATTTAATTTTTAAATAATGAAAGAATATTGGAAAAAAAAGTGGTTCCGACGCTTAATTTATTTTTCTGCTACTATTTTATTGCTTGTCATCTTTATGAAACCCATTCTTCGAGGCCTGGGTAATTATCTTGTTGACGAAGACCCTTTGCAATATTCTGAATTAGTGGTAGTACTCGGAGGCAGCAGTTATGAACGCGGAATGGAAGCCGTAAATGTCCATCGAATTCACCCAGCCAAAAGATATATTACAACTGGCGGACATGTGCCCAGCGCACTGCTCGCATTGGATACAACCTTGCTCGAAGCTCAATTAACAGCGCATTTAATGATAAAAAAAGGAATGCCTGACAGCCTCATAACACCCTTGCTCACGGCCACTTCTACTCAGGAAGAGGCGATTGAAGTGCGAGCATTTGCTGAAAAAGGAAATTACAAAACCATCACCGTAATTAGCAACGACTATCATCTTCGTAGAGTACGTCGCACATTTGACAAAGCCTTTGAAGGAAGTACTATCGTTCTAAGCTATCACGGAGCAAAGAGTGAAGACTTTGACCCCAATGCATGGTGGAAAAAAGAGTCGGGACTTGTCCTCACTAACAACGAGTATATCAAGCTAATGTATTATTTTATAAAGCATTAGACCCTAGTCGGATTTTCTTAAACTGTTAATAATTGCGATTGAGACACCACATTTAGGTAGAAAAAATCGTATATTTGACCAACCTGAACATCTCTGATCGCCTATGAATGAAGAAGATCGCGAACAGC
>JBILSZ010000083.1:0-12166 GCA_044371755.1 Flavobacteriales bacterium | reverse complement strand
AAAGAGTTGAATATTCTTTATTGCCGCACCTTCATTTTCTCCATCACTCGCAACGATTTGGATATAATAGGATCCCGACTCTACATGCACATCATCAAATCGAATGACGCCTTCGAATGTTTCAGACTTCTTATCCGATTTGAAGATTAGAGGCTGCAGTATTTGCTGATGTGTCACACTGCGAATGACTACTCGAACTTCTTCAATTTGACGATTGTCAGTTACAGTGAATCCAATAGGAATTTGTTCTTGATAAGAAAAACTATTAGCACTTGGAGCAAAAAGCGTCACCACAGGCGGATCCGTATCGTCTTTTTTACAGGCGAAAAGAAAAACAACACAACTAAGGAGTATTAATTTTTTCATTTTTGGTTGATAACTCATACATGCGGAGCTTCCACAACCCGCCTTTTACTTTGTAAATTTATAGAAATCAAACGAATAATAATTTCAACAACGCTCGTTCATTAATTCACGGGCAATGGTTTTTTTCTTTGGTGTAAAAAAGACACGACCTTCTAAATTTGACGTCCCTTATCAAAACCATGGAACAAGATAGCAGACAAAAGAGAAGAGATCGTATACAAGGCATCCGCGATGCCATGAATAGCGCTATGGGCGTGGAGATTGGAAAATTACCTCCACAAGCATTGGATCTTGAAGAGGCCGTGCTCGGAGCGATGATGCTCGAACGCGAAGCAATGAACTCTGTCATTGATATCTTGAAATCCTCAAGTTTTTACAAAGACGCCAACGCACGCATCTTTGCTGCTATCTCTGACTTGTTTGCTAAAGGTGAACCTGTTGATATTCTCACGGTAACACATGCTTTGAGAAAGGCAGGCGAGTTGGAACTCGTGGGTGGTCCCCTTTATATTTCACAACTTACCAATCGAGTAGCATCGGCAGCCAACATCGAAACGCATGCCCGTATCATTGCTCAAAAACACATTCAACGAGAACTCATTCGTATTTCTGGTGAAATTATCCGAGATGCATACGATGAGACTTCGGATGTATTTGATCTGCTTGATAAGGCAGAGAGCAATTTATTTCAGGTAGCAGAGGGCAACATTCGCAAGAATTACGATAAGATGAGTGCGCTCATCAAGACAGCGTTGGATCAAATTGAGTTGGCTCGTCAAAATACCAGCGGTGTTAGCGGTGTGCCTACTGGTTTCACTGCGCTCGACCGCGTCACGAGCGGATGGCAGCGAAGCGACATGATTGTGGTAGCTGCACGTCCGGGTATGGGTAAGACCGCATTCGTACTGTCTATGGCTAGAAATATGGCCGTAGAGTTTCAAATACCAGTTGCCGTGTTTTCACTAGAAATGTCCAGCGTTCAGCTTGTGCAACGTTTGATTGCTAGTGAAACTGAAATTGATGCAGAAAAGTTGAGAAAAGGAAATCTTGCAGATCACGAGTTACATCAGTTGCATCAGCGTATTTCAAGAATTTCTGAAGCACCAATATTTATTGATGATACCCCAGCATTGTCGGTCTTCGAATTGAGAGCGAAGTGTCGTCGTTTGAAAGCTCAACATGGCATTCAAATGGTAATCATTGACTACTTGCAGCTCATGACCACAGGCGGAGAGTCCAAGGCTGGAAATCGTGAACAAGAAATCTCTACTATTTCACGTTCGATTAAACAGATAGCCAAGGAGCTCGATGTGCCGGTAATTGCTCTCTCACAGTTGTCGCGTCAAGTTGAAACAAGAGGCGGAGATAAGCGTCCGTTGCTCAGTGACCTTCGCGAATCGGGTGCGATTGAGCAGGATGCGGACATCGTGGCGTTTATCTATCGCGCGGAATACTATGGCATAGATCAAGATGCTGATGGAAATTCTACACATGGTAAAGCAGAAATCATTATCGCCAAGCACAGAAATGGTTCTCTTGAAGATGTGCCATTGCGATTCATAGGTAGGTTGGCGAAGTTTACCAATCTCGATGGATTCGACTATGACAATAGCGACTACGGTAAATCTATTCAGGCGAATACTGCTTTCACAGCCGCCGCGTCTTCCAATGATGGCGGCGCAACTACTATAACGGTAGCTTCCAAGATGAATAGCATGCCTGATGATGAAGAGCCATTCGCTACAGGTGGAGGAGAGGCGCCATTTTAAAAAGTTTTGACGCTATTTCAATTTCAAAGGCGGCTTTTTTATCTATATCTTTGTTTGGTCCGATGCTTGTCGGAAGTGAAAGCGCATGAAAAGAAGTATTCTCGTCGTTTTATTGCTCCTCGGAATGATTTCAGCTCAAGCTGGAAAGATTCTCATTCCAATGGATGAAAGTCAAAAAAATCATTTGAAAGCATACGGTATTGCATACTGGGTGCTAGAAAATAAAATCAACCTAGAGTGGCTGCTCAATTATCGAGGCGGTAGTTTTTTAATTGATAACTATCCAGATATCACCAAAGAATGCAGCATTCGAGGTGTTAGTTTTCAAGTAATTGCTGATGTACAAGCGCAACAGATTTACAATGAAATCGCAGATCCTGAGGTGAATATGGAGCGTGTGAAATTGGAAGTAGCTCCCAAAATTGCGGTCTATACCCCGAAGGGCAAACAACCTTGGGATGATGCGGTAACACTCGTGCTTTCCTATGCCGAAATCCCTTACACGGAAATTTACGACAAGGAAATTATTCAAGGTGAATTGCCTAAATATGACTGGCTGCACTTGCATCACGAAGATTTTACGGGACAGTATGGAAAGTTTTATGCGAGCTTTAGAAATACAGCATGGTATCAAGACGAAGTGCGAAATCAAGAGGCTTTGGCAACAGAGTTGGGCTTTACAAAGGTCTCAGCAATGAAGAGACAAGTAGCTCTCAATATTCAAGGCTTTGTGGCAGGTGGTGGCTTTTTATTTACCATGTGTAGTGGCACCGATAGCTTTGACATCGCTCTGGCCGCACAAGGGGTGGATATCGTTGAAAGCGTATTCGACGGGGATTCTAGCGATCCACAGGCACAAGCGAAACTACAATTCAATGAGGGATTTGCGTTCAAAGATTATCGAATCGAAAAAAATCCGATGGTTTATGAGTTCTCGAACATCGATGGTACAGAAGATCATAGCAAAGTGGGAGAACTCAATGATTTTTTCACACTATTTGATTTTTCTGCGAAATGGGATATTGTGCCCACTATTCTTACACAAAACCACACTCAAGTAATCAAAGGTTTTATGGGGCAGACGACTTCTTTTCGCGAGCAATTCATGAAGAGCAATGTCACCATAATGGGTGAAATAAAAAGCATCAACTGCGCTAAGTATATACATGGCGAATTAGGACAAGGTCAATGGACGTATTATGGAGGCCATGATCCAGAAGATTATCGCCACTTGGTAGGTGATCCACCCACAGACCTCAATCTGCACCCTAACTCGCCCGGGTATCGCCTTATTCTCAATAATATTCTTTTCCCGGCAGCAAAGCGAGAAAAACAAAAGACTTAATCCTTCATTAGTTCCTCGAGTTTTGCTGAAATGATTTGATCGCCTATTTGCAATTGATCCACGATATCCATCCCTTCAATCACTTCTGCAAATACTGTATAACGGCCATCAAGATGGGGTTTAGGTGAATAGGTCACAAAAAATTGGCAGCTCTCCGTATCATTGCCAGAACTGGCTAGTCCAACGCTACCACGTTTGAAACGCAAGCTTGAAAATTCGCTGCGAATGACTTGTTCGGTGCCACCCATACCATTGCCAATAGGGCAGCCTCCTTGTGCTACAAAATTGGAAATCACACGGTGAAAATATTTTCCATCATAAAACTTTTGCTCTATCAGTGACGTGATCAACGCTACGCTTCCGGGTGCTTCTTCAACAAAAAACTTTATTTTAAAAACGCCTTTGTTCGTCACAAACTCTGCTGTTTGTTCTTTAGAAATGTATTGCACTTTTTCCCAGTTAATTTTATTGGAAAATGGAGGTTTCAACTCTTCTTGCTTTGCTCCAGACAGTCGATTGTTGAATCGGATGATATGATTCGCCACCTCTATCTCTTGAGGCAACTTGAGTGTTTTGTAATACGCATCAAGAAGAGGTCTCAAGTCCATGTAATCTGAGTCTCCTGGTAGTTTTGATTCCATGGCGCCCAGCAAAAGATCACACACGCCGGAGTCATGTTTAGCCACCCCTGCTTTTGCAATCTCCATAAAAGAAGTTCTTCCTTCCCACATATCGTTGATATAATACTCACACAATGTTTCTGTCAGTGCATACAACACTACTGGACTTTTTTCTTTGTAGAATGCGCTTATAAGATCATCACAACGATCTGGAACATTACCCAGAGCGCGAATGTAGAATGCCTGGTCATAGGGTGTTTTTGCCGCAGCCATGTCGCTCAGACAAGCTTTGCCGTCTTTATCTATTTGATGATGATGCTGCAATCGGTACCAAGCGGCCTTAACGGCTGCACTGCGCGAGCTCATAGCTTCATCAATTTTCACCTGATCTTTTGAAATATTGCAAGAAGCCAGTGCTTTTAAGGCTTCTATCGCGACTTTATCATCTGGATGTTCGAGTGCTGGTGTGAAATACGAGGCATTTGAAATGCCTTGTTCTAAAAGCAGCTGAATGGCAGCAACATTTATTTGGTGGCTTGCATTGCGGGCCGATGCATACGACTTCAATGTCGACGAATTGTCGTCGTTAGAACGAGCATATGCCATCAACAAAGGCAATTTCACCTCTGGATTTCGCTCGGTCTTTATCCAATTTGAAAAGTATTCAGATTGTGTTTGAAGCCACATCCCTTTGTAAGTGGCCATTGCCCATGTAAGTGCTTCGCGCGATTCAGCATTGCTTGTTTGAAGAGCAAACTGACAGCGACGCATCAGCGACCCGCTATACAGCCCTTTGCGATGTAGGTGTTGAAGCATGACTCCAAAGCCAATTTTTTCTTCCTCATCCAACAATTTGATATTGCGCAAAAACTCGGCAAGTTCGCTCGACTCGAAAGATGAGGTCTTTGCGCTAGAATAGGTCTTGCCAATAGCGATTAACGACTCTCGTTTAACTTCTGCTGCACTTTCTGCTGGGTAGCGCCTAATGAGTTTCGAAACGATTTCTGGTGAACTACTATTCCCGAGTGCTGTGGCTGCGTATACGCGTGTTTGTTCATTCACATCTCTCAATAAGTCAAACAAAGGTTCAATGAGCGCCTCATTATGAAAAGATATCGCTCCTTTCGCAGCTTCCATTCGTGTCGAATCGTCGCTACTTTTCATAAACTCTATGAGCTTCGCAATATCTCGTTGGTCGGCAGATTCACGAATGGTTGTGAATTCTTTATAGCCATACATGTTTTGAATCACAGGTGAATCTTGACAAGAAACGAGAAAGATTAAAAGAAGGGAAATGAAGGTCAATTTTTTCATGACCTCAAAGTAATGGAATTATTCGAAATCCATTAGAATTTCCATCTGAAAGTAGCCGAAAAGTTCGTCAACAGTGTTGATGGAATAAAGTACGGTTTCTTTTGAACGCTTGGCAATGGTGAGTAGTCCAAGACCAGCTCCACCTTTGTAGGTAAAATCTTCGTTGCAAAGTGTTTCGATAAACAATTTGCGAAGGGCGTTTTTATCGAGGGAAGTGATTTCGGCCATCTTTGTTTGAAGACGCGAAACATCATTTTTCAGAATAAGATTGCCTGTGTAGAGTTTGTAGCCGTTGGCGGCTCTGCTTACAATGAGGTATGCATGCATTCTACCGTTGCCATCTTTAGCAGCATGCAGCGAAGTGTTTTGCAATACTTCGATGAGTACACTATTAATGCGACGCATCGTTTGGCGCTTGTCTCCAGACTCAAGAATAGAACTTTCGATAAGCTTGATGGTAGAGTCCACTTTTTGTTGAGAGAAGTCTCCAAAGTGGCTGAAAATGAGTGTTTCCTTAGGCGACGCATGTAACGTTTCCATCACCATGTTATGGTAAAATGCTTGAATTTCTTCAAGTGATTTTCCGGTGATTGTTGTCATTCGGGGCTAAGGTTCTTTTCTAATGTTGTGCAAATATACTTCATTTTCGACGAACCCACAAATAATTATGATAAAAGTTAATAATTAATGGTTGAACGTCTGTTTTTGAAGTATCAAACGGGTCAAATGTAGGAAACTCAAGAATAGTTTATTCATTTGTAAAATGGAACTTATAAACAATAACCCCGTGAGAACCTTCACGCTTAGGTTCTCAACGGGGTATTGCAGGGGTTAATTAATAAAGAAAACTGCTTGTCAACCGTTACTCAACATGCGAAAAGAATTCTTTGGCAGAATAAACTCCCCATCTTCTGGTCTTCTGATCATTTGATAAAATTCTTGACAGAGATAATTCACCGGCCTGCGAAAAGGGCGATTTTGCAAATAACTCTCCCACACTTCCAACGCCAGTCGCTTGGTAACGTTCCAGGCATAAGGACTGTAGCCCTGCGGGCGAGAAAAACTGTCAATGTGCTTTTGAACTTCCGGTAATGTATTCATCGTATCGTTATTTAAATTTCACGATACAAATGACTAGATGCTCATTGTAATGGATTTACAATGAGATTTTTTTTTCAATAAAAAGTGATGGCTTGCTTCAACCGGCTTTTAATTTCACCTTTCAAACCCTCGGGCGACAAGACTTGCGCGCGATTTCCGTGGCTGAGGATAAATGAATAAACTTCTTCAGTAATCAAGATCTTCCATTCCAAAACCACTCTCTCTGGACTCTCCTCAACAATTTTCTGAGATGGATGAAGGGGTTGACTTATCAAATAACGACCTGCATACGCATCAAATGAAACGCGCACGATCTCGGGTGATGATGTGTTTTCGGTAATGCCAATACTGTATTTAAAAAACAAATCTGGATTGAAATTCTTTTGAATCTCAAATTTGGACTTCTGTTTTTTCAATGCTTCAATTCTCTCCAAACCAAAGGTCACGGTCACCTTGCGCTCTTCATTCCATGCAATCACATACCATCGGTTGTCGTACTCTTTCAATAAGTAAGGATGAATGAGATATTGTTTGAGAACATTATCTTGAAACTTTCTATATGAAATCTCAACAATATTTTTCGATTTTATAGACTCCAAGAGTTCTCCCAACCATTCGGTGCCTTTTGCCACCGATGAACGTTCGAATTGAATGTAGTTGTCCAATCCTTTTTCATCAGGACGGGGACTAATATTAACCCTGCTTATCAATTTCTCGATAGCGCTTTCATATTGTGAAAATATGGGTACGCTTTTAAACTGATCTAGCGTGGCTACAGCAAATCGCAAAGCCTGCAAGTCATCGTCGCCTAGACTTAATTCGGAAATGCTGTATTCTGGATCTTCGTAAAAATATCCGCCATGGGTTCTACTAAAGGAAATTGGTGCATAATAACCCAATTCACCTTCATTCTTCATTGCCCAGATATCCTTATCAATAGTACTAAGCGAAATGGCATCACCACCACTGCCGTAAAGCGCCTCCTCGCAAGCACTTCTCAGATCTTCTCGAGAAGGATAAGGCTTACCAGTGTTTTTCAGACAACGGTCGATAATTCTATAGCGCAATAGTGCGTATTTATTTGCTGGCATTTCTTGAAGAGATTCTCGCGCCATAAAAGTAATTCAAATTGTATCTTCGTATTATGAAAAAGCGTTTGACAAAACGAATAGTTATCCTCAGCATCTTGTTGTCTCTTGGGTACGTGGCTTTTCGTTTGCGCTATGAAATTTCTGAATGGCTGCAAGCCATGTCAGGCCGAGAGATTCCAGTCAATCCTCGTCCTGAAAATATTTCTACGGTTGATTGGGCGGAATCCAATTATTCTGAAGAGATGAAAAAGCTATCGGAAGAATATGATATTCCCTATGAGTATTTGATGGCTTTGGTCATTTTAGAATGTGGCGGCGATCGCCCAGCAGGTCACCGATACGAACCCTCAATTATGAAGCGACTTAAGCGAGTGAAAGACGGAAAAGTGGATCGGTTAGAAAACATCTATAAGCATCATCTCCAAAACTGTGATGACGGTTGCTTAGAAAACTTGGCTACTTCTTGGGGGCCATTTCAACTGATGGGGTACAAGGCCATTCCGCTTGGTGTATCAATCTCTGACCTTCGCCATGAAGACGATGCTGCAGAGGTAGGTGTGCGCTGGATAGCACAGGAATACGGCCATTTTCTTAAAAAGAAAAAATATAAAGACGCGTTTCACTACCATAACACGGGCCAGCGATTTCCGCTGTCGGGAAGGCCAAAGACGCACAGCCCATACTATGTTTCAGACGGGTTGAAGTACATGAAAATCTTTGAGAAAAGAAAAAAACAATCGACCTATTAGAAGGGAAGATCATCCGAAATCGGATCGTCTTCTATCGGTGGTAGTGGTGGTGGCATGTCTGCTTGTGGCGGAGATGATGCGCCCAAGCGATCCACTTTCCATGCTACAAGTGAGTTGAAATACTTATCATTCCACTCGCGACCACGAATATCAAATGATACACGAACACTATCGCCTGGATTGAAACCCTGAATAATCGAGGTCTTTTCCTTCAATAATTCAAACATGATATGCTGAGGATAGCGCTCCTCGGTGGTCACTACAAATTCTCTTTTTGTAAAACCGCCGTTCAATACTTTCTCTTCAAAAACGGCTTTTATTTTTCCTTCTAATTCCATTTTTTAATTGTTAAACGTTAGTAGTGTAAGCCACGCTAGCTGCACATCTCCTGCATCCAAAAGCGTCGCAGCACGCTTGTGCAACTCTATTTCTAAACTTGCCTGATCATTTTCAAATTCTATAAATAAATCAGCAAGCTCAGTCAATTTATATTCATTTACGCTGGTCTCATCGGGGAGTATTTCCACATTACCCAATTGTCCAAGATGATTGCCGGTCAATATTTTTGAAAACCGAATGTCATTAGGTATTTGATCTACTCCAATACCTATTTTCACATTGGGTTTGGCTACTTCAAATAAACCCGGTCGCACGCGGGCGTACCAATCGCCTCCAAGGCGTGCTACTTGATCTATTTTAAAAGGATCAATATTTCCTTTTTCATCCAATATTTTTTCATCGATGTGCATTCTAAGCACTTCACAGATCACCAAATTGCCAGCGCCTGCATTCGTTCCCAATTCAATTACGTCGTTGATCTTACACTCTATCTGCACGGGTGATTCTTTTACGCGAAATGGTTTTACTAAATCGCTCGCGATAGGCGTGAGCCCGGCCTTTACAAATTCATTTACTCCTTTCGGATATTCCACACTCGCCAAAGACATCTGTTGCACGATGTCATAGTTGACAATATTAATCACACATTCACGCACCACTTTCGCATTTTCATAGGTGTGCTTGGTGGTATTGTCGCGGCCGCGGCGGGCAGGCGAAAAAATCAATATCGGTGGATTTGAACTGAACACATTGAAAAAACTAAATGGAGAAAGGTTGGGATTGCCTTCTTCATCTAGGGTGCTTGCAAATGCGATTGGTCTCGGAGCCACTGCACCCAACAAGTATGCGTGAAGTGCTGGTACTGCCAATTCTTTTGGATCTATGGTCAACATCTTGCGTTACTTAAGAGCGAATATTACCATTAGCGTCGAGACTTTGCATCACTTTTTCTTTCAAATTTTCTTTGAAAATAGCAATGCGCTTTAGCAATTCATCATCTCCAGCTGCCACGATTTGAGCAGCGAGAATGCCTGCATTGCGAGCGCCATCTAAAGCTACAGTTGCCACAGGAACTCCCGCAGGCATCTGTAATATACTCAACACGCTATCCCAACCATCGATACTATTGGATGAATGAATAGGAACACCAATTACGGGTAGGGGAGTGAGAGAGGCTGTCATGCCAGGCAAATGTGCCGCTCCGCCCGCACCAGCGATGATAACTTTTAAACCACGCGCTACTGCGCTTTGAGCATATTCAAACATGCGCTCTGGCGTGCGATGCGCGCTTACAACAGTCATTTCATTGGCTACTCCTAGTTCCGTCAACACCTCGGCCGCTTGTTGCATGATGGCAAGATCACTCTTGCTGCCCATTATAATTCCAACTTTTACCATCTTTTTTTATCAGTGAATGATTCCTGCTAATGTGGCCGAAAGATACGATGCTAATGTACCGCACAACAAAGCACGCATTCCCAATTTAGCCAAATCTTTACGTCGCTCTGGTGCAAGCTCGCCAATACCGCCAATCTGCATTCCCACGCTGCTGAAGTTGGCAAAGCCGCATATGGCAATGCTAACAATCACAAGGCCTTTTTCGGTTGTAATCAATGGGGTGGCTGATGCAGTAAGGTTTTTGAACGCGACAAATTCATTAATGGTTAGTTTCTGTCCCAACAAGGTTGCTGCGTTCGATACATCGCCCATTGGAATGCCCATCGACCAAGCAATTGGATAAAACAATTTTGCAAAAATGACATCCAAACTTAATTCAGGACTAATCAATCCCAAACCAGAGTTGATGAGAGATACAAGTGCAATGAATCCAATCAACATGGCGATTACATTAAGCGAAATTTTCATTCCGTCAGCAGCGCCATGGCTAATGGCATCGATGAGATTGCTGTAAGTCGATTTCACTTCAAGCTTTACCTTGCCCATCGTTTCGCTTTCTTCTGTTTCAGGATATACAATTTTTGAAATCACTAAAGCTCCCGGGGCAGCCATGAGACTGGCTGCAATTAGATATTCTGCCTTGGCACCCATATTGGCATATACAATCAATATTCCACCTGCAATGCACGCCAAACTTCCGCTCATGCTCGCGAGCAATTCGCTCTTGGTCATTCCTTTCAAATAGGGACGAATCATCACTTGCGCCTCTACTTGGCCTACAAATGCGCTCGCTACGTTACTTAATGCCTCGGCGCCACTTACGCGCATGATAAAGTTCATCGCTCGAGCAATGACTGCTACGATACGTTGCATAAGGCCAATGTGATATAACAGCGCCACCAACACGGTCACAAGGATAATGGTAGCTGTCACACTAAAAGCGAAAACAAATCCACTTTCAGCAAAATTCTTTATTCCATTCGGCGTGTCTACCATGATTCCGCCAAACACAAAGGCTGCACCGCTGCGGGCAAACTTTTCGATTGCTTCCATGCCATGTCCTACCTGTTGGAAAAACCAAGTAACGGGAGGAAGCTTTAAGATCAAAACAGCAATTATAATTTGAAGAAGAATGCCTGAAATGACTAAGCGATAATTAATTTTTTTTCTATTATTAGAAAATGCGAACGCAATACCAAGGATCAATAATATCCCAAGAACGCCATGAAATCTCTCCATCGTTTTGTTTGGTTAAAGGAAGCGGCAATGTACTAAGGAATTTTATTCCCTAGCTTTTTCTCTTGTTGATCTCGTCGCGAATTCTGCTGGCTTTTTCATACTCTTCGCGTTCCAACGCTTGATCCAGTTGCTTTTGAAGTTCGTCCAAAGAAAGTTCCGTTGGTTCTTCTTCGCTAAAGATTTCCTCCATCTGTTCGTCGATGCTGGATCCGCTTTCGGCTCCTGACGCTTCTTCGGGATTGATCCCTGCCTGCTGGAGTATGAATTCTTCGCAGAACACTGGGCAATTGAATCGCACGGCAATGGCCACGGCATCGCTCGTGCGGGCATCTATCTCTGCCACTCTACCGCCCATACGAGCAATTAATTTGGCAAAAAAGATTCCTTCCATGAGATTATAAATCAATACTTCTTCGATGTCAATATCAAAACTATGCGCGAGCGAACGAAACAAATCGTGCGTGAGTGGACGACTGGGTTGCATCTTTTCAAGCTCTATGGCGATGGCCTGTGCCTCTACGCCGCCGATCACAATCGGCAATCTTCTATTGCCATCCACTTCGGCCAATATCATCGCATATGCTCCGCTTGTGCTACCGCTGGGCGCGATGTCGGCTATTTGTAGTTCTATTTTATTGCCCATAAGCTAGAAAGACAACCTACATAGTTGTCGGTGGTTCTTTACGAATTTAGTAATGATTGGTTCACTAAACAAAAAAAAAGAGATGCCTCATGTCTAAAGGCATCTCTTTTTATCTTCAATGTCTATTTTGCTGCACTGAATTGCTTTGCAGCTTCAATGAGTTTGGGTACCACTTCAAATGCATCACCTACT
>JBILSZ010000082.1:0-12206 GCA_044371755.1 Flavobacteriales bacterium | reverse complement strand
GAAGTATTTACCCAAAGGTTCAAAAAAAGCCCGCTATCGAGAGCGGGCTACTTGGGGTTAATAAAGAATGTTCGTTTTTTGGATTCTGACTAGGCGAGGCCTGGTCTGAATGCGCGGGAGATAATATCTCCATAGATAGAGCCAAACTGATCGACACACCAGCGATAAAAAACATTGAGCTCTTCAGCTCGCAGCCTCTTGATTGCTTTGTGCAATTCCTTGCGGAAAAGAAAACGATCGAAGCTGACCTTGGTAAGAATCTCTTTGCAAAAATCTAACATGGCTTCAAAATTTTCTTGGATAACGAATATCGTAAAATTTTTTCCTTGCAACCTACTTTTGGAGGATAGTTTTTAACCGAAATAAAGTTAAAAAAATCTACGCCCCTTGTAAGTACTGTTGTACCGCGCAAACGTAGATCCGAGCCTTTTATTGCATATTAAAAAGGGTGAATAACTAGGTTAATTTCTCTTTACCTCATTTTTCTTTCGTCGCAATTATTTGCCCATTTTTGAGTAAAACATTCAAAATGAAACTCGCCGCTCTATTCGCAGCCATATTTTTTCCCTTTTTTGCCTTTTCTCAAGCAATAAAAGTTGACGTGACTGGCGCTCCAGAAGAGTTAAAAAAGGGCACCGAACTGACTTTTAATATTGTGTGTGAGCAATCCTTGAATGCCGAAGTAGCGGTGTTTATGCAAACTTATTTAGGATATCAGGCCAACGCCGAGTTGACGCCGGGCGTACACGCTTACAAAGTGAGCACGAAAGATTGGAAGCCTGGACAATATTACATCCTCGTAAAAGGCGAGCACGTGCATGTGCAGCATGAGTTTGTGCTGAAGGAGTAACAGGAACGGGAATTTGGAGTTTGGAGTTTGGAAATTGGAATTAGAAAGTCCCTCCGTCGCTCCGTCGCTCAGTCGCTTGTCGCTAGTCCCTCGTTAAAACAGTTTCCCCGCATCCGGTTTGCGGATTTTGCCGAGGTGTTTGTAGGTGAGTTCGGTGAGTTGACGCCCGCGCGGGGTGCGCGTGAGGAAACCTTCTTGAATTAAAAACGGTTCATATACTTCTTCTATCGTTCCGGCATCTTCGCCTACGGCGGTGGCAATGGTGGTGAGTCCAACAGGGCCGCCGTTGAACTTGTCCATCATGGTCGTCAATATCTTGTTGTCCATTTCATCCAAGCCCAAGGTATCCACATTGAGCGCATTCAACGCAGTTTTTGTGATATTGATTTCTATCGTTCCATCGCCTTTGATTTGCGCAAAGTCGCGCACACGTCTCAACAATGCATTCGCAATACGAGGAGTTCCTCGGCTTCTACGAGCAATTTCATACGCTGCTTCTTCTTTGATTTCGATGCGCAACAATTCCGAACTGCGCTCTACAATATTCGTCAATGTCTTCGCGTCATAATATTGCAATCGCGCATTGATGCCAAAGCGCGCACGCAATGGTGCGGTGAGCAATCCACTGCGTGTGGTGGCTCCCACCAAGGTAAATGGATTCAATTTAATCTGAACCGAACGAGCGTTCGGTCCGGTATCTATCACCAAGTCGATGCAGTAATCTTCCATCGCTGAGTAGAGATATTCTTCTACTACCGGACTGAGTCGATGTATTTCATCAATAAACAATACGTCGTTGGGTTCGAGATTGGTGAGCAAACCGGCAAGGTCGGCAGGTTTGTCGAGGACAGGACCAGAGGTGGTTTTCATGCTCACGCCCATTTCATTGGCGATGATGTAGGCGAGTGTGGTCTTGCCTAGACCGGGAGGTCCGTGAAACAAAACGTGATCGAGTGCTTCAGCGCGCAACTTGGCTGCCTTCACAAAAACTTCCAAATTTTCTAATACTTGCCCTTGTCCTGTAAAGTCGTCAAAACTTTTGGGTCGCAATACTTTGTCCAGCTCCTTGTCGGTGGGCTGATCGGCTTCATGCCTGATATCAAATCCGTCTGTCATCTCGTTTCAAAAGTAAATGTAATTGCGCGTCACTCCTCCTTCCCTACCCGATCTTTCCAGAGCTTCTCAAAGCGGTCTAAAATCAATCGAAATCTCAAGACGTAAACAGGAGCCGTAAATTGTTGTTCGATGTCTCTATTGCCCCTAGAAACGAAGCGATAGCCATATCCAGCGCCAACGCCTACGAGATTAGCAATCTTATATTCAAATGCAATGGTGGGTTCGTAAATAAAGGCTCCTGATTCCAATAACCGTTCTCCAGCTCTTCTTCCATTGGGGTCGAGGAAGATACTTCCGTAACTAATGTTTGCTGTAACCATCGCCTCCCAAGGATTCTTTCTGTAGAATGAGTATTCTACATACGGTCCCAGATAACGCATACGAAGACGTCCTATTTTTTCTATTCCTTCTTGAAAATAAACTTGATCAAAATGACTGTAAAGCCAGCTATAACCTACGCCCAAATTAAGTGTTTTACCAAAACTCATTCCCGCTTTCACCCCACCAATCTGAACGGTACTTCCTGTAATAAATGAATTCCGAAAATCGAGTTTTAACGATGGCTTTGGTTTATTTCTAAACACTTGATACAACGAATCAGAAAGATTGACGCTTTGGGCGTGCGCAAACGCACACATTCCGATTAGCACTATACTTATTCCGAAAATCCTTCGCATAGGGCAAAGGTAAGCAGGGGAACAAGGAACAAGGGAACAAGGAACAAGGGATTTGAAGAACAAGGGGATTAGGGAACAAGGAACAAGGGATTTGAAGAACAAGGGGATTAGGGAACAGTGAACAAGGGATTTTGGGGAACAAGGGGATTAGGGAACAGTGAACAAGGGATTTTGGGGAACAAGGGGATTAGGGAACAAGGGAAAGCGACGAGCGACGACGCGACCGTGGAATAAAGGTTTCCTAATTGCGAATTATTAATTGCGAATTATTAATTGCGAATTATTAATTGCGAATTATTAATTGCGAATTGCAAATGGACAATAAAAAAAGCGCCCCAATCGGAGCGCTTTTAAGTGTCTATATCTTTAATCTCTTTTTCTTAAAGAAAATTCTAAATTCTAAATTCTAAATTCTAAATTCTAAATTCTAAATTGCGAATTCCGAATTCCGAATTCCGAATTCCGAATTTTTTAATGTGCGTGTTCGCCGGGCTTGAGGGGAACAACCTGAGGAACGAAGTCTTCTTCGTGCTCCGGGTTGCTGTAGTCGTAAGCCCAACGGTGTACTTCTGGAATTGCACCAGGCCAATTGCCGTGGATGTGTTCTACTGGTGTAGTCCACTCCAAAGTGTTTGAACCCCATGGGTTTTGTGTAGCCACTTGACCATACCAAATGCTGTGGAAGAAGTTGAACAAGAACAATACTTGTGCAGCCGCTCCGATGATAGCGAAGGTGGAGATCAAAGGATTCAAGTCCATTACCCAATCCAAGAATTCAAATTCTGAATAGCTATAGTAACGACGTGGTGCTCCTGCCATTCCCACAAAGTGCATTGGAAAGAATACACCGTATCCGCAAATCAATGTCAACCAGAAGTGGGCGTAACCGAATTTCGTATTCATCATTCGACCAAACATCTTGGGGAACCAGTGATAGATTCCTGCCAACATTCCGAAGATTGCGGACATACCCATTACAATGTGGAAGTGTGCTACTACGAAATAGGTGTCATGCACGTTCACATCGAGCGCTGAGTCAGCGAGGATGATACCAGTAAGACCACCTGTTACGAACGTTGATACAAGACCTATTGAAAACAACATCGCAGGCGTAAAGCGGATATTACCTTGCCATAACGTTGTGATATAGTTAAACGCTTTCACAGCAGAAGGAATCGCAATCAAAAGAGTAGTAAATACGAATACTGATCCAATGAATGGGTTCATACCCGTTACGTACATGTGGTGACCCCATACGATGAACGAAAGGAAACCAATCGCGAGGATAGAACCAACCATTGCCTTATAACCAAAGATTGGCTTACGAGCATTGGTAGAAATTACCTCTGATGAAATACCCAATGCAGGCAACAATACGATATAAACTTCTGGGTGTCCGAGGAACCAGAATAAGTGTTGATAGAGGATCGGTGAACCACCAGTAACGTCAAGTGCCTGACCCTCGATAAAGATATCTGAAAGGTAAAACGCTGTACCGAAACCACGATCCATCAAAAGCAATACTACCGCAGATACAAGAACTGGGAATGACAATACACCGAGGATAGCTGTAACGAGCAACGCCCACATGGTGAGTGGAAGACGTGTCATCTTCATTCCCTTGGTGCGGAGGTTTACGATGGTAACGATGTAGTTCAAACCACCCAAAAGTGAAGAAGCTACGAACAATACCATTGAAATCAACCACAATGTCATACCTGTACCAGAACCTGGCATTGCCTGAGGAAGGGCAGAAAGCGGAGGATAAACTGTCCAACCACCTGATGCTGCTCCACCTTCTACGAATAATGAAGCTACCATGATGATAGAAGACGCGAGGAAGAACCAGAATGACAACATGTTCAAGAAACCTGATGCCATATCGCGAGCCCCAATCTGCAATGGAATGAGTAAGTTGGCGAATGTACCTGACAAACCTCCTGTAAGAACGAAGAATACCATGATGGTACCGTGAATGGTAACCATTGCTAAATAAGCATTACCATTCAATACTCCGTTTGGTGCCCACTTGTCACCTAGGAAGAAATTCAAAATGCCGAAACTTTCTCCTGGCCATCCGAGTTGGAGGCGGAAAAATACCGACAACATCACGGCGATGATTCCCATAAAGATAGCAGTAATCAAAAACTGCTTAGAAATCATTTTGTGATCTTGAGAGAAGATGTACTTAGAAACAAAACTCTCCTCATGGTGCTCATGACCGTGGCCCTGTGCGTGTTCTGCGTGTGCTCCCATTTCTTGGTCCTCTGATTAAATTTTAATTTATTTCTTTTGTGCGATGTTTTTTACAACTACTGCTGGAATTCCAGTAACAGCTGTGCTATCTGTAGTAGAGGATGATGATTCTTCTTGTGTTTCGTCTTGCTTGAATTTCTTTTGTTTTTCCACCCACGCAAGGTAATCTTTCTCATCTTCAACAATCACGTTAATTTTCATGTTGTAGTGAGAAACTCCGCACACCTTGTTACAAAGAAGGATGTAGTTGAACTCGTCGTTGCCGAGTTTTTCTCTCATCTCTGCTGTAGTGATGGTTGGCTTCATTTTAAATCTTGTAGGAATACCAGGTACAGTGTTCATCTGTGCTCTGAAGTGAGGCATGTAAGCACTGTGGATCACGTCTTGTGAACGGAAGATGAATTCAACTTCTTTGCCTACTGGGATGTGAAGCTCAGTATTCACGATTCTGTCGTCGTTTGCGGCTGCCCATTCGCTAATACCAGTCTTTGGATTTTTTGTTTCATGGATATCGAGGATACGCTGCTTAAGACGAACGAGACGATAGAGCTTTTCATTTTGGCTTTCAATGTATGAGTCTGGCCAAACTGGAAGTTTCTCGTTTGCTTCGATTTCTGCTTTCAATTTTTCAATGTCCGTATCAATTGCTTCCACTCGAGCTGCGACATTTTCACCATTAATAAGACCTAGTGGATTTGCTGCTGGATCGATCAAGTTGTAGGTTGAAGAACCGAAGGTCTTGTCGTCGCCTGGGTAACGCACAATCCAACCGAATTGCTTAGAATATACTTCCACTTGAATGGCATCTGCTGAAGCCGGGCCTGTCATGTGATTCCAAGTGATCAAACCATAAACAATGATGAATGCCATGGTAACACCAGGGATCAATGTCCAAATCATCTCCAGACGATTGTCGTGAGCGAAGAAGCGAGCCTTTCTGTCCTTTCTGTAATAATATTTGTAAGAGAAGAAGAACAATAACGCGTTCACGACGAAGAATACAATCGTGATCATCCAGATGTTGATTTTCATCAAATTGTCTACTTCCACGCCGTGCTCAGAAGCAGCTTCTGGCAAATAGTCTCCGTAGCGTGCATACAACCAAATCACACCTCCAAAGAAGATGAACATCCAAACGAGCATCAAGTTTGCCTGAAGCTTGTTGTCCGCCGGAGAAATGTCTTCCTCGCGGGTTTTGCGCATGCCTCTTGTCAATTCATAAACTTTGGTCAATTGAGCAATCGCAATGATTCCCAAAACGCCGACCAACAGTATTAAAAGTTTCATGTCTGTATCTTTTTTTCTCTGTTCTTATTCAAACTAACTTAAATGCTGTGGTGTTCACTTTCCTGTAAGAAAGGATGCTTAGCAGGAGTGATACGAGCCTTACTCAATGTATTCAAAATAGTGTATACAAATAATCCAAGGAAACCGAGGAACATTCCTATTTCAAACCAGCCAACGAAAGTAGTGTGATGTGCTTCGCCAAAGCCCCATTCCAAATGTCCATGTATGGTACCTGGAATTACTGCGATATAAAGATCTGCCCAGTGTCCTAAGAAGATAATTACACCAACACGTGTGAGGAATTTGAAATTTCTTTTCGCGTCGCGTGCGATAAGAACATAGAATGGGATAGCAAAGTTCACTGCAAATACACCCCACATTCCATACATATAATTATCGTAACGCGATTTGAAATATGTAATTTCTTCAGGAATATCTGAATACCAAATCAACATGTACTGACAGAACCACAAGTAGCTCCACAACATAGAGATAGCAAACATCCACTTTCCGAGGTCATGGACGTGTGAATTGTTCACGCTTGCCAAATAGCCTTTTCCTTTTAACCAAACTACTAATAAAGTAGAAACGATCATTGCTGAAACCCACATCCCGGCGAAGATGTACCAACCATACATGGTTGAGAACCAGTGAACGTCAATACTCATCAACCAGTCCCAAGCGAGCATAGAACTGAATACCGCAAACAAAACAAGGAATATGGCAGACTTTCGGAAGAAGCGGAAGTGAATTTCTGTTCCTCCTACTTCGTCTTCTTGAAGTGACCATTTGCGGAATGTGCGAGCGAAGTAGATGAATGTTGCACCATACCCAAGTGTGCGGAGCCAAAAGAACCAAGGCGACAGATATGGGCGCTTGTTGGCAATGATTGGGTCATATTCTGGAGTACCTTCAACATAGACACTGCTGTCCATCCAATGATACAAGTGGTTGAGGTGGAGTTGACCTGCCAACAAAACAATTACTATCACAATAAACCCAATTGGGATATAGGAGTAAATAGCTTCGAAGATTCTCTTAAGCATAGCAGACCATGCTACTTCTGCAGCATATTGCAACGCATAAAAGAACAGAGCTCCCAATGCTACTGCAAAGAAGAAGAACCCATTGATCAACAGATTTGCCCACCAATATTGATGATGATCTGTTTTGTCTGCAAACCATCCAAGAGCCGTTGCGATGATACCCACAACCATGAGTATCATTGTGCCCTTCTTTACGTTAGATGGAAATTCAAAATGCAACTTATTTTCTTGTGCCATATCCTTGGTCAAACCGGGTTAGTAGGAGATTTTTTACTTAATTGAGTCTGCTGGAGCTGCTGCTGCTTTGTTCAAAACCAACATATCGTTAGCATCAAACTCAGGAGTTGAAACACCTTGTTGCAAACATTTTACATATTCAATTACTTGCCAACGCTCAAGCTGGTTGAGTTGTGATGCGTGTTGACCCATCAAACCCTTACCGTAAGTGATCGTGTGGTACATTTTACCTTCTGGAAGGTCTTTCAACTTGGTTGCATAATCTGGAATACCCAAGATGTGACCATTTTTAGAGATTGCTCCATCACCATGTCCTTCCTTGCCGTGGCAGTGTACGCACATGTGACTATAGATTTTCATTCCCTTTTCTACGTGAAATTTGGTAGATTGAATGGGGCTCTTAATCATGGTTGCCGCAGTCTCATAGTCTTCTGGGGTGTTCTTGAGCGCATAAGGCATCACAAACATAGCTGCATTAGGATTTCCTGTAAAAGGAATTGATCCAGGAGCTGGTTTACGTGCTAGCGTTGGCTTCACTCCAGCAGCTTCCTTCTGTGCTTGCGTCCAGTCTACCTGTCTTGCCGAACCATAGTCTGTATAGGCTTCTGGCGCTGGAGAGCGGTACATATCAGGCATGTACTCCACACCTGGTGCATTGGGGTCTGTCGTGCAGGCTACAAATAATGTAGTAGTTACAAGCACTCCGAAGAAAATATTAAATACTCTTTTCATCTCAATAATCCTTAATGCTGAGTTCATAAACGTCAGTAGCGCGAATCTTAGCTTCGATATCAGAAGCTGACATAGAAGAATTCTGCTCTGTAACAATCTCCATCACAAACTTATCGTCTGTAGTGCGTGGGTCTGGATTGCTTGCAGGCATTCCAGGTAATGTACCATTGCGAAGGAGGTAAGTGATCGCCATTCCGTGTGCACCACAGAAAACTGAAAATTCGAACATCACAGGAACGAATGCTGGAGCATTCTCGATCCAACTGAAGTTTGGCTTACCACCAATATTCCAATCCCAGTCATGTACCATAAAGTACCATGTACCGATGATCGATAGCAAAGTACCAGTGGTAGCGTACATGAATGACGTAATCGCCAAACGTGTGCGTTTCACGCCAATCACCGGATCCAATCCGTGAATAGGGAATGGAGAAAACACATCTTTTACGCGAATTCCTTGAGAGACAAGGGCACGAGCGGCGTCCATCAACTTTTGGTCGTCGTCATACATCACGTGGAATACTTTATTTGCCATAGTAATAATGTACTAATGCTTTTACTTAATGACTATTATCGTTTTTGTAACTCTCGCCTGATACTTTCAAGATTGTCTTCAACTCATTGAGAGCAAGCACTGGGAAGTAGCGTGCAAACAACAAGAACAATGTGAAGAAAATACCGATAGTACCGATAAATAATCCAATGTCAATAGATGATGGGTGGAATTCACCCCATGCTCCTGGTGTGTAGTCACGGTGAATAGAAGTCACAATGATTACGAAACGCTCGAACCACATACCGATGTTTACCACAATCGACAAGATGAACGTTGCTGTCAAGCTGGTGCGAATTTTCTTAAACCAGAAAAGCTGAGGGCTGATTACGTTACATGTCATCATCATCCAGTAAGACCAAGCATAAGGTCCAGAGAAGCGGTTGATGAATGCATACGATTCGTATTCTACTCCGCTATACCAAGAGATGAAAAGCTCTGTCAAATAAGCAACACCCACAATAGAACCCGTAACGATGATTACAATGTTCATGTATTCTACGTGCTTCAAGTGAATGTAGGCTTCAAGACGCATCGTCTTTCTCATAATCAAAAGAAGCGTCAATACCATCGCGAATCCTGAGAATACCGCACCCGATACGAAGTATGGAGGGAAGATGGTGGTGTGCCATCCTGGAATTACAGAGGTAGCAAAGTCCATCGATACGATAGAGTGTACAGAGAATACGAGTGGAGTAGCGATACCAGCAAGTACCAATGATACTTCCTCAAAGCGCGTCCAGTGTTTAGCGCGGCCAGACCATCCGAAAGAAAGAATGCTATAGAACTTCTTCATCTTTGGATTCACCATTCTATCGCGAATTGTAGCGAAGTCTGGGATGAGACCGATGTACCAGAATACCAATGATACAGAGAAGTAAGTCGAAATCGCGAATACGTCCCACATCAATGCTGAGTTGAAGTTGGGCCACAAAGAGCCGAATTGGTTTGGAAGTGGTAAGGTCCAGTATGCGAGCCATACACGACCCATGTGGAATACAGGGAAGAGGGCCGCCATGATTACCGCGAAGATGGTCATCGCCTCAGCGCTTCGGTTGATAGCCATGCGCCAACGCTGACGGAACAACAATAACACCGCAGAGATAAGTGTACCAGCGTGACCAATACCTACCCACCATACGAAGTTGGTGATATCCCATGCCCAACCCACAGTCTTGTTCAATCCCCAAGAACCGATACCGTTAGCTACGAGATACATAATACATCCAACACCATAGAGCGCAACAATCGCGGCAATAGTGATGGCTATCTTCCACTGCTTTGGTGCAGGACCTTCAATCGGACTCACAACATCATTGGTGATGTCGCCATAAGTCTTGTGACCGAGGATAAGAGGTTTTCTTATTGATGCTTCTTTTATCATGATCTTCGTAGATTATGCTTCGGTTTCTTCGATGTTGCGAATTTTAGTCATGTAGAATACGTTCGGCTGAATTCCCACCTCTTCAAGAGCGTGGTAAGAACGAACGTTCTTTGAACGCTTAGTGTTCAATGAAGCTTGATCGTTCAAGTCACCGAATACAATAGCGTTGGTTGGACATGCCTCAGCACATGCAGTTTGGATAGAGCCATCTGGAACTGGAACACCAGCCTTCTTAGCTTCCAACTTGCCTTCTTGAATGCGCTGTTGACACATGCTACACTTCTCCATTACACCACGTGTACGCACTGTTACGTCTGGGTTCAATACCATACGCGTCATTTCGCCTTGTGATGGGTTGAAGTTCGAGAACTTATCGTTGGTCACATAGTTGAACCAGTTGAAGCGACGAACTTTATATGGACAGTTGTTTGCGCAGTAACGAGTACCGATACAACGGTTGTAAGCCATGTTGTTGAGACCTTCATTGCTATGAACGGTAGCAGCTACTGGACAAACCGTCTCACAAGGAGCGTGGTTACAGTGCTGACACATCATTGGCATGTGAACGGTGCGAGGATTCTCAGCAGCGTTTTCCATGTCGCGGTAAGCAGCGATGGTTCCGAGGTCTTTTCTCTCAGAAGTCTCTTCCACAGTAGCGAAATCAGAACTGAAGTAGCGGTCGATACGCAACCAGTGCATATCGCGGTGCTTCAATACTTCTTCTTTACCAACTACTGGAACGTTATTTTCAGTATGACATGCTGTAATACAAGCACCGCAACCAAGACATGATGTCAAGTCGATGGTCAATCCCCAGCGGTGGCCAACGCCTTCTACTGGGTGATCTGCCCAAAGGTCAATCTCACTTGTTGGCTTCTTATCCTGAGCATTGATTTTACCGTCATTGTTGATGTCTTCGTGTACTACAAGAGCAGGAACCATGTTGTATGTAGCTGTTCCTTTCTTCTTGTCCTTCTCTGCCATGAATGTGGCGAAGGTTGTTTCTTTCACCACAGATTCACGACCCATTACAGTATTCTGCATTTGCGTCGTAGCGAGGTAATATTCCTCTTCTGTAATATCTACATTGGCGCTATAACCAGCGTATACAGGAACTCCGTCTACCATGGTAGCCAATGCGAAAGCATTCTTACCAATTGGCACACGCTTGTCGTCTACCAACATGTGTTCACCGTATTCACCGATCTGGTAGGCAGCGCTTCCGATTTCTTCGTTGCCTGCACCACGACCAAATCCAAGAGCGATACCGATGGTGCCACGCTTTTGACCTGGTGCTGGGAATACAGGGAGAGTCATTTCTTTACCGTTTACTGTCACTTTAGCAACAGTAGCGGCTGACTCCTGACCAAGATTTACATTGTATCCAAACTCTTTAGCATCGAGTGGAGACATGGTGATATAGTTGTCCCAGGTCACTTTCGTGATTGGATCTGGGGTTTCTTGCAAATAAGGGTTGTTAGCCTGATTACCGTTACCTACTGTAATCTTCTCATACAATGCTACTTCCCAAGTACCAGCCTTGATCGCTTTTACAGCGCTAATAGCAGTAGCGACGTTGAGAGTAGGGGTAGGAGTAGGAGTAGGAGTAGGAGTAGGAGAATCTGTAAGAGCTGGGGCAACTACGGCGGCGAATGTTCCGTTGTGAACCGCCATGTTCCATGAGCTATCCGTGGCCATCATTGCAGACGTGTACGAACCATTGTGAGTGGTGCGCATGTAGTCATAATATGATGAGCCATTATCTGACCAACGCAACATGCTCTCTTGAGCTTGGCGTGTATTGTACAATGGAGTGATAGCCGGTTGAGCCAAATCTATACGGCCATTCATGAATGAGAAGTCATTCCATGATTCAAGGTAGTGATGATCAGGAGCCATATAAGTACAACGGCTAGCTGTTTCATCAGCAAATCCATTGAAACTAATGCTCGTCTTCACTTTGCTCAAACCTGCGTTGAACTTGTCCGCCTGGTACCATGAGTATGATGGATTTGCACCATAAACGATCAACGCGTCTACAGCGCCGCCATTCATCTCATCTACCAAA
>JBILSZ010000016.1:0-37975 GCA_044371755.1 Flavobacteriales bacterium | reverse complement strand
TTGATTACACAGCTGCGGGGACGTACACTGCGAACTTGCTGACTGTTGCGGGTTGTGACAGTATTGCGACGTTGAACCTTTTGATAAATGATGTTCTGACCTCAACAACAGACGTTACGATTTGTAGCAATCAAGTTCCTTACAACTGGAATGGTGTTGATTATTCCACAGCAGGAACGTATACCGCGAATCTGTTGACGGTGGCGGGGTGTGATAGCATTGCAACGTTGAGTTTGAATATTTCACCAAGTTATTTTGCCACAGAATCAATCACTATTAATGATGGGCAATCTTATGTCCTCCCGAACGGATCTGTTGTTACAGCCTCAGGCACATATACTTCCAATCTCATTACATCATTGGGTTGTGATTCTATTATCACCACAAACTTGACGGTGCTCGGTGCCATCAATGTGGTCGTGAATGCCACTATTTGTCAAGGTGAATTCTACACTCTACCCGATGGCAGCAATGTTGCGGGAAGTGGCAGTTTTGCTGTGACGCTACAGGCTGTTTCTGGCGCGGACTCTACGATTACAACAATTCTTACAGAACATCCTGTTTATAATATCCAGCTCAATGAAGAAATCTGTCAAGGCGAATCATGGACCCTTCCAAATGGTATAAACGTTAATCAAACAGGTGTCTATACAACTAACCTTACCTCAGTTTTCGGTTGTGACTCCCTCATTACCACCAATTTGATTGTGAATCCGCTCCCAACGGTAGCAATACTCAATAACACAGGAACGAATACTCTGACTTGCTCGGTTCCATCTATCAGTCTTACAGCTACTGGTGGTGGAACTTATAACTGGTCGAACGGTCTCGGATCGAGTCCTAGTGTCACAATTACGTCCCCAGGAACATATACTGTGACCGTCACTCTACCGAGCGGTTGTTCGGTTTCTCAGACTATTACCATTTTACAAGACATAAATAGCCCTTCACTATTACTTAGCTCAAGTGAAAGTTCTAACGAGCTTACCTGCGATGTTACAGCAATACTAATCACTGCTAATGGTGTCGGAAACATTCTTTGGTCGAATGGACTTGGAAGTTCTAACAATATTACTGTGACCACATCTGGCGTGTATTCTGCAACAATCACAAGTACTAACGGTTGCGTCGCTCAAGGTTCCATTACAATTACTCAGGATGTGGCTCCGCCAATTGTTGCTATTTCTAGTCTTACTGGCACTAACACGCTCACATGTGATATTACTAATATAACACTTTCAGCATCGGGAATTGGTACATATTTGTGGACGCCAAACGGTAATGTCAACTCTACAATTGGCGTTAATACTCCCGGTGAATATAGTGTTACTGTTACAGGACCGAATGGTTGTTCGGCTTCTGACACCTATACTGTTCTTCAAAACATTATTCCTCCTGTAGCAGATCTAACCAATATTACAGGAGATAGCATTCTGACTTGTGACTTGCTGTCAATAGACCTGCTCGCTAGCGGTGGTCAAGGATACGTGTGGAACAATGGCTTGGGGAATAGTCCGTCTATCACTGTGGACACACCAGGGGTTTACACGGTCATCGCCGTGGGCCAAAATGGATGTACGGATCAAGAGAGCATCACTGTTTACCAAGATATCAATGAACCCGCACCTACTATACTAAACGTTGAGATATGTGAAGGTGAAACCCATGTATTACCGAATGGTCAGTCGGTATTGCTATCGGGCACGTATGACGTGGTACTTGAAGCTTATAATGGATGTGACAGTCTCGTAACAACACAGTTGATTGTTCATCCAAATGAGGAAACCTTCTTTGCGGTGCGCATTTGCCCTAATGAAATTTATACCCTACCGAATGGTCAGTCGGTTTCAGAGGCAGGCACTTATCCTATTATGTTTGAAACGATACATGGCTGCGATAGCCTTGTTAATTTTATCATAGATATTATTCAAACATTCGATATTGTGCAGAATGTTGTGATTTGCCCAGGAGAGTCTTATCAACTGCCTGATGGCACCCAACAAACAATCGAAGGAGCGTATGAATTTAATTATACTTCGACTCTTGGATGCGACTCTGTAGTGACATACTTCCTAGATATTTACAACCCAATAGTCACTACGATTCCTGTCACATTGTGCAATGGAGAGTCGTATGTACTTCCCACCGGTCAGACGGTAGTTACAGCAGGAAATTATCCTCAGGTTTTGCAGTCAATAGCGGGTTGTGATTCAACGGTAATTACTCAGATATTCGTTCTTCCCACATTGCAGAGTTTTGTAAATACTACCATTTGTCAAGGCAATTCATATTTGTTACCGAACGGTCAGTCGGTTTCGCAATCAGGTACGTATTCAAACATTGTCGCTTCCGCCAATGGCTGTGATTCTACAGTGGTGACTACTTTGAATATTCAGCCGGCCATTACAGTAGCCTTAGTTCCATTTGCAGATACGGTGAATGTATGTTTGGGCGATTCTGTCCTATTGAATGCAGTTGGAGCAAGTTCATATAACTGGTCCCCGAACGATTATTTGACTCCATTGTCGAGCGCTTCGGCAGAGGCAGAACCGCCTGCAAGCATGTGGTATTACGTGACGGGAAACACGGGCCCTTGTAGTGCTTATGATAGTTTATACATTCAGGTAATACCATTGCCAGACGTGGCAATAACAAGCAGTGAACTCACCGTTTGTGAAGGCGACAGCGCTCTAATATCGGCGGCAGGTGCAGAGTATTACACCTGGTCGCCTCCACTCAATAATAATTGTATCACATGCGATAGTGCGTTCACATCCCCTGAAGGCACTACCACTTACACCTTGGAAGGTTATGCGAATGGCTGTTATAACACTACAGCCTTTACATTGGAAGTAATGCAAGCAGCGCTCGCTTCGGTGAGCGGTGATACGGTGGTTTGTGAGAATAGTCCATTGCAACTCTCCGCAAGTGGAGGCAACAGTTATTTGTGGAATACAGGAGAGACCACAAGTAGCATAGAGGTTTATCCTTTGAATGATACAACATATTCTGTTGTAGTGACTTTAGGAAATTGTGTAGACAGCGCATTCTTTGATATTTATGTGGCGCCATTCGAAAATGTTTATGCAGGAGAAGATACCCTCATTACTTTGGGCGCTTCGGTTGTTTTGGATGCAAGTGGCGCAGATCAGTTTAGTTGGTCGCCCACAGAATCGTTGAGTTGTGGATATTGCTCTACACCGACAGCTACGCCATTTGAAACAACAGAGTATTGTGTCACAGGCACTGATTTATGGGGCTGCACTACCGAAGACTGTGTGCGGATAGAAGTGACGATAGAATGTGAAACCTTCTTTGCACCCAATGTTTTCGCACCTGCCGAAGGAGGGCACACCGAAAACGATTGTTACAAGATTTATGGAACAGAATGTTTCGATACATTCAAGTTGTCAATCTATAATCGTTGGGGTGAGGTGGTCTTCGAATCTGAAAATAAAGAAGACTGCTGGGATGGAACATACCGAGGACAAGAAGTAGACTCAGGAGTTTTTGTATATCAATTAGACGGCGTTCTAGTGACGGGTCAGGAGTTCGCAAGAAAGGGTAATATAACATTAGTAAGATGATGAGAGCGTGGATAAAACATATCGTTTTGGTCGTTGTCTCTTGTTGGATGACATTGTTGACCAATGCTCAAGACTTACATTTTTCACAATTTTATAATGCGCCACTGAGTCAGAATCCTGCTCTCGGCGGAGCAATAAATAGTCGTGAATTATATATCAATTATCGCAATCAATGGCGTTCGGTGAGCACACCATTTAAAACTTTTGCAGCGTCTGCCTCAACGCGCATCAGCAGTGAGAAATCGAAAAAAGGATTTTGGGCAATGGGTGGTAGATTTTATAATGATCAAGCAGGCGACGGTAATTTGAAAACGGTGAGCGGTGCTGCCAACTTGGTGTATCATATTCGTCTGAGTAAATACCAACACCTAGGCCTCGGAATGAGCGGTGGATTTGGTCAGAGAAGTATCAATTGGGATAATTTTCAATGGGGCAGTCAATACAGCAATGGTAGTTATCTCTCAAGCCTCCCCAATGGTGAACTTCTCGCCAACAATAGCGTGCGCTATGCGGATCTTCAAACGGGTATTGTGTGGTCGTTCAACAACACGAGCGATCTGATTAAAGTAACAAGCAATAATTTTAATCAAGGCAATATTGGTATCGCGATGCACCACGTGAATCGACCAAACTTCGGTTTTATGGACACCGGAGATCGGCAACAAATCAAGTATGTGGCTCATGGAGACTTTTTATTTAGTTTGAAGAATACGCCTCTTGCTATTCAGCCTGGATTCATGGCCTATATGCAAGGTCCCGCAAGTCAAATCGTTTTTGGTAGTCAAGTGCGATATGAACTTCTCGCCAATTCAAAGTACACAGGTATTTACAAAGGAGGTGGTATTTCTATCGGAGCTTTTTATCGCATGAAGGACGCGATGATTTTTACTGGAATGATAGAATTTGCTCAGTATAGTTTTGGATTCAGTTACGATATGAATACTTCAAACCTTGTTTCGGCAAGTGGCGGCCGCGGTGCAATGGAGTTTTGTTTAAGGATTATCAATCAAAATCCGTACTTCAAAGACACGAAGATTTTTTAAACGCCCCAGCCAAAGATGGTGATGTCGTCGGTCTGATCATTCGAACCTTTCCACTCATCAATAAAACGTGCCAGTGCTTGTGATTTTTCGAATTTATCCGACATCAATGCTCTTTTCACCATTTGAATTTTTCCCGATGACTTGAGCTTTTTGTTTTCTTGTCCACCAAATTGGTCTTTCACTCCATCGGTGCACATTACCACGAATGAGCCCTTCGTTAATGTGAGGTTGTGATTCTGAAAATTTTTCGCTGAAAAATCTTTTAGAGAAGAAAATTTATTTCCCTTTATTTTAATGTGCTGCTCATTAGTAAAGAAGAGCAGGGATATTTCAGAGCTAGCGAATGAAACCTCATGTGTCATCGAATACTCCAATCGCGAGACCATCATTGATTTGTTGTTCTCTATTCTTATGAAACGTTTCATTGTAAACACCCATTGCGTGAGCCACTATATCGGAGGGTTTAGGGTTCAGATTTTCCTTTGGTGCAGAGTTTAGCGCAAATGTTCCAAGCACACTCAACAAAGCTCCAGGAACCCCATGCCCCGTGCAATCGCCCACGGCGATGTATATGAGATGTTCTACTTTTTGAATCCAATAAAAGTCACCCGATACCATGTCTTTTGGTTTGAAATAGAGCAGATGATTGGGGAGAATTTTCTTGAAGAATCTTTTAGATAGACAACGCAGTCGACAAATCCCAAATCTGCAATAGCATTTTTGGCAATGAGCCACACCACTTCTTCTTCGCTCGATGTATCGAGCACGAGAGAAGCAAAGCGATTGATAACCGCGAGCCGATCTTCGGTGGTACTGAGTCTGTGATGAGAGAGACGCATGGGAGAAATTATACGGGCACATTAGAAAAAGTTAGGATTTTCTTTCAAACCATTCCACTACCTTTGAGCCTTGCAAAATCAAGCTGTCAATATTCCCCTCTACTACGAGACCCATGCTGCTACTGATGTCTCGGCGCCTTGGCTACTTTTCATTCATGGTGCCGGCGGAAGCACACGTACGTGGCGCAAACAAGTAGAGTCCTATCAAGGCAAATTTCATCTGCTATTGATCGATCTGCCCGGCCATGCTCGATCGGTCGACGCTTCTATTCACCAACATCATTATGATTTTGAATGGATTGGAAATAAAATTTGGGAAGTAGTAGACATTCTCCACATCCGCACCGTAGATATCATCGCCGTCTCGCTCGGCAGTATCATCGCGATGCAAATGCGATTTTCTCGCCCGAATGCAGTGAACAACATGGTGTTCGCTGGCCCGATTGTAGCGTTGAATTTAAAGCTTAGAGTTTTGGCTAGAACAGGGCTCACCTTGGCAAAAGTCATAGGGTATCAAAATTTTTATGCGATGACCGCCCGCATCACATTGCCGAGAAATAATCACAAAAAATCAAGAGATATCTTCGTTCGCGAGTCCAAACAGATCAGCGACATCGAGTATAAAAAGTGGACGGCCATGTATGGAAAGACGCTAGACAGAACGCTCAAGCAACTTTTTGACAAGGCAGTAGACGCTCCCATTTTATTCCTGATTGGTGCCCAAGATCATTTGTTTATGGGACCAGCCATTGACTATGCGAAAAAATGTTCCAACGTCATCGTCGAATTAGTAGACCGTTGCGGACATCTCGTAAGCCTCGAAAAATCTGATGTTTTCAATGTCAAATGCAATGATTTTTTAGTCAAGTTTAATTCTTAGCCGTAGCTTTTTTTGGGCGCTCCCCGCATACGCGGGGCCGGGCTGTCCGTTCCAATCTTTTTCTCGCTTCGCTCAAAAAAGGATTTCCACTACCATCCCTAGCGCATCAGCCACGGTCCGCACCATTGTGCGTGGTACGTATCATTTAATAATCAACCTCTTGGGGAAAGGCAAAAATAAAATTCACATAACACAAGAATTCTCTAAAAACCTTTTCTATTTTTGAACGGAGTTCTACAAATTTATGACCGCTACAAGTGATGCCCAAGCGGGCATGACATCAGAAGAGATTCTCTCAATCAAAGCCAGAAAATTGCATGTGCAATTGTTATACGCAATTGCCTTGATGGCAGTCGTATATTCAGGTTTGAATTATTATTATGAAATGTACGAACTCTGTAAGGTAACTCTCAGTGTATTGCCAGGCGTTGCTTTTGCATGGTGGTTGAATCATAAGAATTATTTCTATTGGTCTAAGGTCTGGAATTTTATTGTCATTAATACGGCAATATTTCTGCTTGCGAAGTACTCTCAGAAAGAAACGTATTTGTTTGTCTTTTATCTGCCCATCATCGTAGGGAGTCTTATAGTTTTTCAAGGCCGCGAGCGCTTTACAGGTTATTTGTTTGCCTTAATATCGTGCGCAGCAATTGTTGCTATTGTTTTTTGGGACAGTAATTTTTTGATTGGTAACAACAGCGAAGCTTCCAATCTCACCGTTGGAAGAATGATGAACGTGTTTGGGGTGGTGGCGAGTTTAATTTTAGAGGTTGTCTTTATTCTCCAAACAAACAAAGGGATTCAGCAGAATCTTATTAGGCAACAAGAAATATCTGAGCTTAGTGTAGAACGATTAAAGTCCAGCCTATACGCTCGAAATAGAATGATTGCAATTCTTGCTCACGATGTGAGATCACCACTCAATATCATTGAAGGGTATCTGGATCAGCTCAAAGATGGAAACATTGACGACAGTACACGTCAGCAAGTAATGGAGCTTCTGCATAATAGAGCTAAGAGCACAAATAAACTCTTGGTTGATGTGGTCAAGTGGGCGCAGAGTCAAGGCGATAGCATTCAATGGACTCCTGAAAGAATTACGCTGAAAGAATTGCGCGAGATGATAGAGGTGATTTGTGAATCTTCCGTTCAAGGCATCTGCAGCGAACAATTCATTCTAACGATTGAAGAGACAGATGACAAATGGATCATTGCCGATCGCAATATGATGGATGCTATTTTTAGAAATCTCTTGAGCAACGCCATCAAATTCACAGGGGATGATCGAAAAATAATCATTGAAGTTTTAGAGCAAGGAGACATCGGCTGTTTTGCCGTTCAAGATAATGGTGGTGGAATCGCGCCTGATAATTTAGAAAAACTCAGAAAGGGTATTTCTTTTTCTACAGCCGAGTCTATCAATTTGGCGGGCATGGGGCTGGGCAATACCATAGTGATTGACTTCCTCAAACACCACGACTCTCAATTGTATATCGACTCTGAAGTAGGGGTTGGAAGTCGCTTTTATTTTTATTTATCAGTGATTAGTGAGTGATCGATCTGAGATAGTATTATTGCCAAATGATTGGCCCCAACCCCTTTGATGAAATTTTGATTGTAGAATTGTCTGAAGGACAGAACTTTCCGGTGGACTTAATCGCCACCAATCCCGCCACAGATCAGGTGTTTCGAGATAGAATATTTACTTCGAAGAAAATTGTGGACACTTCAAATTTCCCTCCAGGACTTTATCAATATGTATTGAAACATGATGATAAAATCCTGGAAGAAGGATATTTGAAGAAGGTGGCTTAGCGATGCAACCCAATCTCTAGGACGCGCAGCTTGGATTTGCGTTTTTCTTCTTTATTCTGAATAAGTAAGGTGGGGAGCCAGAATAGACAATTTAGACAACCCAGGATTAGAAGCTCATTGTATACTGGCTGGAGTGGGAGTAAATTATTCATTTGCTGAATCCAACTTAAACCGAGAATTTCCATTTTGAAATATGAAAGCAGAGTTGCCCCGATCATTGCGGTAAGTTGGGTAAGTGCATTTATCCTCCACCAAAACCAACGAAGCGCATAAACTGGTCCTACGCCAGCAGTTAACCCAAAGAGTGTTAGCAAGACAGAAGAGGTAGATTGAAAAATGAAAGCCCAGGGGCTAGAATGATAAGTGTTGGATATTTGAATTTTTTTGAAGAAATAATTTTCTGCGCATTCATATCCGGCATGTCTACAAGCCCTACCCACCATCATGATATGAGGCTAACATAGAGAAGATTTATGGAATCGAAATCAGCAATTGTGAATTGCTCTACTGGATAGGACTGAGTGTACATATCAAATAAAAAGAAAATTACAAACAAGAGTGAAGCGAGTCCAATAGCCTTGTCAATATACACACGCTGAAGTATAGAATTCAATAGCGTAGAAAGAATGAAGATTACGATAAACCCTACAAAGAAGTAGGGAGTTTCGGTTGAAGGAAAAACGCTATCGTTGAATAAATAAGATAGCGCAGTAGCAATCAATAGAGGGATGATAACCAGGGCCACATAAATGGAACGGAAGATATGTAGGGGCTTTGCAAACTTGTCTTGAAATCGGTAAGTGATAAATTCACCCTCTGTTTTTATTGGCAGTCTCGCCCAGGCTGGTGTATAAACGATTGAGCCCACAATCAAGCCAAATATTCCCTGAAGATAGAGAGGAATTATATCAATGCTATCTTTTGATATTTCGGCTTTAAGACTGAGAGTCGTTATCAGTCCCGCCCCAGGCAAAATCGATAATGCAATAGAAAGGGGACTGAAATGTTTTTTTTGATGAAATGAGACATCTTATGGTCTAAACGAATATTGAGAGACTAATTACCTATTAATCGGTATTGAAAAGGGCGAAATCTCGAGCGAAATTGCAAAAAAAAAGAATGAAACCACTTTTTTCGCTGTTATTAGTTTGCCTTTCATTTTTACTTAGTGCGCAGTCACCTCAAACCATCAGTTATCAAGCTATCCTTAGGGATAACGTTGGAGTCCTGATTCAAAATGCAGGAAACGTTTCAATCAAGGTTTCCATTATCCAAGGAGCATTGGTTGAAAACAATATCATCTATGAAGAAAATCATAGTACGACAACGAACGCGAATGGCCTTTTTACAATAGAAATCGGAAATGGAAGCACGGTTTTGGGTGACTACCCTACGATTCAGTGGGGAGCGGGTCCGTTTTTCTTGAAAACAGAGATTGACCCCAATGGTGGAACGAATTATTTAATCACAGCAATTACTGAATTGTTGAGTGTGCCGTTTGCGAATTATGCTTATACAGCAGGAAGAAGACCTGGGGTGGCGGGCTTACTGGAGGGATATTGGGTTCCAACGCAAGATGAAATTTTCGAAGAAGGGTTCCCTATTTTTTTTCAATATCTCAATAATAACTCGGTTATTCTCTATTATTTCGATTCATTCATTGATCAAGACGGAAATCTAAATGAAGAATGGTACTTTGAGATAGTGGTTGCAAATGGGGTCACGCTTACTAATCCTTTCGGAGAGGGTCTAATAAATTATACAGTAACAGAAGACGAACTGATTCTATCTCTTGATGATGGTGGAATAATTTATACATCTATTTATGCTCGTCAATAATATCTTTGAGGTGAATCACCAATTTGCTCTCTTGTGAATATTCTTATCTGTGATGACCACGTATTGTTTTGCGAAGGATTACGCGAATTAATTTTGAAAGAAATATCAAAGGCGCAAGTCTTTATTACAAATGCTTTGGATGAGATTGCACCAATTCTCGAAAAGGAGGATATTCAAGTTTTTATTTGTGATATCAATTTTAAACTAGCAAATGGTATTGAATGGATGCTAAGGCATAATCATCTCATTTCTGATAAGAGAGTCATCATTCTAACAGGCCGGTATGATGATTACACCATGCGGCAAGCATCAAAAACATCGATGGACTATTTTTTAAGAAAGGAGGTGATGAAAGAAGAGTTGATCGCAGCAATTCTTGGTGAATTAGAACCGACTTCCTTCTTTGGAATAAAACTACAAGCACAAGAGAAACAAATACGACTTTCCAAACAAGAAAAAACCATCGTTCGTTTGATTACTGAAGGCTTAATGAGCAAGGAGATTGCAGATAGACTATTTATTTCCAAAAGTACTGTTGACACACATCGCCGGAACATCAATCGAAAATTAGGAGTAAATGGTACCGCCGAACTTTTGAAAAAGGTATATGATGGTAGCATTGAAGTATAGTGTTGTTTTGTTTGGTATGTTGTTCGTCTTTCAGTCAACACAAGCTCAAGTGACTATTGCCTTGGCCTATGACAGCCTTAGCTCATGGACAACTAACAATTTTTTAGACGCTGAATGGCAAGACTATCAGATTGGATCGGACATTCGATTTGGATTTAACGAAAACGCCACCGTCTGGTGTAAAGTAAGATTAGATCAATCAATGCTGTCCAACGATGACTATTTGTGCTTTAACAATAACCATCTGGACAGCATCGTAATTTTTCATCCGGATTCGATTTTTATTCTTGGAGACCGCACAAATAAATTGAGCCCATTTGTTTCGACCCAAGCTTTTGCCATTCAGCAACTTCCTGACAGCGTTTGGTTTTATACAAAGGTGAAGAAGGGATTATCTTTTATTGATTTTTCTATTGATCTTAAAAATGAAGTTAAATTGATAGAAAGATCAAACCAAACAATTGCCGTAGGATTTCTTTATTTTGGGATCGCTTTTTTATTGATTGTGATAAATGTTTTCCTTTGGCTCCAAAAAAAGGAAAAACGATTTATTTACTATGTGGGCTATTCTACTATTGGGATTTTGTATGTTTTCGTAAATCTTGGGCTGGCGAGATATGTTTTTCCCGATAGTTTTATTTATACAAGTGAGATTAGAATTTACTCTGGTTCTTTTTGGTTTTTAATGCTTGGCTATTTTATAATTGAATTATTGAATTTAAAAGTAGTTTCGCCAGAGGCACGTAAGCTTTTTAGGGTAATAAGTAATGGTACCATATTGCTTGCTCTCTCTGGTTTAGTTATGTTGTATATGAAGTGGTATAATTGGGTTTGGCTGCCTTCATTCCTTTCATATATCTTGTTTTTTGTAATGCTTGCTTTAATTGCTTATTGCAGTTTTATTAGTATTCGTCTAAAGAATCGGATGGGGTACTATGTATTGTTTTCTTTTTTTCCCCATTCGGTTTGGGCATTGAGCATCATCCTTGTTGCATTCAACGTAGTTAACCTTGGCATAAAAGTAGACTGGATAGGATTGATTATGCTGTATGAGACCGTATTGTTCGGGTGGATATTGTTTTCGGAATACATTGAGGCTTTCAAAAGAAACAATGAATTAAAAGAACAGATTATAGCAAATGATAAAAATATTTTAGAATTAACGGATAAGATTAGACTGAAAGAAAGAAATCAACTGGCCAGTTTGCTGCACGATAAATTTGGAATTGATATTGCGAATATTGTGCACTTGATTGAAGTGAACAGAAACGATGATGCGCGTTTGGCACTGACCAATTTAGGAAAAGATCTACGAGAGCTTTCACATACTATATTACCCGTTTCACTTAAAGATGGCGCACTGGTAGACGCCGTGAGAAGCCAAGTTCAAATATTAAATAATCAACAACAAGAGTTGCGGATCAATTTTAATGCGTTTGATTTTCCAGAGCTTATTCCCGAGGAATTGGCTTTTATGATGTATCTGTCAACATTGGAATTAATACAAAATGCCATCATACATAGCGGAGCAAAGGAGATGGATGTTGAGTTTTTTGGCTACAAGAATGAACTCGTGTTTTCTTATTCAGACGATGGGGTGGGATTCAATACGATAACTGAGAAGGGATTCGGTATTGCAAACATTGAAAATAGGGTAAATGAAAAGGGAGGACAGCTATCTTGGAGTTCGAATGAACATTCGGGGACACAACTGCTCATTTCTATACCATCAGATTACCAATAAAGTATTCGTTGAATCAATTTTTATATATCAATACATTATTTATTATGAATAAAATGATTGTTTTTATTTTGGTTTTGTGCAGCACTTATTCTAATGCACAATTCGCAACGTTAGCCGGTGGCGGCGAGGGTTCCGGTCCAGGTGGTACGGTCTCCTTTTCGGTAGGTCAGCTTGTTGTTGAATCTACCGAAGACTCTGAAGGAAGTATTAGTCCTGGAGTACAGCAAACATACGAGTCGAATGAGGTTTATATAAATGAGGTGTATTTACACACGGTAAAAGTATTTCCAAACCCCACGACGCACTTGATTCAGTTGACTTTTGATAAGCCATTTAATGGTACATTAAAAGTCTATGATATGAATGCTAGAATAGTATTGGAACAACGAGTGAATGAAATAACTAAAATCATTGACGTACAATCGTGGTCGGCCGGAACATACTTGATATTCTTAGCCGATGAAAAAAGTATTTTTTCTATTCATCAGATTATAAAAAACAATTAATTAGGAAATCAATTTTCTCTCTCATTATTCTTTTGGCTTATGCGCTTGTTATGAACGCACAGTCACTGAGAACAATCATCTATCAAGCAATCTTAAGATACAATAAGGGAGTATAGTTGAGAATCTTATCGTTTACGAAGAGAATCACAATACAACGACGAATGCGAATGGCTTATTTACCATCGAGATTGGAAGGGGGTACGGTAGTTAGTGGTGATTACCCCACAATCGAATGGGGAAGTGGTTCTTACTTTCTAACGACAAAAATTGATACAAATGGCGGAACGAATTATTTGATTACAGCAATTACAGAATTGCTTAGTGTGCCGTTGGCTAATTTTGCTTTTGAAGCAGGTAAATTGAGCGGACCTGCTGGTAATTTTGTGGGTTGGTATAATCAAACAGCGGCTCTTTATGCCGCTTTTTTATTTCTATTATATGAGAAACGCTTATTCTTTGATCATGATATGCTTTTGACTTCCTAAATCATTTCTTATATCGAGAACATAAGCTCCACTGGATAAATGTGAAAGGTCTATGTTTAAAAATGCTGCAGAATGAAAAGCTTGTTGAACCATCTTACCTGTTGCGTCAATAATTTTTATTTCTTTTATTGGGGCAGCGCTACTGTTTATATTCAATCTTCCGGAGGTTGGGTTAGGAAATATTTTGATTAGGTCATTAGGGGAGTTTGTAATTTCAATGGACCCAACGCCAGAATCTCCGCTATCAATAACATATAGCTCTTTAGCAATGTTATGGTAGTCCGCACTCATCCAGATGCTGTTGTTTGCAAGATGTAAAGAGCCAGGGCTATTAATTACATTAGTTCCCTCTCCTAGGGGATTTGAAAAATTAATAGCGCCTAAGGCGAAAATTTGTTCAGTTCCGTTTACGCTTCCGTCTGTTTTGAAAACGTGAAAGTCAATGAAAGCAGTGCGAGCGATGAAAAAAGTGTTGCCATTAAGAAAAGTAAAGTCATGGGCATAAGAACCCACTATGCCATTGTTGAAAATATCAGCGAGCATATAAGTTCCTTCAGTCGTTCCATTTGTAACGTGGGGCTGGCTGAGAGTGCCGCTATTGGCGGTAAAGTAAAGTTTGGATCCACACCATGTTAAGTTGTCTGGACTACTGCCCATAGGCCCAGGTAGTATATCTGAAATTAACCATGTTCCATTCGGTGTTCCATCTGTACGCCACAACTCATTGCCAGTGCTCGGCTCATATCCTGAAAAATAAATGATTCCATTAAATTCAGCGTAATCCGTTTCAACAGCGATGCGTGTTGCGATTTCATTAGAGATTAAATTTTCATCAATGAATACCATGCAGCCCTGTGGATATTGCGCTGTATATGCGTTCATGATGATTGTGTTTCCAACTACCATAAAGTCTTCAGGATAGGCGCTTGTATTGCCTGGGAATAACTCATACATGAAGGTTCCGCTGATAGTACCGTCTGATATGAATAATTCGTCTCCTTCATTGCCAGAATAAAAATCGAAGAACAAAAGATTGTTCACGACAACAAGGTTACTCACATTAAGACCCGTATAATATAGCGCTGGAAACTGCTCTGTCAAATTGGTGGCCTGCCCTTGATTCGGACCAATGATCCATAAATCTTTTCTATCAATTGTGTTCGCGATTGCTCCAAATGCGATTGCGTCTCCAAAGAATACGGGCGTCGCTCCAAGCCCAAAGAATGACGAAGGAGACAAATCAGCAACCATATATGTGCCAGCTGTTGTACCATTTGTTACCCACCATTCTTGACCATTAGTATTGTTGTTAGCCAGGAAATACATATAGTTTCCGCCAATAGTAAACGTACTGAAATTCGGATATCCCAAGCCTGGAATGATTTCAGTAAGTAGTGTGGTTCCTGAGGCTGTTCCATTGGATAGCCAAATCTCTTCTCCTAATGTAGGGTGCTGTCCAATGATTACCAACTTGTTTTGGAATACACCAATGATACGTTCTGCAGTTATATCTGTGGATGCTAGTACATCCGTTGTTCCGGATTCGGTGCCGTCTGTTTTCCATAATTGAGAACCTTCTTCCGCAATGAAATAGGTCATGTCGTTTAGTGCAATAAAATCTTTTGGTCTTGATCCATCAATGTCAAAAGACACTGCATTGATATCTTTCACTAAACGGAAAGAGTATTCTCCTGTATTGGGATTGTTCGGGTCATTGATCAATATGTAGAAATTAATTGGTGTTGTATTTCCACATAAATCAGAGATGATACAAATTACATTACCACTTATATTTCCTGTTTCTAGTGTTACTGTGTTAGATGTGGTGTTTGTGATTTGCCAATCCTCCGGAATCATCCAATCAATATAACTTTCAGCGGGAATATTTGCTATGCTCAGGGTAATTGAGCTGGAAGGGTCAGCAGATTCAGGACCTGTTATTGAAGGCATTTCTTCGATTATCGCACATGCATCGTATACCGCTTTGGTTGTTGTGTAGCCGAGATCAAGGGATACATATGATGAAACATTAGGTAAAAGATTTAAGTCTGTTTCATTACCGATAGCTAAGCCATACCCCACAAAGTTTCCATTCGGCATGGAGACCAATTGCCTGAAAAGTGGAATTGCTGCATAACAATGGTTGAATGTGCGTATCCAAGTGATTTCCCCGAAATAATCGAGTTTCATCAGATAACAATCATAATAATTAGTTTCTACGCCCATGATTGGATCATAGTATGTTCCCTGATTCACATTCAAGTCGGACTCTGCCGTATGCGCTCCAGTCACATAAGTATTTCCGTTATCATCCATAGCAATTCCATTAAAGGTCTCCGTTCCCCCGTCTATGGTCTTCACCCAGTTTAGCTCTAAGTCGCTATTGTATGAGCAAAAGAAAGCATTGTAGACATTATTAGTTGAGCTAATAATATTGCTCGCCGTATTTATGGCTACATCGAGATTATTCTTGAATTGTCCTCCAAGCACAATGGTGTTTTGCATTGGGGAGTAATTGATTTGAATCTCACTGGCATTAAGAAAACTTTTCGCGGCTACGTAATTCCCGGCTGAATTCAATTTTACTAAAAATGGGGTATATTCATTTGAAGCTCCTGTAATATTGGACAGGCCGGCGCCGGGAAACGCATCAAGAGTGCCTATAAAAGACCCCAAAATGTATAAATTTCCCTGACTATCAACAATTATGTCTTTAACCTTATCAGAGCTAAATTGGTTATCGTTATCCGGATTACCAAAAGTTTTCGCCCAATTCATTATTGTACCATTTGAATTGATGGAAACAACAAAAACTTCTCCGTAACCACCATATACATTATTGGTATTTGTGGCAAAAGTATTTGTAAATAGCTGGAAAGATGCATTACCAGTAAACGTGCCTGCCACATATACATTATTACCAAAAGCTTTAATAGCTAAAGGATCCAAGCTGATAATGTCCACCCCTGCACAAAATTGTGTTGCCCATTGAAATGAACCATTCGTATCCCACTTGGTTAGAAAATAAGACTGGCCCGAAGTCGAAAACAAATTATATACACCTGCATCCGGATTCAAGTCTACAGTTTGGAAGAAGAAACCAGTGATATAAACGTTATTTTCACTATCGACGCATATAGCTGGTTTTAATTGAATTTCGCTAATACTAGCAACAGCGCCAATCGTCTTCGCCCAAAGAAGATTCCCGTTTGCATCTTGCTTTGTAACATATATGCTTCCTACATTTCCCGAAGTGCTTGCTCCACTATTTACCATATATACGTTGGCACTTGGATCGAAATCAGCCATCCCGTTGAATCTGCCGATTTCATAGACGTTGCTCTCCGAATCAACAACAACTTGATATGGCGTGATATTATTCACACTCGAAATCCCTTTCACCCATTGCAAATTTTGAGCAATAGCGCTCATGTTGAAGATCATCAAAACTGCAAGTACAAATTGTTTCATATATTTTAATATAATAAAGTGTTACTCAATGTCTATTTGCCGAACTGCGTACAGAGAAGATTTATTTGGTTTTATTATAAACGGCCTCATCCAATGCTATTTTCATTCTTTCGTCGGTTTTCAATCCCAGATGCAATTGATCCTGAATGATAAACGCGGGTGCTCCTTTGATTTGAAAGTCTTTGATGAGTTGAATATCTGCTTCAATAGCGGGCTGGTGCGATTGCATGATACGTGCACGGAAATCAGTGGTGTCTGGAACCAAATCAAAAAAATATTCAGTAATATTTTTTATATTCAAACTGTCTTGCTTTTGATAAAGTCGATGGTAAAATGACTCGAATTGATTAATCGCATTGCCATATTTCCCTACCGCAGCCAATAACGTACTATTTTCATGTGATAGCATGGGATAACTAAAAAATACAAAACTTACTTTTTTTGAATCGATATAATCACGACGAAGCCGCTCAATTTGATGGTATAGTTCAGTACAATGCGGACAAGTAAAATCGCTGAACACCAACACCTCCAAGGTCGCTTGTGCATCACCGATTCTCGGACGATTAGCAGTATCTATGGCATAAACATTTCGTTTGCTTTGACTAAACAACAGTGATTCTAGTTTCGAAATGCGTGCATGCAAAGAGTGAATGTAGAAAACAAAAAATCCTAACAGTACTACCATTAGGATATTTAGAAAAGTTCTATAGGTCATGTGTGCTATTGACAATACGGACAGGGTGTCGAGCCTTCGTTCAGTTGGTTATATGTTGCACAGTTACCTTGAACTTGTTGTGATGAAGCAGAATAACCATCTATGCATAGATAAGCATATGCTGCTTGGCAAAACACATTGAGTTGAATGTCTATATTGGCATTTGGCCCTTCGTAAGAACTAGTGCAATAGTTGGGAGTGTCGTTGCCTAAGTCTTGTTGTCCATTTAGTTTCTCTTCAATGGCTACAATATCTAAATCGCCTTCTTTCGTACACGCCACAAATAGCAAAGAAAACGAAGCGAATAGGAGAATGAGTTTTTTCATAATTATATTCCAAATGTAAGTGCAAACTGTCCGATATATCCCTGTCCGAATGAGAAGAATTGTTCAAATCCGAATCGCATGAACATACTGTCTTTTTGTTTTGATTTTGATTGAAAATTCCGTTGATAGTATTCCCCCATTTGAATGACGCCAGCGAAAGCATTCACTTTTTGTCCTTCAAAATTGCCTCTGTTCCAGTTTAAACCAGGAGCAAAACACATCAAGAATGAATTATTTTTCTTGCGAATTTCAGAAATCAAACCAATCGTTCCGTAATGTTTTGTGAGGAAGAGAATATCTAGGTTGGTGACGTAATTGATATCATCGGGCTTGGTAGTTTGATAACTGAACTGCATGTCCATAAAGGAGGTGAGATTGATATCAATGCGCGTATTCACATAAAAGTTTTTCTGCTTTTGCATGGCTGGGAACTTGCTTATTTCCAAACCGAGATTAAGCGCGTAAAGAGTTTCAACGTATCCGTCGTATTCACGCACACCATTAATCGTTGACATATCGGGAACGCGGTATAACCCAGCGCCAAAAGTCAGTCTTGTTTTTTTAGCAGGAATGCCTTCGATAGGGCTTGTATCTTGTGTGCTGGGAGGTGGTGCAATCAAAGAAGAAAGATTCTTTGCTGCTGCATTCGATCTTGGAGTTTCAACGGCTGTAAGTGAAGCTGAACCAGAAAATGTGGAAGACTGAATGAAGAACGTGGTTTGGCCTTCGCTAGAAGTTCCTAATGCAATTTTTAATCCTGGCTTAGAGAAACTAACAGCAGCAATGTTTTTACCATTGCTTACTAGGACATCTTGCGCGCTGAGCAAGGTGTATTCTTTCGCAATGGCATCGTTGAGTTGTATATAGGAATTAGCGTCAAGTGTTGTATAAGTAATGGATCGCGGAGTTGAAGAGAACTCAATTTTTTCAGTGTTTTTTGTGTAAAGGAAAATAAGACCGCTCACATTGCTTAGCTTGAATCCTTTTGATTTTAACAAATTATCCGCAGCCGACTGATCGAGTAAAGTGAGTTGTTGAATTTCAGAAAGTGTCACGCTATTTGTTTGAGCTGTCGCGGAGCACAAGAAGAGAGTAGTAAAGATCAGGAAGAGAAGTTTCATGGCAAGGCAAAATTACCCTGCGAAATTATCATAACGTAGGACAGTGTAAAATACTTACTAATGGGTATTAGCACGCTTGTCGAAGACGTTGTTGTAGTCGAATTCCATTGAACTCTGTACGTTCAAGTATGGCTTCGAGAGCTGGTTTCGATTGCGAAGTGAATAGCATAGAGATAAAGGCGCTGAAGTGTTTATACAACATGGGTTTGAACGCTTGTGCAGAATGCGTGAGCAGCGCTGCTTCGACTAAACAATGGACAGCGGCTTTTTTTTCAGAAAGATTTAAAGAAGGAAAAAGAGGAAGAATCCAATGGAAAAAGCGTGTGTAACACTGTTTGATAGCTGAGTGGTTTTGCTCGAGGTGATGAAACAATACTTTTGCTTGGAAATAACGCGCCAATGGGTATACTGATTTGACATGTTTCAATAATGTCTCTTCTGAAATAGCTTGTACAATTTGGTATTGTGAGTAGAACGAATCAAACTGCTCATGAATGAAGTAGTGACGCATCAAGAGACATCGAGCGAACAAGTGATCTTGATAGTAGTGTGGACTTCCTTGCGAAGGAATGTGTTTGATGTATTGCTGAATGCCGTATCCATAGTGAGGTAGGGAAAAGTCCGGATCTGCACCTATTTCGAAGAATGCGGAGCGCACAACAGGATGCCCTGCAAAAAGTTGATAGAATTTTTTCTCTTGTTTTGGATTCCGCAGAAGGGCAAGAAAAATGCTCCAACCGATGACATCAATGGACTCATGCTTTTGGTATTGATGAATAGCATCGAAGAATTCTTTTGCAATGTGCCACGCATTGTTGCTGATAACAAAATCCAACAGCCCTGGCTGGTCTAAATCAAAAGTGGATTGAGTTGGGCGACCTCCTGCCTCTTGGTTGGAAGGTATCCCCCCGCTCAAGCACGTCCAAAAGTTAGAAAGCTATTTGCTTGCTTGCGGGCATGAACAAAGAACTTACTTGGGCGGAGCATATTCATCGGTGCTTGGAGTTGGGCGTTTCGAAGAAGGCTTACTGTGAAGAACATAATTTATCGTATCAACTTTTCTTTCACCATCAACGGAAGTTGACGGAAAGCAAATCGTCTGTTGGCTTCAAGGAAATTCTGTTGAGAAATGAGCACATGCAGAACCGTGAATCGGACGATGCTTCGGAGTCTGTTCTTCAGGTGCAGTTTGCCAATGGGTGTACACTTTTTTTTCGGAGCATCTTCTGGAGAGCGTGTTCCAACTTTGCCAATCGCAATGATCGCACTCTCGACGCACCAACGCTATTTTTTGTACAAAGGCTTCACCGATATGCGAAAGAGCTTCGACGGACTGTGTGGACTGGTGCGCAACGAACTCGATAAAGATCCTGCATCGGGCTGCGTCTTCATCTTCTTCAATAAACCGCGGACGCACGTGAAGATATTGTTCTGGGAGCGCGATGGCTTCGCACTGTTCTACAAACGCCTAGAACGAGGTACGTTTGAGGTACCTACCTCAAACGATGAAAATGAAATCTCCTCTCAAACGCTTTCACTCATTCTCGATGGCATTGTTTTATCATCGGTGAAAAAGAAAAGAAGATACTCGCATCCCGCGTGAATGTTGATTTTATTGGTGATAAGTAAACATGAGAAAGCGTTGAATTTATTGGGCTTTGACACATCTTTGTTCAGCGATGACAGAGACGGAAATCCTGCTTAAAAATCAACTTTCTGAAATTCAGATTCAGTTGAAAACGCTCGTTGAGCTTAACCATCGTCAAAGTCTGATCATCGAACAACAACAACATCGCATCGATCAACTTCTTCGCCAGTTATATGGGAAGAAGAGTGAGAAAATTTCTGCACAACGTTCACTATTTGATCAGTCGCTCTTTGTTGAAGGGGATATTGAAACTGCTGTTCCAGAACAAAAGGAGACCATCATCGCTGAGCATAAGCGCAAAGAGCGCAAGAAGAATCCCGAGAGTCTGCGCCAAGAATTTCCCGAACATCTGCGTCGTGAAGAAGTGGTGATCGAGCCGACCGAAGTACCGGATGGCGCTGTGAAAATCGGTGAAGAAGTCAGCGAGAAACTGGAGATTACAAAGTCCGAGCTTTACGTGAAGCGCACTGTTCGCCCAAAGTATGCGCTGGCCGACAAGTCGGGTGTTGTGGTGGCTGATCTTCCGGAAGCGCCGATCTACCGTTGCATGGCCGGCGTGAGCCTGCTGGTGTATTTGGTGATCGCGAAATATGTGGATCATCTTCCCCTTTATCGGATCAAAGAAAAGTTTGCTCGACAAAGAGTAAGAATAAGCGACTCGACGATGGGCGATTGGGTGAGTCAAGTGGCGAAGTTGCTCGAAATATTATACAAAGAACTCGAAAACCAAGTGCTGAGTTCGCATTATCTCGGCGCCGATGAAACCACTATCAGAGAGCTTGATCCAAAGCTAGATGGCAAGTCGCATCAGGGATACCTGTGGGTGTACTTGGCGCATGATGTCAATTTGGTGTTGTTTGATTATGATCCTTCAAGAAAAAAAGAAGTGGTCAGCAATAAATTATTGGAGTACACCGGTTATCTGCAAAGCGACGGCTATGCGGGCTATGAGCAGTTTAAAACCCACAAGAAAATTACACGTGTGGGCTGCATGGCACATGCGCGGAGGAAATTTGACGAGGCCATGAAGAATGACAAGAAGACCGCGCTTGAGGCGATGACGCGCATGCAGCGCATCTATCGCCTTGAACATTGGCTTCGCGTATTGCAGATCCATGACGACGGAAAGAAGAAGTTGAGAGAAAAAATCGCTGTACCGATGTTGAACGATATGTTCGACTGGATGGAGCAAATCATCAACAAGACCACACCTCAATCGCCCATTTACAAAGCACTTCAATATAGTATCAAGCGTCGGACAGAACTCATAGCTTATACCCAGGACGGTAAACTCCACATCGATAATAATCCGGTGGAGAACAAAATCCGTCCAACGGTGATCGGAAAAAAGAACTATTTATTCATGGGCTCGCACGATGCTGCGCAGCGTTCCGCCATGATCTATTCCTTTTTGATCAGTTGCAAAGCAAACAACATCAATCCGGAAGAGTGGTTAGAAGATGTGCTCATCAGAATCAACAGCACCAAAAAATCCGAGCTCGCAGAATTGCTCCCCAACCGCTGGAAAAAGGCAACACTGTAGAAAGATCATAACTTCACGGACGTGCTTGAGCGGGGGGATACGTCACAAAGTTTATTTACAACAAAGAAGAAGATACATACACCTGTCCTCAAGAACAAACACTTCGCACCACCGGAACATGGCACAAAAAAACTAGAGAGCGCGATTCTTATAATTTCAAAAAGTATCGCACACCTGCTTGCAAAGAATGTCCGGTAAAACATCTAAGTACGGGCAGAGCACAAGGAGGAAGAGAGCTTGATCGCAGCGAATTTGCTGATGCAGTGGAGGAGAATAACAAGCGTTATCATGAAAACACTTCACTTTATAGAAAGCGTCAAGAACTGGAGCGAAGCGGAACTCATGAAGACAAATAAAAATAAAAGACACGACTGAATAAATAAACGAGCACATCTTTGGAACGATCAAAAGAGTGTGGGGATTTAATCACACGAATCTAAAAGGACTGAAAAAAGTAAATGGCGCGCTTCAAAGAGCAGCGAAATTCTGGCGCCATACCAGATCCACCAAAGCCTGTGAGGAAGTCGAAAGAGAAACCGGAGCCGCCGGGCGAGCAGGGTAGCTTGTTTTAATGGATTCGACAGACTCTGAGAAAAATATTCGTCTAAGATTTTTGGTTACTGGAAGTGTCATTGGTATATTTGTTTGACCGGACCAAGCCGAATTCTTTTATGTGTAGTAATCTGCTGTATTGCTATTTATTCCCGTTTTCAAAGTCTACTTTGTTATGTGGCTTATTATGGTTTTTACATTCGTCGATATCGAATGCTCAAGTCGTAATAAATGAGGTGTATATCCGCCCCGATGGACTGAGTGCAACTCCTCCGAATGGTTTAATATATCAGGGCAGTAAAGAGTACATTGAGATTTACAATAAAGGTTGTTTTACCGTTGATTTATCGGGCTATTTTATTGCAATGAAACAATCGGTGAGCAATGTGCTTACAGGAGGTACATTCCGTATACCGAGTGTTCCACAGGCTATATTGGGCCCAGGTCAGCATGTTGTAATTGGTTCTGCGCAACCCGGTGCCGGGCTAGAAGGCAATATTGATATACCTATTACTTCCGGCACTTATTGTTCATATTCCGGAAATTTTGTAATTCCCAATGTCGATGGTTGGGTGGCACTATATAATGGTGCGGGTTTAGCGCTTGATTGTATTTATTGGTCGGGTGTCCAAGCCAATATCACTTCGGCCACATATGTAAATGATTTTAATCCTGCCGGCGGTATTTGCCTGCCACCTGGCAGTCCGGCGGTTACGTTGCAAACCGCAAGGCAAATATTTGCAGCAACCCCCGCAATCGTAACCTATATACCCACTAGCACACCAATTATCGCATACCGTCAAACAGATGGATCAACTGCTTGGCAGTTTGCGGCATCGTACAACGCTGCTACCTTGCCCTGGACAGTTAATAATACTGTAGTAGGCGGCAACTGCAATGGAGGTGTAGGAGCCTGTGTTGCGGCTACGGCCGTTAATCCCCCTTCGGTCGTAAGCCCGGTCAGTTTATGCGCAGGTGTGCCGGGAACAGCCTTGTCAGCAACGGCTTCAGCAGGAGGCACGCTCAATTGGTATGGCACAAACGCCGTTGGCGGTTCCGCATCAGCTAATGCTCCGATTCCCTCCACCGCTGTGTCAGGAAATTTTACGTATTATGTCAGTCAAACCATTGGTGGCTGCGAAAGCGCAAGGGCTGCAATCCAGGTTCAGATCGCGGCAGCACCCTCAGCAGGGAATGACGCATCGCTTACTATTTGCACCTCGGGGAATTCAGTGAGTTTGTTCTCATTGCTGGGGCCGAATGTTACCGGCGGTGGAAACTGGACAGGTCCATCAGCGTTGTCAAATGCTCAATTGGGGACGTTTAATCCTTCGCTGAATACAGCGGGGGTATATACGTATACAGTGCCGGCACAGGGAGTATGCCCCTCAGATGCATCGCAGGTCACAGTTTCGTTATCCGCCAGTGATATTGTTCCTCAGTTTAATTTGCCAAGCGCTGTTTGTGCCGGTGCAACCGATATTTCGCTTCCGGGAACTTCCGTAAATGGAATCACAGGATCATGGAATCCATCCACATTTAATAATCAAACCAGTGGTTCTTATACGTTCACACCGAATGCAGGTCAGTGTTCTCAACCAATCACTTTAACGATTGCAGTCAATCCATCCCTTCAGGCTTCGGTAACCGTTACTCCCAATACGCAATGCTGCACTTATACAGGACCGGCGATTCGAATAAACGAGGTATTTCCATATCCGAATGTTACTCCTGATGCCTGCGCCAATTCGATGTTCAACACTGCCAATATTGCATGCGGAAGTGAATGGATTGAGCTCTATAATCCGAGCCCATGTGATCCTATTGATGTGAGTTGTTACCTAATTGGTAGTAAAACAACGGCATCCAATTATGGTGTGTTCCGCATACCCAACGGCACCATAATACCACCCCTGGGATTTCTCACCATTGGGGGCGGAAATTCGGGAGCCAATTTGATTATTCCTAATTTTCTCAGCCAAGGATTTGCCTGTGGTGGAGGAAGTCGTTGGTTTTTGGAGAATACAGCGGGTTGGATTGCATTGTACAATGGTGCGGGAACCCCTGTCAATGCTGTGTATTGGACCTTCAGTGCTAACCAAGCATCTCAAGTGACCACAGCTGCTGAATTTACGGGCGGTGGACCAACTTGTATTCCATCCAATGCATGCACTCCTGCGGGCGTCACCTCATTGCAGGGTATTTCAGCTATGCCTGTGGCAATTCGAGAATATGCAGGCGAGGTTCCAGGCTTGGGATTTTCTGTTGCACGCACAACAGATGGAGCAACAACCTGGATTGAAGATTCACCAACAAAAGGAACTTGCAATGGAGCATGCGTTGATCCTTTGCCTCCATCAGCGGCCTGCACAGGAGCAGTTAGTTCTGTAATTTCCGGCGGAACCGGAAACTATACATACGCCTGGAATAATGGGACGTCGCAACCTGCTGCCGGTAATTTATGTGCGGGGTCTTATTGTCTGACTGTTACCGATCAGATTACAGGCTGCGTTGCCACTTCATGCGCCGAAGTTGTGAATGATTTAGGAAATATTCCTCCGGCCTTTAATCCCATTGGACCGTTGTGTGTTAACGCTCCGGCACCTTTGCTTGGTGCAGTATCTCTTAATGGCATCATGGGTTCATGGTCGCCGGCTGTTATCAGCACAGCAGCAGTCGGATCAACCACCTATACCTTCACTCCAAATCCCGGTCAATGTGCATCAATTGCTGTTCTCACTGTAGGGGTTAATTCAAATGTAACACCCAGTTTTTCTTCTGTAGGTCCCTACTGTATCGGATCTGCCGTACCTGCGCTGCCGTCAACTTCAACCAATGGCATTACCGGATTTTGGAGTCCCGGTATAAATAATAATGAAACCACCAGCTACACCTTCACGCCGGCCGATGGGCAGTGCGCTGCTTCAGCTCAACTAACAATTGCCATAACCGGTGAAATTACGCCCTTATTCGGAACATTCGGACCGTACTGTCAGAATGCTCCTATTGTTCTACCGATTCTGCCGGAAACCTCGAATAATGGAATAAATGGAAGCTGGAGCCCGGCCTCAATATCAACTTCTACCGACGGAAATATTGAATACAATTTCACGCCCGATGCAGGTCAGTGTGGTGTGCCCGTAACACTTACAATCGTCGTGAACCCGGAAATTACGCCCGTTTTTGCGGCAGTCGGACCCTATTGCAATCAAGCGAGCATACCACCTCTTCTTACCACTTCGAACAACGGAATAAGCGGCACATGGTCGCCAGATCTCAATAACACGTCCACGACGTCGTACACGTTCACGCCATTACCGGGACAATGTGCTACTACCCAAAACCTTGTTGTGAGTATCACACCTTCGATTCCCCCGGTTACAGATTTCGATTACCCTGAAATTTGTCAGGATTATGGCTTGTTAAGTCCAACACTTGCTCCCGGATTTACGGTAGGAGGAACATTCTCATCAGCTTCTGAGTTAAGCTTGGCGGAAACAACGGGTGTTATTAATACAGTTACATCGACACCCGGAAGTTATTTGGTGACATATTCTGTTCCTACGAATGGATGCAATCCATCCGGATTTTCGGTTACAAATGTTGTAATTAACGAAATTCCGGTTACTTCGCCCATGACGCATGATTAATTTCTCGCATCATTTGCTCAGGGCAAAGCTCTGTTGAAAGTTCTTTATACCCGTCAATCAAATCCAGATAGAGATATAGGTCAGCCACGTTCACCACGCCGTCGCCATCCAAATCGAGATTGGAGCATTGGGTGCAACCAAAAGATGAGGTCAGAATTGTAATATCGGCACTCGTCACCTCACCATTACCATCCAGGTCGCCGGGGTCTTGCGTGAGGTTGAGCGTCACCAAAAAGGAATTACCGCTGCTGCTGTTGGGCACATCAAGCGTACCGTCGCCAATGCCAAGGTCACTGCAATAGGCAAAAAGAATTTTATGTTCATGGGTTCTCACCACAGCGCATATCGCACAGCGATGATCTATTCTTTCATGCTCAGCTGCAAGGCAAATGGAGTCAATCCAGAAGAATGGCTCATGGATGTCTTGGAAAAAATAAATGACACCAAAAAATCAGAACTCATAAATCTTCTTCCAAACAACTGGAAAAAAAACAAAATTACACAGCAATAATAAATTCTATACCTTTTCCCAATACTTGCTTGAGCGGAGGCTTACTTTATTGTTTGAATAAATGTAATAACGAAATTGATTTCCTTGGAGTTGAATTCCAATATTGATGCCTGATGTTTCATCTGCCCTTGGGTATTTTGCGGTTATACGAAGATTCTTTTGCTCGGTTAAAATAGCATTGAATTGCTCATGATCTTTGTCTTCAAAGAAACTGGATATGAAAGTGTAAATACGAGGATTAATTTTTTGCGCGACTTCTTTTTCTTCGCTCCATTCAAGTTCTTTTAGATTGATGTTTTCTACTAGGTCACTGTTAATGCCAGTATAAGCAGTTTCAACTTCCTCCTCTGAAAGTTCAAGTTCCTGTGAGTTATTTACGAATTTAATAGGATTTTGCCCTATCCATTGGAAGTTATCTTTTGTAATAAATCCATTCTTCAATACAAGAGATATTCTCCCATTTGCGTTGATGATTGAGTTGTCTCTATCAAAATCAGCGCATAACTTAACAGTTCCGCTAAAGTCGAAAATTTTATTGTCGATAGCACACGAAAAACTTTGTGCTTTCAAGGTATACAAATCCTATTTAGGGTATAAATAGAGAAACCGCCCTCATTTTCAAAAGGACGGTTTCGATTTTATTCACTCAATCTTCCCCTACTTCTCAAACCTCAATCCCTTTTCTCCCACGCGCAATAAATAACTTCCGCTGCTTTGATTTTCTAGCGCGATGCGTGTGTTGGTGGAGTTGATTTTACCACGTAAAACTTCTCTTCCTGTGATGTCATGGATCACATACGTTTCACCAATGAGTTGTTCCGATGCAGTGAGCATGATGTAGTCATTCGCGGGATTAGGATAAAGAGCGAGTTGTTGTGAGTTTAAATTACCTACGCCCAATTCAGCAATGGTGATGATATTGGATTTTGAGGTGAGCACTTCTCTGCTCGGATCGCAAGATATTCCTTCTACTTCAATCATGTAGTAACTACTGGGTAATGGTGAAAGATCCGTGTAGCTGGTAATGCTTCCGGATACCGTTGCTAGAAGCGTTAAATCGTCTGAACTTGTTCCGCGATAGATCAAATAACTATCGACGTTTTCGCCTTCGTAAGCAGACCAAATCAAATTTACCTCATTGTTGATACCGAGGTTAGATGTTAGGTGCACAGTTTTGTGATGCAACGAAACGTTAGGCTCTGTGCTACATGTATTGAGTGCTCCAATTTTATAGAGGGATGACTGAACGGAAGAATTGGAATTTTCATCGATGAATATTCCTTCGTTTCCATATGAAACCGAACCTATCGGTTCATATTCATTTAATACACTTGTTTCCTTGTAAATGATATATTCAGTCAAGTAGTTTACTTCTTGCGGCTCCCACACGATCATGTTATTGCCATTGCTTGGGTCTACTGAAACCAAACAAATGGGATGATCACCTGCGCAAGGATCAATAATATTTAACGTAAAGTGATCAAGGTTGAATGTGATTTCAGAGTTGATATAGAATTGACTAAACACGAAACGAAGAGGAAAAGTTCCTAGTTGATTGGGCATACCGGAAAATTCAACGCAAAGTTTATTTTCTTCATCAATTGTGCAGTCTGGATTAATACAACTCCAATTTATTCCCAGTTGAGAAAGTGGATATTCGGTATCATTTTCCACATAATAGATTTCATCCAAATGAAAGCCATTACAACACTGACCTTGACTGCCAAATAAATCATCAGACGCTATGTTTAAACTGATGTATATATTGTACGGCTGTAGATAGTTTGCTTGCGGGAGATTCGGAAAACTATTGTTCGGCAATACGATTACTTGTGGATAGCCGTTTGGATTTACGACAGGTTCAAAAACACCTAAATTCTCATTACACGACAAGAATCCTACTAATCCGATGCATTCACAGTTTTCATTCATTGTATCGCCGTAGGTATTATAGTCCCCGTCAAAACAAGCGGATCCGACGAATAAACAAGAGCCGTTATCGCATGTGGCATCCTGATTATAGTTGCACGCATTGATGTCTGTGCAACCAAAAACATTATTGTAGTCAACGTCTGTTTGTACGAGAATAGGAATGCTCAGTTGAGTATATGGATATGAGCCGTCATAAGTGAATAATGGATTACATAAATCATCTGAATTCAGTTCGAAATTTCCATCGATCGAACCAGAAATGCTTCCATTTAGTCCATCTCCATATACATCATAAACATTCATAATGTAACAACCGTTTGAGGCGATTTGTATGGTTTCATTAAAGTATGTCTCACCCGCAAACGTAGAATAGTTGCTGTTGGAGGCCGCAATAATTCCTGTTTCAACTTCAACGACTTCCCAACTGAACTCTTGCGGCCAAGCGTCAAATTGGCCGGTTAAATTGAGTGTTCCAGATATAGGGGTTGTAGAACTCAAAATTATTTGCTGAACACTATTGTTATTCGGGTTTTGATCATTGGCAGTATTGAATGTAATGGTGAGTTCATTGCTTGAAAACTGGAACTCACCCATGGAAACCTCTTGCGTGCCGAACGGAGGAATGTTTCCAGACCACAATATTTCCTCATTAATGATTCCAGAAAGGATGAACGATCCATTAGTAAGTGTTGTATTACCTGCATTGTAGAGCATAACAGAAGGAGTCCCTGTATTGCAAACTGCCGTGGGGCCTGTGTAGGCAAGAATCATGGGGTCAATTTCGGCTACCGGAGCACATTCGCCTTGAACAATCTGCGTTAGAGTTTCCAAATTGGGCTGTCCAATTTCTCTAACAATACGATTTGGACAAATGGAATAGATAGTGGGGTAGTAAGCAACGTTATACAACGAATTCAAAGAACCAGACTCATTATGAATTACAGGATACGGCGTGTTCGCTACCCAATTTCCCGCAGAACTGCCCCCGTTGCCATATAGAGTGTTTAAATTGGTGTCTGGGTCGGTTTCAACAAATAACACAATCACATTTCCACCAGATTGTACGCCGTAATCGTTATGAATGCTTTGAAGCCACCCCGTGTTGATATAGCTCCAACCAATCTGACTCCAAGCCGCATCTATGTGCAAGATCACTTGATATCCTTGGTCTAAATAACTATATAAATCATGCTGTACTCCGTTGACATCGGTTAATGTAAAATTCGGAGCAACGGAAGGATATGGAAGTTGGGCTTGGCCCTTTATCGTAGCCAACGTAAACAATAGGACAAGTAATTTTAAAAACTTCATATGAATTATTTTTTCTCGAAATTACAGTGCATCATAATTTCAGATTGGTTCAAGTTGGTTCTTCTTGAAAACAAGAATGCCACACTTCAGGTTGACATTTTTTGGTATTAGAGTAGTAGTGTTCTCTACCGCTGAAACCTCACGTTTTGATTCCCAACGCGCAACATATAACTGCCGCTGCTGAATGGGGCTACGTTGATATTATTTGTTGTATTTGCTGGTTGGCTACGATAAATTTCTCTTCCTATAACATCATAAATCACCATCGTTTCTCCAACGAATTCATTGGGGATTTCGAGTGTGATGAATGTGCTTGCAGGATTAGGATAAATGATAATGGAATTAGAATCGAACTCCCCAACTCCCACTGTCGTCTGCACAGCAACCTCATTGGTTGTAATGGAACATGCTTCGAATGTGATTACGCAGCGGAATATCATGGAACTATAAGCTGCGGCAATGAATAGACTGTTGTTGTTTGTTCCCGTATATGCTCCGTTATCTTCAAGATTCTCCCATGAGCCATTAATAAGTGCTTGCCATTGATAACTTGCTCCAAAAATGGTGGCTTGTGTATTCAACTGCACAGGGCTGCCTTCTGCTACATTTACACTCTCTGGTTGTGTCAGTATGCCAAGTCCACAATACTTTATTACGCCATTGACCGTAGTAGCATACCCGCTATACTCATTCAACATCTCAATATCGCGAATGAAGGCGTTTGGAATTTGTGCTACTTCCCAACTATCTCCTCCGTCAAGGGTCACTGCAATACTGCTCGATGCTGAAATTGCACCTACAGACATACTAGCAAAAGATAATCCGCTTAGCGCGAATGCTTGAAGGGGTGATGTTTCATCATACCAGTCTAGTCCGCCGTTGAGTGTTTGTTGTAATAAATTATTTTCTCCAACAACCCAACCAACTCCTTCATTCACGAAGTCGACATTGGTTAATGTCGTGCTATTACTTAGATTCAAAGGCTCTATAGTAATTCCACCATCGTAAGTGGAATATACTTTCCCGTCATCACAAACCATCCAGCCTTGTGTTGCATTGTGAAAATCAAGATCATTAAACAGGCAAGGACAGTCAGTGGACATCCAATTTTGGCCCCCATCAATAGTATACAGAAATGTACCAACAAAACCAGGCCCAAATCCAATAGCCCAACCATGGAGCGCATCATTGAATAGAATTTTTTTAAGCGCATAAGGTGTTCCGCTAGCTTGTTCATTCCAGTTTAAACCACCATCATTCGTTTGCAAAATGACTCCGTTGTCCGCAGCAATCCATCCGTCGGTTTCGTTGACGAAGCTGACACTATTCATTAGTGCTTCAGTTGGCACTTCTTGAAACTCCCAAGATTCACCACCATCTATCGTGTGAATCACAGCATAGTTGTCAATGACCCATCCTTCATTTGGATGTATGAAGTCTAATGCGTTTGGATAGATACCCGCTGGTATAGACAAGTCGTACCAATTTTGAGCGTTTATGTTTCCTAACAAAATGAACAGTATAAAGGATAGGGCGCCTGTTTTTTTCATATAGCAAAATTACTATACAAAAAAGGCACGAGATCTCTTCTCATGCCCTTTGTTGGTTTTTATAAGTCTAAATATTAGCTACTTATGCCCCTTGTGTCGCTTGGGGAGAATTTAATTATAATTTAATAAACGGGAGTCTTTCAATTTGAGTTCCATTGGTGAGAGAGATAATATAGGTACCTGATGCAAGTCCTTCCAATGAAATGCTTTGTTTGGAATGAAACACACTCTCCCAGATAAGTTGGCCGAACGTATTGAACAATTGAATTTGAATTGGAACTGTTTCATTGCTTGAAACAACTTGAATAAAGTCATCAGCTGGATTTGGATAAAGGAGGAATGAACTTGTTTTGAACTCTTCAACCCCAACAACGAATTCGATACTATTGCTAATACCGCTGCAGCCATAGGGGTCAGTAGCCTGAATGGCATATGCACCACTTTGGTCAGCTATAATATAGGGTTCAATTGCACCTTCTATAATCACCCCATTTATAAACCACTGATAATCCCAATAATCTGTGTCGGGAAATTCGATCTCTAGCATGTTGGTTGAATTTCCGCCGATGGTAGCTACTACAATCCAAGGCATTGGCTCATAATTCATGGATACAACCCAATCTTGATAGGTTTCGCAGCCTCCTTCATTTGTAGCAATAACGCCGTAAGCTTGTGGAAGATCTCCCGCTGAAATATCGATAACTTGCCCATTTTGTATGTCTCCGATCCACTCGATTTCACATCCGCTGCATGTGGCATTTGCCGTTACAATATCCCCATCGCAAAATACGCTTTGTTCCAGCCCTTCAATAACTGGATATGAGTAAACAATGAAATCCCATGTATTACTAACCGAACACAAAGGGTTGCTCATTTCTAGCGTAAGCGAATAGTTATTAGCCTCAAGTACATTAGTGAAATCCGCAGCATTGCTTACTTCCAGATTGTTAAGTGTCCAAGTATAATCTTCAATAAAAGCAACCTCAGCAATAACAGTCATTTCATCGTATTCGCATGCAGTACTTGGTACTTCAGGAAAGAGGATATCCGCACAACTATAAATAGTGTGATGTGTAGTATTTGTGATAATCGGTGGATTGTCGTCAAAGAAAATGGATGCGGTATTGTTTATTATTTCACCAACAGCAATGCCAGGCATAGTGCGTATTTTGTAAATTACATATCCATGTGATTCTGGCTCGTTAGAGGTGCTGTCTGGCAACATGATGTTATTAAACACGAACTTCACCAATCCATCTGGTTGAACAATTGTGCTAAATGAATGGGATGCATTCAAGGGTTCTAGCGAAGCAAGATCAAGGCGTGTTATGTCTATTTGATCTTCGATAACAACATCGAAAGCTGGCGCATTTCCTGTGTTTTGAAAACGGATTTTATATTGCAATTCAGTGTCTTCAAGAATGAAGTTATTTTCGGTATACCCTTCAGGTGTGGCTTGCTTGTCATTAGGGTCATACGCACAGCTCACAAGGGCATTGGTAGTCCATGTGTTTGAATAGAAGACCTGAGTGCCATCGGATAATTCAAGATCGAAGGTGAAGGGGAATGATTGTCCGACATAGTCTACGCCAGGTCCATTGATGTGCGCAATAAGATTGAGATAGGTTCCAGGTAACATGTTTTCTATTTCCCATGTAAATACTCCGGGTACAGGATTTGTGAAGGGCTCCCCGTAAGAAACTGCTTGCGCAGTGAAAAGCGCATTACCCGTTATTGTAAATGTTCCATTTATGGGCACAGTTCCAGTATTACTGATATAGGCGCCAGGATAGAATCCGTTGTTACATTGAATGAGGGAAGTGGAGAACATGTTGGTTCCGCTGATTTGAGCGGCCACTCCGCTTGTTGGGGTTAAGCCAATGGGCAGCCCGTTGCAGGTAGGGAGTGTGATTGTTTGTGTGTTGTCGCCACCTGTTAATACCCAGTTGCCCGAGGTGTTATGGAAAGTAACAGAATAGGAGCCAAGTTCTACGCCCGGCAAAACAAATGAACCCGATGCATCAGGATAGATGGTAACGTTTAGCTCGTCGATAGTGATATATCCAGCGCTGGAGAGCGCGGGCTCTAATGCGGGCCAGCTATCTCTCGTTCCATTGCCATTAATATCATTGAAGAAGACTCCAGTGATGTCGTTTCCAAAAAGACACGAGCCATCATCGCAAGTGGCCCAAGACATATAGTTGCAAGCAGATGCATCGGTGCAGCCATTCGTGCCGCAAGATCCATCGTTAATAATTGCTTCAGGGTCATAATTGCAAGAAAGCGCATTTATGCAGCCGCATACCCCAGTGATTGGTTCGTTTGACATTACCACGCCGACATTGACATTTATCGAAGTCGTCCAAGCCGCCATCACGCGAACGTAGTAATTCGTTTGGGGGGTAACGGCGAAGTTTTCTTCAAAAGAAAAGCAAGAGGTAATGTTTCCGCAATACACTTCTGCGGCGTCTGCGCAAGCTCCGTTGTTTTCGGCTGCAAGAATTTGAATACCCATACCCTGAACTAGACCAGGGCTGCTTGCGAATTGACTAAACGCACCAAACTGAATATGTGTAAAGTCTTCACTGTTGAATGTGTACCAACCGGTCTGAGAGAATTGAAGGTTGCTACAAACAGGATTTTCGAAATTTAGAGTACATAAAGTGCCTGTATATTCAGCCCCATTTTCGATCTCTGTAGCGGCTTCACAAATGTCATTCAACGGAGCGGGCGCTTGGATGACGAGGGTTGACTCTCCAACACAACCTTGAGAATCGGTAATAATAATTTGGTATATTCCTGGTACGTCCCAACAAGCATAGAGGTTGGGATTAAGGTTGGGGCCGTTGGGGATGTTGAATGTATAGGGGGCGATGCCGCCAGACACGGTCAAAAAGAAGCATTGATTTTGACCACAATTGTTATTGGTATAGGTAATATTTGCTTGTGGTGGATTAGCGCATTGAGCAAGTGATAACATTGCAAGGCAGCATAATGCAAATGTGGTGATGATGTTTTTCATCGGTATAGGGTTTTGGTTAAGGTCTATTCAAAGACTCAAATATACCCCCATCGGTTGCATTATGTATAAGAGCGATATCAAAATATTCAGTGAGGTTCGATACTTTGTAAATTTAACCTTGGATTTCAAAAATGATTTATAAAGCCTTAGTCAAATCGTTCTTCCTTCTTGTACTACAAGAGATAAATGCCCAAAGCGGTTTTGATAATTTCTATTTTACTGATCTTACCCCAGCTTGTCCATGCATATAGCCGATTGTGCAACCTCCTGTCTTTATCGATGTAAATCCCGCGCCTGTCATCTCTCCCGTCTATCACGATTGATGAGTACTTGTATTCACGTCGCTTTGAGTATTTTTGATGAAAATTTATAGGCGCTGGAATCCACCACACATACTCCGAAGGTGAGACTTACATTCATCGATATGGCAAGAAGTATTGCCATCATCATGATGCTTGAAGGCCACATGACGGGCGCCGCGCTTGCCGATGAGTTTCGCAATGATGCTTATCCAATCTATTCATGGTGGCGGTTTATTCATGGTATCACATCACCACTATTTTTTACTGTTTCTGGAGTAATTTTTTCATACTTATTAGTTTCAAATAATCACCTCCCTTTTTGGGAAAACAATAGAGTGAAAAAGGGATTTCGCAGGGTTGTACAATTACTTTTTTGGGGTTATTTCTTGCAGCTAAATCTTCTTACCGTTTTTAAAGTAGTATACACAGACATAGAATACAACACCGAGTGGCTCAACTCATTTCATGTGTTACAGTCAATTGCCACAGGAATTTTTATGTTGCTCTTGCTTTATGGACTGTACAAGCTTTTGCGTATAGTGCCGCTCTATCTCATTTATATTCTTGGAGGAATTATTTTGTTTACGCTCAACGGTTATTTGGAGAATTATATTTTTGTTCAAAAGAACCTAGTGGCTGGTGGCTTCATTGATCACCCACAATACTTTCCGCATGGTGCGCCTGCTTTTATCCAAAATATTATTTATGGGCAATATTCAGAATTTAGCATTGTCAGATATGGTGGTTACACGCTTTTTGGTGGCGCCATTGGAGCTTTGATAAAACGCTATGAGTATCGCATTATTAGTATCAGTGCTTCTCTAGCATTTATTGGAGCGGGCCTGCTAGCCATCCAATTCATGTATCCTATTTTGGATTGGATAGATGGTCTTTTGTATGAACAGCGCGTGGAATTATTGCGTGTACAAATCTTCAATGAACCAGCAATGGCTGGAATGGGAATCATTCTCACTGCCCTTGGTGTCATGATTTTACTCAATCGATTTTTTACAATTCCTCAAAATCTGTTTTTGAAAATGGGGCAAAACACATTGCCCATTTATATTATTCACGTTATTATCCTGTACGAAGGAATCTTTGGACTCGGCTTATATCCGACGATTATAAATCACAACTTAAATCCTTACCAAGCCATTGGCGCGAGCGCTTCTTTTATCGCTTTATTTTTTCTAATGGTCAAGTATATCGAGCCATTGGAAGAATTGTACCGAACGTTCATTCGGTATTTATTTTTGAGAAAGAAGGAGGATTGAAAATTTATCCCATATAAAAAATCATTCCTGTAAAGAGCATTCCAATTCCAATGGTGGTGAGTCCATATAATGGTATGTTGGTATCAACACCAGCGACGTGTAGCAAGAAAGTAATTAAAAATGCAGAGACCAAAGTGGCACCTCCGGCAATCACTAAACGTAGGCCACGGCGTCTTTTGCGGGCGTCTTGCATGGATTTTACTTTGAATAAAACGGCTTCTGCAATATCCATGTTTACATCGCGTTTTAAAAGACGAGCGAGAATATCGTCGCTGCTATGCCCCCCTTCATAAAGTTGCCATACTTCGTGAAATAGGCCGTCTGGAATGTGATGCGTCATTTTCAAAAAGGTTTAGAGAGGAAAAATAGAACCTTTATCTTTTTTGTAAAATGATAATTGTCATAAATGAAAAAAGCCTTCTCGTAGGTTAATTCGAGAAGGCTTTTTCTATGAGATAAAATGCTAATTATGGGAAGATACCACGTTGTTTGTATGCGATATCAATTCTGTGAATAGCTTCGATATATGCGGCGGTGCGCCAGTCAGTCTTATATTTATCGGCGCACGCAACTACTTGATTAAACGACTTCACCAACTTCGCTTCGAGCTTGTTGATTACATCGTCCATTTCCCAAAGTTCACCTTGACGGTTTTGTAACCATTCGAAATAACTTCCGATTACGCCACCACTGTTGCAGAGAATGTCTGGGATAATATCAATTCCTTTTTCATTCAGCACAGCATCACCTGTTACATCCACCGGGCCATTTGCGCCCTCAGCGATAAGAGATGCTTTAATTTGACCTGCATTTTCTCCAGTGATTTGGTTGCCCAAGGCAGCTGGAATTACGATGTCGCAATCCAATCCAAAGAAGCTTTTTGGATCGATTGCTTCTGTACCTGGAAAGTCTTTAACACCCGAAAAGTTGGGCGTAGCGTGCTCATTGAGTTTTTCTGGATCAATGCCATTCGCGTTGTAAATCGTTCCGCTTGCATCTTGTACGGCGATAAGTATAGCACCTTCTTTTGCCATGAAGTGTGCAGCCCAGTAACCTACGTTACCAAAGCCTTGCACGATATACTTCATGCCCTTAAGGTTTTTGTTGCGCATCTTCGCCCATTGACGTATGGTGGCAACGACACCAAAACCAGTAGCGCGGTCGCGACCTTCAAGACCACCAGAACCAACAGGTTTTCCTGTCACTACGTGCTTATACATTGAGCGCTCAGCCGTAGGCTTTGTTTGCATGTAAGTATCCGCAATCCAAGCCATCATCTGTGCATTGGTATTCACGTCTGGAGCAGGAATGTCCAATTCAGGACCGATGTTATCACCAAGGGCGAAGGTGAAACGGCGTGTGATGCGCTCCAATTCGGTTTGGGAATACTTTTTAGGATCGATCTGAATGCCGCCCTTTCCGCCTCCGTAAGGAAGTCCGGCTAGAGATGTTTTCCAAGTCATCCACGTAGCAAGTGCTCTTGCCGCATCGATATCCACAGTTGGGTGATAGCGAAGACCGCCTTTGTAAGGTCCGAGTGCATTGTTGTGTTGCACGCGATACCCTGTGAAAGTTTCGATTCTTCCGTCGTCCATCTTCACAGGAAAGTTCACAAGAATTTCGTTGTTGGTGATAGAAAGAATTTTTCTAACTCCTTCATCCAAGTTCATTAGGTC
>JBILSZ010000182.1:0-3644 GCA_044371755.1 Flavobacteriales bacterium | reverse complement strand
CTGCTGAGGCTTGTATTCATCACCTGTGGTTTTCGGATGAAGATTATAAAACGAAGGGTTCGCTTATCAAATGGAATCCTGCGGTGAAAACTGCTGCTGACAGGGATGCGATTCTGCAAGCTGTTTTGGACGATAGAATTGATGTGATTGCGACCGATCACGCGCCGCATACAATAGAAGAGAAGGGACAAAAATATTTCAAAGCCCCGTCTGGCGGGCCTTTGGTGCAGCACGCATTGGTGGCAATGCTTGAACTTCATCATCAAGGAAAAATTTCTCTTGAGAAAATTATTGAAAAAATGGCGCACAACGTAGCCGACATGTTTGACATTGATCGCCGTGGTTTCATACGTGAGGGTTATTATGCGGACGTGGTGTTAGTAGATTTGAATGATCCATGGACCGTATCCAAAGATAATATTCTTTACAAATGTGGCTGGTCACCTTTTGAAGGCACCACCTTTAGGTCCAAGGTGAAAGCAACATTCGTCAATGGGCATTTGGTCTACAATGATGGTCAGTTTGACGAGTCTAAGAGAGGTGCGCGATTAAATTTCAATCGATGAGAATTTTTGTTTTCATATTTATGAGCTTCACACTTTTGGCGTGTACGAATGATCAAAAGAAAAAACGGATAGCCCCAATTGAGAAGAATAAATTCATGGACGTCATGGTAGACGTGCGTTTGCTAGAGGGCACGTACACAACGCGCTACCAGCGCATAGATTCTACCAATGGCCTAATGAACGCATATTACGATCAAGTGTTTAACAAGCATCAGGTTTCGCGAAAGGATTTTGAAGATAGCTATGTAGCATACTCCCTTGATGCAAAACAAATGATAGAAATAGAAGATAGCATATTGGCTCGATTGCAAAGAATAATAATAGAAACAGATACCATCAAGAAATGAATTTAGTAACAGGAGCAACGGGATTATTGGGAACGCATGTGCTCCTAGAACTACTGAGTAGAGGGGAATCTGTGAAGGCACTTTATCGAAGCGAAGATTCTAAAAATGAGGTAAAGCGAGTTTTTCAGTTTTACGATTCCGAGGGATTATTTTCTAAAATACAATGGGTCCAAGGCGACGTTATGGATGTCTTTTCTCTAATTGATGCGATGGAAGGCGTGCATTACGTGGTTCATTGTGCAGCGATTGTATCTTATCATAAGAAGGATAGAAAGGAGATGTATCGCATCAATGTAGAAGGCACCACCAATGTGGTAAGCGCCGCATTGGAAGTGGGTGTAAAGAAGTTGTGTCATGTTAGCTCTATCGCTGCTTTGCGAAGAGCAGAAGATGGTGCTACGGTGACAGAGGAAGGGGAATGGTTGGACTCAGATTTGAATACGCATTACGGAATCACCAAGCACTTGGCTGAAATGGAGATTTGGAGAGGCATTCAAGAGGGTATAAATGCTGTGATTGTGAATCCGGGATTGATCATAGGTCCAGGAAATTTTGATAGAAGCAGTGGAAGTCTATTTTCAAAACTAGATGAAGGTTTAAAATTTTATCCTCCCGGTGGGACGGGCTTTGTTGGTGCCGCAGACACAGCTAAACTTATTGTACTTTCTACAAAAAGTGAAGTAAATGAAGAGCGATTTATAGCCGTGAGTGAGAGTTTGAGTATGAAGGAAGTGTTCTCGAAGATTTGTCAAGAATTGGGGAAGCCGCTCCCTGAGCGCGAAGCAAAGCCTTGGATGCTCACCGTGGCCCGCTGGGCGGAAGCGCTAAAGGAATTGTTTACTGGTAAAAAGGCTCTTGTGACGAAGGAAACCGTGCGCAATGCATCGTCGCGATACTATTATTCTTCTGAAAAGTCAAAAAAGATCTTTGCAATGGAGTACGCGCCCATCGCACAATCTATTGAACAAACGGCGGTGTATTTTAAGCAGAAGCGTTGAGCCCAAAATGGGGTAAATTTGACGCGTGGAGACATCCGAGTACATCCAATCCATTTTAAAAGTATTGCCCCATAAACCCGGGGTGTATCAATATTTTGATAGCGCCGGAACGATTATCTACGTCGGCAAGGCCAAAAGTCTGCGCAATCGTGTGAGTAGTTATTTTAATAAGAACCAATACGAGAGTGGCAAAACGGCTGTGTTGGTGCGTCGCATCGCAGATATCAAATATATGGTGGTGGAAAGTGAAATGGATGCGTTGTTGTTGGAGAATTCACTCATCAAAAAACACAAACCACGTTACAACATCATTTGGAAAGACGACAAGTCGTATCCGAGTATTGTTATAAAAAAAGAACCTTTTCCAAGAATTTTCGCGACACGTCAGTTGATCAAGGATGGTTCTGAATACCACGGTCCGTATGCATCAGTAAAGGTAATGCACACAGTATTGGATCTTGTTCGAAAGCTTTATCCTATCCGCAGTTGTTCGCTCCCTCTTACAAAACCGAATATCGAAGCAGGAAAGTTTAAGGTGTGTCTTGAATATCATCTTGGTAATTGCAAAGGACCATGCGAAGGCAAGCAATCATTAGATGATTATGAGCAGAATGTCGAGAACATACGAAAGATTATCCGCGGGAATTTTGGTGAAGCCATTCGCGAATTGAAAGCGATGATGCAAGAAAAGGCTGCCAATTATGAGTTTGAAGAGGCTCATTTACTAAAAGAAAAAATTGAAACGCTTGAAAATTTCCAAGCGCGCAGCACGATTGTAAACCCAGGTATTCACAATGTGGATGTATTTAGTATTGCGACCGATAAGCACAGCGGTTATGTGAATTTTATGAAAATCAACAATGGGGTAATTGTGCAAGGTTATACTGCCGAGGTTAAAAAGAAGATGGACGAAACCGATGAGGAATTGCTTCAGTATAGCATTATCGAAATCAGAGAAAGACTGCAAAGCAATTCTCGAGAGATCATTGTGCCGATGGAGTTGGAATTAGCTCTTCCCGGCATCGAGTTGACCGTGCCTCAAAGGGGCGACAAAAAGAAGTTGCTCGATCTATCGCTTCGCAACAGTAAGCTCTACATGTTGGATATGCAAAAGCAACAGGAAATCATCGATCCTGAGCGCCATACGAGTCGATTGTTAGATACGATCAAGAATGACTTGCATTTGAAAGAATTGCCAATCCATATTGAGTGTTTTGACAACTCCAATATTCAAGGGACCAATCCAGTGAGTGCATGTGTAGTTTTCAAAAATGCGCGTCCATCGAAGAATGATTATCGCAAGTTCAATGTGCGAACAGTAGAAGGACCGAACGACTTTGATACGATGAAAGAGGCGGTGCATCGTCGATATAGCCGTTTGCTCGAGGAAGGAGAGAGCTTGCCACAGCTTATTGTGATCGATGGAGGAAAAGGACAATTGGGGGCTGCGTTAGAGAGTTTAGAACTATTGGGGTTAAGGGGAAAGATTGCGATTATCGGCATAGCCAAGCGATTGGAGGAAATATATTTCCCGGGGGATAGTTTACCCATCTATCTGGATAAACGTTCGGAGACACTGAAGGTGATACAACATTTGCGGGATGAGGCGCACCGTTTTGGCCTTTCACACCATAGAGACAGACGCAGTAAAGAGGCTTTGCGGTCAGAGTTAACAGAGATTCCTGGGGTTGGTTTCCGTACCACACAGCAACTGATATTTCACTTTAAGACTG
>JBILSZ010000015.1:0-38320 GCA_044371755.1 Flavobacteriales bacterium | reverse complement strand
GCTTGCTCTTCGTAGACGATCCCATTGCTTAATGATTCATCATCTACAAAAGACTGAGCTCTATATAATTCTTCTTCGAATGATTCGTCGAGTGAAATGTATTCATAGTATGCAAATCGGTACCAGTTGAATGAAGAGCTCGGATCGCGCAATAGTGTTTTGAAAGTAAACTCATATTGTGTTTCTCCCCAACTCGTTGTTGAGCTGTCTCGAATCAACTGAGCGGATTCGATTTCAGGTAAATGAACTGGAATGGTGGTATTGCCCCGTATACGAGTACCGTTTGGAGCTGTTAGAATCAATTCATATTGTCCACCCGCTACAAGCGGAAATTCTGAAACAGGTAGTATATACTGAAGTAGATTTTCATCCCAAATCAAATTCTTCTCCACCGCTCCACTCTTGATAAGCACATCAATATCAGAAGGACGTTCGGGAAGATTATTTTCACTTGAAAAAACAGGACGCGACCAAAAAACAGATGCACGGATGGTGTCGATGTCATCTGAAATAAAGCAGCTCACAGAAAGCTTAGGTGATACTTTCGGTAATTCAATATCTGCTTCTCTCTGGCAGCTTGCAAGGAGTATAAGAGCGCTGAGTATTATTATAAAATTCTTCATCGATTTAGAATTTAAAGGACCAGGATACCGAAGGTAAAATTGGAAACAGCGTGATTTGTGTCAAATAGCGTGAACCGTCAGCACGGCTGCTTATATCGTAAAAGAATGGGTTCATACGATTATAGGCATTGTAAACACCAAGTTCAAAGGTGCGTTCACAGCGCTTCAATTTTTTGTGCCATTGTGCCGCCACGTCCAGTCGATGGTATGGAGCCATTCTAAAGGTATTTCTATCACCATAATCTGTTGATTGAGTAATGCCATTGAAAGGAAACGGATTCCCCGAGGGATCGTGTGTAATGTTGGTGTACTCCGCTAGAGGTAGCGTGATCGCCTGTCCAGTGCCATACACCCAAGTGGCGCTCACATTGAAATTCTCTTTTACTTCATACATCAAGACAATGCTTAAATCGTGACGACGGTCGTATCGTGCAAAGAATTCTTTCCCGTTATTCAATTCATCAAATTGGAGAATGGTCCAACTCAAAGTGTATCCAACCCAACCCGTCAACTTTCCTACTTTTTTCTGCACCATCAATTCGGCGCCGTAACTTTCTCCCTGTCCCGAAGTCACATTGTCTTCCCATGTCACATCGGTTTCTTCTCCAAATGCACCAACGGCAAGAAAGCTCGCTCCTTCGCGGTAGCCGATGATATTATCCATTTTTTTGTAATAACCCTCAAGTGTTATTGTCAAGCGAGGATTCTCCAAATCTTTTGCAAAACCTGCGGCCACTTGTTGTGAGCGCTGAGGCGCCACGCGATCGGTAGCAGGTACCCACAAATCTGTAGGTAGCCCCACACCCGTATTGGAAAGCAAATGCAAGTACTGATTCATAATGGCATAACTCGCTTTAAAACTCAAGTCATCCTGAATAAGATACCTAGCACTAAAGCGCGGCTCGACACCAAAATAGTTTTCTGTTTGATAATTAAAGTGGCTAAAGCGAACACCTACGTTGGCTTTGAGCTTTGAGAGAATGGTCCAATCGTCTTCTATGTAAATTCCATTTTCAAGACAGTCGTATACTTCCTTCCCATCTTCATTTTCAAAAAGATCTCTGCTTCGTACCACGGTAGCGTTTGGTGTAAATCGATGATAGATGACACTCGCGCCCGCGCGGATATAGTGCTTGGCTGAAGGGCGAAAATCGATATCATGCTTTATAGACCAATCGCGTATACCACTTCTGAATTCCAATTCATATTGATCTCCCGCACTGCTTGTTTCGTAATCGATGCCCAGATTATATTTCGAAAAAATCAAAGAAGTATTACTGAATGCCCTGTCGTTTATGATATGATTGAGTCGTGCAGTAGCAGTGGCGTTGCCCCAAAGAAAACTACCACGCTCGGTGCTGCCATCTGCTAGCTGAGGTCTGAAATAAAATTTATCTCTACCGAAATAGCCGCTGATGTATAATCTATTTTTTTCATCAAGGATAAAATTTCCTTTGGCGTTGAAATCGTAAAAGAAATAACCCGCCTTCTGATCTTCTGGTAAAAATGGATAGACCAAAGCATCGATATACGTTCGTCTGCCGCTTACGATAAAGGAAGACTTGCCTTTTTTAATCGGCCCTTCGAGCAACAATCGCGATGAAATAAGGCCTATGCCAGCTTCACCTTGGATCTTTTCTTTACTCCCATCTTTCATTTGCATCTCAAGCACAGATGAAAGTCGTCCTCCATATCGCGCGGGGAATCCACCTTTGATTAACTCTACACTTTTCAATGCATCTCCATTAAAGATAGAAAAGAATCCAAAGAGGTGACTCGCATTATAAACTGTAGCATCATCGAGGATAATCAGGTTTTGATCAGGCCCTCCGCCTCTGACATAAAATCCCGAATTTCCTTCGCTCCCCTTTTGTACGCCCGGTAACAATTGAATCACTTTCAATACATCCTTTTCACCCAACAATGCAGGAATCTTTTTTATCTGATCGATGGGAATGTCTATAGAAGACATCTGTGTTTCTTCGGATATCTTTCTGGTTTGATCAGCAGATATGACCACTTCATTGAGCGTAGTGGCTGATCCTCCCAGTTCAATATTTAAACGGGAAGGTGTGGAAGCATCCACTTTTTTCACCACAGCTTCATATCCTGTGAAGCGATAGATAAGTGTGGCTTCGACGGCATCGAGGGTGATAGAATAAAAACCATAATTGTTAGTGGTAGTTCCCACTTCCAACTCCGGGCAGTAAATGACGACGCCGGGCAAGGTCTCACCACTACCAGCTTCGGTAATTAATCCGGAAATTGTCAATTTTGACTGGGCGAATAAGCTAGACGAAATACAAATCAATAAATTGAAAACGAGATACTTTCTCATAAGGGAGGTTAATGGCAACGGCAGCAAATAACAGGAAAACCGTGATTTTATTGCAAAAAAGATCCCTCCAAAAAGGAGGGATCTTTTTACTTGTTTAGATGATCTAGTCTGATTAGACCAATCCTGTTTGCTTGAGCCAATCTCTGAGCTGTGTTCTATCGTCGACGGCTAAGTGTCGCATGGCTTTGCGCAATTCTTTTCGGAAAAGCATAGCATCAAATGTTACGTTTCCCAGAACTACTTTATAATAGTCCAACATACGTGTTTAAAGTTAGGTTAGGTGCTCTTGAATTCTATTTCACGAGCTCTCATGCCTGACAGATGATAGGGGGCATCTGTTTAAACCGAAATGTTAGATAGTGTTGTTTGTTGTCTTTAACGCCTGCTATCAAAAAGAAGTTACGTTTTACTATTTTTTTTCTAAAAAAAACTATTTAGCGGAACATAAATATAGTACCTCTCACCTCTTCAAACTCTTCGGCGTGAATCCACTTGAGTTTGATATAATAAGTATAGACACCATCTGGCAAATAGTATTCGCCACCTTTAAAGTCGCCTTCCCAGGCATTGTCTGCGTCTCTCGTTTCAAACATCACCTCACCCCAACGGTTGAAGACGCGCATTTCGAAATACTCTGGATCCTGGGCATTGGTGAAAATTTTGAAGACATCATTCACTCCATCTCCATTCGGTGTAAATGAATTGGGAACGAACCACTGCAACTCTTGTCTATCAAAATGCGCAATAACGGTATCGGGAATAGCATTGAATACAATCCCGTTTGACACATCTTCTATAGGACCTAGAATGGCTCCTGACCTTACTTCCCAGTGGCTAAAGTCGAAATACTCTTCTGGTGCAGCTCTGAAAGGAACCGTCGCTTCACCAACAATTACTTCTGTGCGCTCATCCATAGTGCGATAGCCATCGTCAAAAAATACGGTACCTGCATATACTGGTTCTACGATTACCGTAACGGGCTGGTGAGGTATCACATTGTAAACCGCCACAAGCTCATCTTGCATCATGAAATCAAGCGTCACATCGGGTGAAGTGGCATTCGGGGCAAGTACATGATTGTCTAATTGCCATCCAACAAAAGTGCTCCATTCATCAATAGGGCTTGTACTGAAAGCATAAGTTTCATCTACCAAGAGGTTTTGACTAAACGGTAATTCCAAAAGAGTACCATTCATTGTGATTGTTCCAGCGCCAGCAGGCATTACACGTACTTCTAAATTCTCTCTCTGCAAAACTCTGAAATGAGCAACGAGCACATCATCATTTTGTAGATTGAGTTGTATGATCGCGCTTAATTCATTTGGCGTAATCACATTGTTATTTAACTCCCAGTGATCGAAAACCGAGATATCCGGGATATTGATTGCTTCGAAGTCGTACATCAAATTTGCTTCGATAACGTCTGTCCAAGGATATGCTGCTAGCAACGCACCTTCCATCTCTACCGTTCCGCTCCCCGCAGGAAAAACGTCTACTGTGAGAGAAGCGTGTGGAATCTCTGTGAAAACCGCTGTGATCGTTCCACTTGAGCAGGTGTTTACTGTTACAGATGTAGCATTTGAATTTGGCTCAAAATCATAATCATCCGACTGCCATTCATCAAACTCATACCACTCATTCTCGGTCACTTCAAGTACCTGATCTAGGTTCAACTCAAATTCTTGTGAGTGCGGGTACGCTGCGATGGTGGTGCCAGAAAGCGTTATAGTACCAGCTCCCGCAGGAGTGACATCAAGAATCATTTCTGATAGTCCTGTGTTAATAACGAAGGTTACTTGAATCGTCACATCACTGTTGATAGTAAGTTCTGTGGCAGGGTCCGAAACGCTCGACAAAACGGCATCTCCACTAATGATTTCCCAACCTCCAAAAGAACCGCAGTCTTCTACGTCGGCCAACAGGTCGATGGGCAAGCCACCGAAATATGTCCCTGTGAAGGGCGAATCGGCTGAATTGATGGGCACTTCCTGAACTTGTATTTCACCATCACCTACTATTTGAATTGTAAGCGTATAAGCAGTTACATCATAACAGTCTTCCAAACCTCCGATAATCGTATTGTTGCATCTTTGAAGAATGAAGTCTCTAACTTGCTGCACGTTGTTTTGCCAACCAGCATAAGTGCCGCCCCAGCGATCCACTTGTCGTTGCATTTCTGGATCAATCACATTCACCATGCTATCTAAAACTTCAATCATACGATCGCATGAAAAAATCGTATTAGAAAGCGTGGCATAGCGCTGAATATAATCTGCTAGGAAGTCCTCGTTTTCAAATAGTGCATTCAAAATGGGCACGTGACCTTGACCGCCAACATCACCCATGTCGTCGACTTGACATGGGTCAGAATTTGGGTTTGTACTCGGCACACCAGTGTAGTTAGCTCCATGTCCAAATGTATTGTCGTTGTCCCAAAGGGCATATCTCCAGCGCTTCGCGTCACCCTGTGGATGTCGACCTCTCCACCATGCCGTATTCCAGTTCAACCAGTCGGTAGCGACCACATAGCCATTGAGTACGAAGTAATCGATCAAACTCATGGTATTGTATTGGGTCAATACATAATCATAATTGGCTTGAACCGATAAATCATTGGTGGTGGCGAAATCTACGAGGTCATACCAATCATTATCATCGCCATATTCAACCCAAGTCCCCCCCCATGTTTTGATGAAGTCAACAAAACCTTCGGGTTGGTTCTTATAATAATCAGTAAAGTCAATATCATCAACCTTTTCGCGAATTTCATATACCCCCCAATATTCTCCGTTAATGTATACAATTGAAGATTCGGTGCTTCTTTCGTCGAGGTGCAGACCTCCGAGGATAGAAAGCTGATGGCAATAGGCATCGCGAATGTGCGCGCCATTAGAGAAAGGATAATTATCGTTTGCCGCAGCTTTAAAAATCAAGCGTTCGTACGAAGGACGATCTCTGGTATTAATGATTGGATACTCCACTTCATTGTCATATCCGAGTGCATCGCGTGTCACATAGTCAAAACCGCGCTGATCGTAAGCATTACTATCGTTTCCGTGTTCATTGCTATCTCCTGTAGCTTCAGTGATAAAAACCCCATTTTCATCAAAAAACTCTATGTGCATCAGCTCATCACCAAACCAGCTTCCATCGCCAAGTTCTGTACCCGATACGCTGGTGACTTTTATAGTGTGTTGGTCGCCTCCGATGAAATAAGTGTTTGTTTCAATAAATCCAGGCAGAATATCAGCGACATTACTGAAAACGCGGGCGCGAACAACAGTTGTATTGGCCACATTGATAGGGCCACCATAGATAGGACTTGCGGCTGTGACTTCAGAACCATCCAATGTGAAACGAATTACAGAGTTTGGTTCGGTGGTAGTTATCGAAACGTTGACTGCACCTGGGTAGTAACCAGCTTGCATTGAAAGCTCTGCGTTAGCAGCATAAGCTTGTGCTGAGGTACCGGCATTATTAGCATTTGGAGTAGGATTTACGAAAATTCTCCAATCTGCTGCTCCATTCGAAGATCGTCCCCAGCTGTGATTCGCTTGATTTGGGGTAATATTGTCAAAATCATAAGACTCAATGACGTTTCCAAGTGGATTTGAAAAAACTAGCTCTTCACCTGCCGTTTGTGTGAGCTTGAAAGATGTATTCAATTGACCAAGATAACCCGGGTCATAATCTCCTGTGCCACTAACTAATACACATCTAAAGCCATTAGCAGGGACCGTAGTACCTGCTGGAATCTCCCATTTTGTGGGATTATTCAAATTATCTGAAATGAAATATCCTCCAATGTTGACTGCGGCGCCCGTTGGGTTGTAAAACTCAACCCAGTCTTCATCTTGAAAATCCACCACCCCATTGTAATTGGCGAAGCTAAACTCATTCACCACCACCTGAGCGCGCCCAAATACGCTCAGTGTAATCCATCCTAAGATTAATAATTGTCTTTTCACGTTGTGCAGATTTATTGGTCGCAGTTGATTTCCTTACTACTAGGACAATAAACTCTGGTTAAAAGTTGCGTCGTCCTATTGGTTTTTACAAAAATACGAAAGCTTTACAAAACAATGGCTTAATACCCTCATAACAAACAAAAACCCCTCAGACTTCTCCGAGGGGTTCTTGAAACACTTAAAACTAATTGATTAAACGAGATAATCACCCCATATAAGGGGTAACCCTTATACGAGAAGTGCAAACGTAATGATAAGCATGCTTGCCCACAAAAGTTTAACTGAATTATTACACCAATTGTCAAAATATGTACGTGAATGTTTATTTTTGGCACCTGACAAGGAAAGAACAACTCAAATTATAAGTAAATATGGGACACCACGAAGAACATCATGGTCATCAAGAAGCTGAACAAAACGAGATCGGAGGTCCTGTGACTTTCGCTGTGTTCTGTCTCGCAATAGCCATAGTAGTAATCTACTTTATGGTTCAATACTCTTGATTCAAGAAATTTAAAAAAGGCCTTCATAATGAAGGCCTTTTTTTATTGTACAATTTTCATTTCTTTCAGAAGATATCCTGCTCCTGCATAGGCGTCTATAACCCATAGAACGTAGCGAACATCTACCATGATATTTCTGCAAATCTCTGGACTGTAATAAATATCGCTCATCGTTGACTCCCAAGAGCGATCGAAGTTGATGCCCACCAAATGGCCTTTCGCATTCAAGGCTGGACTACCGCTGTTGCCTCCAGTGGTGTGATTGCTGCCAGTATAGCATACGGGAAGAGTTCCATTTACCCCGTAAACTCCAAAATCTCTGGACTCCAATTTCTTTCTAAGCTTTTCGCCAATATAAAAATCAGGATTGCCTGTTTGAAATTTACTCAAGATACCATCCGCTGTGGTGTAGTGCTTATACAATTCGCCATCGTGTGGTGCGCTGCCCTCCACCTTTCCGAAAGAAATACGCAAGGTACTGTTGGCGTCATTCCAATAAAGTTTGGATGGGATCAACTCTTGTTTGGCTTTTACATATTCATACATGGAGGCATCCAATTCACTCGCGAATGCGCGGGCGCCCGGAGTAATCTTAGTGGCATATATTTCAAACAATTTGCTTGACACCAATAAAATGGGGTCCTTCATTCGAGACTTTAATTTCACGGCTTTTTTCAAAGAAAGTCCTTTAACGAAGGCAATGGCGCGTGAACTATCGCTCATTATGGAGCGATCATAGAGTGCTGCCGTTCCACCTTCTTTAGTGTAAGGTGAAACCACAGAAGGACCAAATGCTGGATCTACATATTTTCCGTAGAGATTGGTCATTTTCTCAAACAACATTTTCTCTGTGGTAATATCAAAATCTTTATAGAATAATCTCAATGAACCGAGCAGCGCATCGCGCGTTTCATCCAATTTTCCAGACTTTTGGAGTTCTTCAAAATTAGCAACGAATTCATTGATTTCTCGAGCTTTTGCAAATACTTCAGGACCATAAAAAACATATTCGACAAAGCCATCACGTGCGATATTGTTTGTTTCATTTGAAGAATAAAGCTTTTGAATTTTATCCAATAACTCTGTGTACTTTCCAGAAGCAGCGGCTTTTAGACGAAAGTCTTTTTCTTCATTTTGCTTAATTTCAAGCGCATTGTATTTTTTTAATCCAAGCTCCTGCCCTATCCACTTTTTATAAGCATTGCTGATATCGCTTTGCTTAGCCGCATATTGAATGCGCAAAAGATCACTGCTTTTCATACGAGCATCGATGATTGATAGGGAAGCTTCACGCATTTTGATGCGCATTGCGTTTGATTTATTTAAAACGTAATCCACGGCATAGCTTGTGAGAAAATGTTCTGTACGGCCAGGAAATCCGTACACCATGGAAAAATCTCCTTCATTCACACCTTGAAGATTGATTGGGAAAAAATGTCCTGGCTTGTATGGCTGATTGAGCGCGTTATAATCTGCGGGAGCATTATTGGCATCCGCATAGATTCTAAAGACACTGAAATCTCCGGTGTGGCGAGGCCAAACCCAGTTGTCGGTATCTCCTCCAAACTTGCCTATCTCACTTGGTGGTGCGCCCACTAAGCGTACATCGCGAAAGGTGCGCATCACAATTAGGAAATATTGATTTCCATAATTGTATGCTCTGACCAAGCCGGTATCGCCGCTTCCTGAATTTTTGAACTGATCTTCAATGGCTTTTTTATTTGCGGCGCGGATGGCATCCATCTCCTTGGCCGTCATTCCGTCCTTCAGTCCTTGTTGCATCAACTCAGTAACATCATCCATGCGCACCACGAAAGTTGCGGTGAGTCCTTTACATACCAGTTCTTCATTTTGATTCATGGCCCAAAAACCATTTTTCAAATAATCATTTTCTAAAGACGAATGAAATTGAATATAATCAAAACCGCAATGGTGATTGGTAAACATTAGACCTTTATCAGAAACTACTTCAGCCGTGCAGCCACCTCCAAATAGTACTACTGCGTCTTTTAGACTTCCTTCATTGATGCTATACAAATCCTCGACGCTCAATTCCAACCCCATCGCGTGCATTTCGTCGTGAATAGAACCCAGTACTGAAGGGATCCACATGCCCTCATGGGCAAGAGCGCGAATAGAAAACAACAATGCAGTAATTGAAACTGCTACACGAAACATAAATCTATTTTTCATCGGTTTTTATTACAAATAAGAAATAATAGCCTAAAAAGGCGAAGAGCAAACCTAGTACAATTGGGATAAGATAAAAAATAAATGCCTGTCTTTGCTCTACAGGTATTTCATCTTGATGCGTGTAGCGGTACAAGGGAATAGCCACGACAGCAACACAGAAAATAAAGAAAATAATATTATACAAGAAATTCGCACCTTGCAAGAGTCGATACATCATGGTTTGTTTGAACGCCTCTTCTTCTTCTTGTTGTTGTTTTCTTCGCATTCGAACGTAAGCCATCTTTGCCTCTCTTTCTGCCCATGCCTTGTAAGCCGCATCTTGCGCTGGTTTCGAATAGTAGCCTGACAAAGACTGTTTGTGATACGCTGCATGTCTACGTCTCCTGGCAGGGTCTACAAGATAATCATAAGCTTCTTTGATTTCAATAAAACGCTCCTGACTCTCTGGCTCTTTCGACACATCTGGATGATATAGCTTTACCAACCGACGATACGCGCTGCGCACCTCATCATCTGAGGCTTCGACACTCAATCCGAGAATGGTAAAGTAATTTTTCAAATGGTACGGTTTAGAAATCGCCAACAAAAAAACACTATTGTTGTTCTACTTCGGACGTCAAAACATAAATTTTATTGCGTAAAATCGCCCTCTAATTTAAGCATCCTATGATTGTTGATCTTCGAAGTGACACGGTGACGCGCCCGAGCAAGGAAATGATAGAAGCAATGATGTCGGCTCCCACCGGCGATGATGTACTCAATGAGGATCCCACAGTAAATGCATTACAGGATTATTCCGCTCAATTGTTTGGAATGGAAGACGCGCTGTATTGCAGCAGTGGCACACAAACCAATCAAATAGCCATCAATGTACACACCAGCCCTGGAGATGAAGTGATCTGCAGTTCGCTATCGCACATCTACATTTATGAAGGTGGTGGTGTAGCGCTCAACTCCCTATGCTCAATGGCAATGCTAGAGGGCGATAGAGGCCGTTTGACTGCCGATCAGGTGAGGAATTTGATTAACCCAGATGATATTCACCGACCAATTTCAAGATTGGTTAGCTTGGAAGATACAGTAAATAAAGGTGGAGGCGCAGTATATGACTTTGAGGAAATAAAAAAAATTAAGTCTGTAGCATTGCAGCACGGGCTTGGGTTGCATTGTGATGGCGCTAGGTTGTTCAATGCGCTTCATATAAATGGCCTCACCCCGGCTCAGTATGCGGAACCGTTTGATTCCATCAGTATCTGTTTGAGCAAAGGATTGGGAGCGCCTGTTGGAAGTATTTTGTTAGGAAAAAAAGATTTTATTAAAAAAGCACGACGCCGAAGAAAGAGCTTTGGAGGAGGCATGAGGCAAGCAGGAATCATCGCTGCAGCGGGTTTGTATGCACTTCAAAACAATATTGAAAGGCTAAAAGAAGATCACAATAAAGCCAAGCTTCTTGCTACGGAATTAATGAATTTATCATGGGTGAAATCCATTATGCCCGTGGATACCAACATCGTAATTTTTTCACTCAGTAAAGAAAATGGTGCCCCTGAATTCGTTGAAAAGCTAAAATCAAAGGGCATACTTTGTTTTCCCTTCGGTCCAGATAAAATAAGAATGGTCACCCATCTTGACTTGATGGATGACCATTACAACTATCTTTTTGAAAAATTAAAATCTATTTCTTGATGATCTTCATCACTGAACTTTGACCGCTGGTGCGAATCAATAGGGAGTATATACCTGACGCAATATTGGGTTCGATCGTCAAACGATTGCCTGAATAATTTTGAAGAAGCCATACTGTGCGTCCAAGTTCATCGATCAAAAGAACCGTCGCATCTTGAACAGGTATTCCAAAAGATACGTTGACCTCTTGTGAGAAGGGATTTGGGTAAACGTTGGTATTTAAGACCGTTTCTTCCACATTAATGACACAATCATCCACGAAAAAGCTGAAAGTACTGATATCGTTGCATCCATTCGGGTCGCTCACTGTAGCAAGTATGGAGTGATTTCCGAGACCAAAGTCTGCAGCATCAATCATGAATGAATCTCCTTCACTTCCATCAAACCAGAGATAGGAAAAATTACTCGGTCCTTCTAAACTATAAATTTCATTGGAACAAATTGTAATGGGTCCTCCAAACTCGAAATCAAAATCATTTTCTGCAAGAAGATTGAAGTTGAGTGGGTAATTGCAGCCGTTATCATCTGTGATGTTTAGAAAATATTGACCAGCTCCTATGCCTTCAAGATTCTGACTTTCTGATGTGAAATCAGCAGGTCCTGTCCAAGCAAAGTCGTAGGGTTCGGTAGCTCCGGAAACGAAGGCGTTTAACAGACCATCGTCGCTATTTTCACAAGCGGGCTGTGATGACGTGATGAATGCGTTCCAAGGTGTTGGTTCTGCGATAGTATACGAGCCCGTGAAGACAGCTCCGCAAGCGGTGGTCACTTCTAGCGTGTAGGTTCCCGAACTCAACTCATTGATGATGTTATCAAACGATTCGAAACCATTAGGTCCTGTCCAGTAGGATTGAAGATCGAGACCTGCACCGAGAACATAAGCGACAATGCTTCCACTGCCTTGTTCTCCTTTATTTACAGGACAATTGATATTGTTTACTACGCTGGCAAGTTGTGGAGCTCCTTCGAACGATTCTACTTCGAGGGAACATATTCCATTCTCGCCGTAGTAACCGTCTATTTGTATATAGATAACTTCGCCATCTTCGGCGCACGAGATGAATGTTTCGGATGAGTACTGATTAGAAGTGGCACAGCCTCCGGGTCGATCATCGTTAGAAGCGATCAGCGTGTATGAGCTAAAATCTCCGCAATCCCCAGCTCTATAAACGGCTATTTGTGTGTCGAAGGACTCGAAAACATCGCCGCATGTAGTAATCCTGTATGATTGGCCTGCCTCAGCGATAAAATAAGCCCACACACTCTTGGTTGAAGCTCCCTCGCACCAGCGGCCAGGAAAGTTGCAACCGCCTCCGGCTGGAGCTATTTCACCGTAACCAGCAATAGCGAAAGTATTATCTAATTCTATGGCTCCCATATTTGGCATCACCTCTAGAGCTCCACAAGGTTGGTCATACACAGGAGTATTGGAGACACCTGCTTGAAAATTGTAAGTATTGCCAGCCCCTTGACCAGTGAAAAGTCCGGTTAGAGCTCCATTTTCATAGATTTCGAAAGTGAGACCACCGTCGCCATAGCTATCGATAAAATGAAGATCATAAAATTCTTCTTGTGTAAGGCAAAAAGGACCTTCCACAATGATTGTGTTGTTGTCGTAACCCTCTGGTGAATTGTCGGCTGCCGTGGCATCGCAACCGACATTTAAGTTGGCACCTTCGGCAATCACATTATTGCCGCATGCTTCTCCTCCAGGGGTCAGTTGCCAATATGTTTCGTATGCCCAAGCATCTGTAAAAATTCGGAATTCAACAGACACTTGACCTTCATCGCACTGGGCTGAAGAAAGGATTGGAAATAATAAAAAGAGAGAATAAAAGTACTTCATAACAAGCGCAGGTTTGGTTTTGGTTTCAAGCAAATATAGGAAGCCGCTTGCAACAATCCAATAACATCACCACCTTTGCAAAAAAAATTGTATGAGAATTCCCGCTGGGAAAATACAGGAACTGCCTGTATTCGATGAGAATAATAAATGTTATTTGTTGGGTACAGAGGCTTACACCATTTCGCTACCTAAGCGCGATGTGAAAGAGCCCTTGCAGCCCGGAGACATGGTGAAGGTTTTTACTTTTTATAATGAAGAAAAGGAACTTGAAGCCACTACCAAAATGCCAGATATTCAGGTAGGAGAGGTAGGAAGTTTTCGAATAGTCACTGTCAATCAACTCGGAGCTTTCATACATATTGGTACCAAACGCGATATGCTCATTCCGATGCGGGAAATGAGAACGGCTTTGGAGGCAGGCAAGCTCGCCTTAGTGACACTTCAAGTTGATCACAAAAACGAACGCCTCTTTGCATCGACCCGATTGAGCATGTATTTCAAAAATGATTTTATCGATATCGAACGCGGACAAGAAGTAGATTTAATAGTGGCCGATAAAATCGATATCGGTCGCCGAGTAGTCATAAACGGAAAATTTCTGGGAGTAATTTTTACACAAGAAATGCTTCGCACCCTTCGCGAAGGCGATAAAATCAAAGGATATGTCCGCAAAATAGAAGGTAGAGATATTCAAGTGAGCATGAGCAAAGAAGGCGAAGAACTCATTATCGACGCCAAAAATCGACTCATGGAATTTTTAGAAAATAATAATGGCTACATTCGTCTCAACGATGATAGTGATCCCGAAGAGATAAAACTTCGCCTGCGTATGTCGAAGAAAACTTTTAAAAAAGCAGTAGGCGTTTTGTACAAAGAAGAAAAAGTCATTATCACAAAATTTGGCGTGAAGCTCAATAAAGGAGATAAATAATCGCTTAAAATCACAGACCTCAACGTGAGTGACGCTCCCAATTGGTTAGAAATTTTTCAAACTTCGCTTTGGAACTTTTTCCTATTTGATCCCAAATCTCCATTCATATTCACAGCGGAGAAATTTTGGATTTTTCTATTTTTCGTTCTGCTCGTTGACGCTTTCATATACAAACAAAAAGCCCTGCGTCATGGCTTTCTTTGTCTCGTTAGCTTTTTCTTTTATTACAAAACCACAGACCTTTACTTTGTTTTATTGCTCCTCACTGCGGTATGGGACTACATCATTGGCGGCGTTATATTCAAATTACAGAATAAGCTCCAGCGAAAATTGCTGCTAGTGGGCAGTATTCTTTTGAATCTAGGCATCCTCTCTTATTTCAAGTACGCATACTTCTTTACCGATTCTTTCAACCAGCTCTTTGATACCAACTATCAGGCTTTTAATGTGATAGCGCATTGGAGTAACAGCTTTTTCGGAACGCATTTCACATTCGATAAAATCATTTTACCCGTCGGAATCTCGTTTTTCACCTTTCAAAGCATCAGTTATACTGTAGAAATTTATAGAGGGAAACTAGAGCCCGTGAAGCGTTTTACCGATTTTGCTTTTTTCGTGTCCTTCTTTCCCCAGCTCGTGGCAGGGCCTATTGTACGGTCTACTGAGTTCATTCCTCAACTTTATCAAGAGTATCGACTTTCGCGCTCAGAATTTGGGATTGCCATTTTCTGGATTCTAAATGGTTTGATAAAAAAATTGGTATTATCCGATTTTATTGCCGTCAACTTTTTGGATCGCGTCTTCAATTCACCTGAATCGTTTACAGGTTTCGAAAACCTTGCAGCGATATTTGGATACAGCCTTCAGGTGTACGGCGACTTCAGCGGCTACACAGACATGGCCATTGGAATTTCTCTTTTATTTGGATTTCGATTAAATAAAAATTTCAACTCACCATATAAAGCGCACGACGTCTCCGATTTCTGGCGCCGTTGGCATATCAGCCTTTCAGGATGGCTGCGCGATTATTTATACATCCCACTTGGTGGAAACAAACAAGGCACTCTTGGATCATACATTATCATTTCTGCTTTTATTTTACTATTCACGCTTCTCTCTGGTTCATGGATAGCCATGGTCGTGGCTGCCATTGTGATACTGCTGATTATAATTTTGAGTGCTTTTTTTTCATCATTCAAAAAGGGCCTAGACACCAATATAAATTTAATGATCACCATGCTTGTCGGCGGTTTTTGGCATGGGGCGAGTTGGAATTTTATCATCTGGGGAGGCTTGAATGGAATTGGTCTCGTTGTTTCGAAATGGTGGTTAACAATCAGCCCGTGGCGCAACAAATCTTTATGGTATAATCGTCTTCTGGGCATTCTTCTCACCTTTTCATTTATTTCATTTACCCGCGTTTGGTTCCGTACCGGAAGCACGAATAATTGGAGCGATATGGAAGAAAAGCACGACATAGCATCCGAATTTACTTCTGCTTTGAAAATGCTTGAAATGATTTTCACCAAGATGGATTGGACGCTTGCACCGGGTGTTATATCATTTTATTGGAAGGTATTTCTAGTGATTGCAATCGGCATGGTCATTCACTGGCTTCCTGAGGATTGGAAGGAAAAATACAGGAATGCATTTAGCGCATTACCAATTCCTATAATGGCTATAATTGTTGTAATAGCTGTTCTATTCTGCTATCAAATGACGACTGGTGAATTACAGCCATTTATCTATTTCCAGTTTTAATACCCGCTTTAAGAGTAGGTGAAATAAAATATTGGTGTTAAACCGAGATTTTGTTAAATTTGATAAACTCTTGATTAAACCACTTAACCAGTGAATAACCAAATCCCTGAAGGTCATTCTCTTATAGAGCAGTTGATAGCCAATCACAATGATGTTAGGCAGTTGTTGGAAAGCGGCGCAGACCATGGTTTGTGGCTCGTGTATCTAGACAAGCCCGATGTTACACACACCACAGCAAACTTTTGGGAAACCTTTGGCATAGATCCGAAGTCTGTAAGCAATCGTTCGTCTGATTGGCAAAAGCTCGTGCATCCCGATGACTTAAAGGCAGGTCTGAAATACTTTGTCGAGGTAGCAAAAGGAGCAAGTGACAAATATGATATCGTAGCAAGATTTTTAAAAAAAGACGACATCGTTTGGATTCGATGCCGTGGGATCGCATTGAAAAATGATGAGGGAATGACTTATGCGCTGATGGGTATGCATACGGATATCACTCAGGAAATAGAAAATCAAAAAGGTGGAGACAATAACCTTACACTTTTTCAGGATTTCTTTCTTCTTTCCAATCAGTTGTTTTGTATTGGCCACGTCCGCGGCGAGTTTTTGAGAGTCAACTTGGCGTTTAAGAATATTCTTGATTACTACCCTAGTGAAATATTGGGCAGAACTTTCGAATCAATCGTTCATCCAGAAGACTGGCCGGAAACGCGAAAAAAACTGCTGTCCATCGTACACGGAGAACCTATCACCAACTTTACCGTTCGCATCCAACAAAAAAACGGCGACTACCGCATCATTGAATGGAAAGCCATTTACAAAAATGAATTGCTCTATGGCAGTGGTGAAGACATAACGCATAAAGTCAAAGAAGAACGCAAACATCTGCGCGTTCGAAGAATGCTCGAACAGACCAATGAAGTAGCACGAGTTGGTGGTTGGGAAATGGATCTGACACAAAACAAACTCTATTGGTCTGCCGTCACCAAAGCCATTCATAAATTAAAGGATGACTTTAAACCTTGTACAGAAGAAGCAATAAACTTTTACAAACAAGGAAAAAGCAGGGAGCGCATACAAGAAGCACTAACGGCACTCATAAAGGAGCAAAAACCGTTTGCAGATGAATTTCAAATAGTAGATACCGAAGGCAAAGAACTTTGGGTATTTGTTACTGGTAAAGGAGAATTCTTTGAAGGTCGCTGCTTGCGCATGTATGGTTCAATACAGGATATTTCAGAAAGAAAAATAACAGAAGATAAATTACTAGAAAGCGAATCGAAGTTTCGCTCCTTCGTTGAAAATCTAAATGACATTATTTTCACCCTTAATAAAGATGGCGTCTTCCAATATATCACCCCCAATAGCGAAGAAGTACTTGGATATCCAATAGATCATATTATAGGTTCGAGCTTCAGCGCTGGGGTGCACGAAGAAGATAAAAAAGCGTGTTTCCACTATATCGAAAAAGCATTTAACAATGAACCCTACCGAGACCCAATCAACTATCGCGTGATGCATGCTGATGGTAATTGGCGTTGGTATGCTGCTAAAGGCAAGATTTTTCATTCGGGAAGTGAAACGTTATTTCTTGGTGTCGCTAGAGATGTGACGAAAGAAAAAAATATTGAAGAAAGCTTGATGGCGTCTGAAAAGCAAGCCTTTGACCTTGCTAAGTCGTACAAGAACATCCTCGACTCTCAAAATGTATTTATTGTCAAAACAGACATGCTTGGAATCTATACCTACGCCAATGAACACTTCAAAGAATTCTTTGGATTTGGTGAAAATATCGTCGGGACCAGCTCAATGTCTACGATACATCCCGATGACATTCAAAAAACCAATGAAATCATCCAAAAGTGCATTGAACAGCCCAATCTCCCTCATGAAGTAATCATCCGAAAACCTACACAAGAAGGAACTATGAAGGGCGGTCGTTGGGAATTTAGAGCGATCACCAACGCAAAAGGGCAACCTATTGAAATTCTTTGTGTAGGATATGACATCTCCGAACAACTAGAAAATCTTGAACGAGCTCAGACCCTACTTAAAATCACCAGCGACCAAAACTTTAAACTCAAATCCTTCTCACATATCGTATCGCATAACATCAGATCACATAGCGCGAATCTGATTTCTTTAGCTGACTTTATTTCTGAAAGTAATAATGAAGAAGAAAAAAACAACTTCATCAATATGCTTAAAATAAGCACCCAAAAGCTCGAAGAAACGATTAGAAACCTGAGTGATATTATAAATATTGAAGAAAGTACCGATAGAACTAAGGAGTCGCTCAATCTTCACCATGAAGTAAATAAGACTATTCAAAGTTTAAATGCGTCCATATTTCAACTCCAAGCCGAAGTGATCAATGACGTATCGGAAGACCTATTAATTCAAGCTGTGCCCACCTATCTCGATAGCATTTTGTTGAATATTCTCAGCAATGCTATTCGCTATCGTTCTCCCGACAGAAACTGTAAGATCATCATTTCTACACATAAAATAACCAATTACACCATCCTTTCTATTTCAGATAATGGTTTAGGTATCGACCTATCAAAGCATGCTCATAAGCTATTTGGTATGTATAAAACCTTTCACGGAAATGAAGACGCAAGAGGATTTGGACTGTATATCACCAAAACACAAATCGAAGCAATGGGTGGAAAAATAGATGTAGATAGCGAAGTAGGTATAGGTACCACATTCAAAATTTATTTTCGTGAAAAAAATTAAAGAGATTTGGGTCATCGAGGATGATCCAATCACCAGTTTGTTGATCAGAAAACTCATCGAAAGAGCTCAGTTTGCTCAAACGACAGTGGCTTTCCACAATGGCAAACTGCCCATTCAACAAATGCGTAAAAGACGCGAGGATGGTCTAGATTTCCCGGATCTCATCATGTTAGACATCAATATGCCGGTAATGGATGGGTGGGAATTTTTGGATCATTACATCGCAGAATTCAGTGCAATCAAATTGCCAATTATAATAATGACAAGTTCTATCGACACCAACGACGTGAAGAAATCAAAGACCTACGAATGCATTAAGGGATACTACTACAAGCCTGTGACGATGGACAATTTCAATCAAATCATATCTGATATTTGATTCACTATCTTCTGATGTAATCAAAGTTTATTCGGAGGGTGCGGCCATCGCGAGGGCCTTCGATAAAGGTGTGTAATACACTATCGGCTTCAATTTCGTAGACAATTCTTTTCGGAAAATCATGCGCCGGATTTGCAAACTCAATAACATTTTTGCTCTGACTGCGCATCTTGAACTCAATCGTCTCTCCATCATTTTGATCTGAAACTTGCGCCAAATAACGAAGTGTGTCGTCTATTTCTTTAATCGATAGAAACTCAATAAACGTGGTGTCTTTTCCTTCAAGAACGAATCCCCTTCCCCGCAAGTCGCCCTCAGCCACCATTCCCCACTCCTCTATTTGAGTGGTATTCTGATTCAACGACTCCCAGCGTCCTTGCAACTTCACCAAATCGAATGAGCCGCCATTCTGCTCAACAGCAGAGCACGCACAAAACACTATAAAAGCAATGTAGAGTATTGGTCTCATTTAATGGCGAATTTAATCAATAGATTTTGATGTTCCGTTTTTTTTGTTTCTCTTTGAAACGAATATGAGCAAAGCGAGGGACAAAGCAGCCGATAAGGCTTTAAGCAAGATAAAAACGAAGCAGCGCCTTCCAGATGCAGAATACTATGCAGATGGAATCAAAAAAGGCCACATTGGCCTCCTTGCTGAGGCCATCACCCTTGTAGAAAGCAACAAAGCAGAGCATCGCCAACTTTCCGATCAAATTCTGCAACTTTGCTTACCCCTTACTGGCAATTCTATTCGAATAGGAATTACTGGCGTTCCCGGCGTTGGAAAGAGTACTTTCATAGAATCCTTTGGAATGCACTTAATTGAGCAAAATCATCGTGTTGCCGTGCTTGCTATTGACCCCTCAAGTCCAATTACCAAAGGAAGCATATTGGGTGATAAAACTAGGATGGAGTTATTGTCCCAGCATCCATCAGCATTTATTCGTCCATCTCCCGCAGCCGATACACTCGGAGGGGTGGCACGCAAAACAAAAGAAACACTTCTACTATGCGAAGCCGCAGGATTTGATTTTATAATTATTGAAACAGTTGGCGTTGGTCAAAGTGAAACTGCTGTGCATCAAATGACCGATTTCTTTCTATTACTTATGCTCGCTGGCGCTGGAGATCAGCTGCAAGGAATTAAAAGAGGTATCATGGAAATGTGCGATGCCCTTATTATCACCAAAGCTGATGGAGAAAATGAAAAAAAAGCGCTTCGTGCTAAAGCAGAATATACGTCGGCTCTTCATTTTTATCCTCCAAAAACAAATGGTTGGTTACCAAAGGTATCTACCTGTAGCGCTTTCGAAAACAAGGGCATTCAAGAAGTTTATGACATTGTTGTCAATCACAATAAATGGCTTGAAGAAAGAGGATTGTTAAAAGTATTACGCGAACAACAAGATACTCAATGGATGGAAGAAAATCTGAAAGAACTGATTCTTCGGAAATATTTTGAAGACATTGACTTTCAAAAAAAAATAAAGGAAGTCAAACAACTCCTTTCAGAGAAAAAAATCACTCCATTTCAAGCAGCCGAACGAATATTCGGTTTCTAAAATAATTAGTCCAAACCGCCTCCGACATAGAGATCTATCATACCTATAATGAATCTGGCGATAAATGCAGCCGTAAGGACAACCATTGACATGAACCGAAATCCTCGAATATTTTTTTCTAAATTATCGTAATTACTAATTGTATCCACGAAAATAGACGCCACTGCTAATAGCTCGAGCAAGACCATGATCGTCCAATTCTTCTTAAACTCGAGATATAGAGAAATCATAAAAGATGGCACTTCAGCAACAAAGAACTTGCTTAACCAATAAATGATATTATAAATCACAAGCAAGACTATTACTCCAAGAATAATGTTGAACTTGCTATCCTTTTTAACCATATTCATGGGCCAAAGATAGACCGCGAGAGCTTCAACACTAAATATAATCGGGACAAACTTTCTTAATTTCTCCAATCCTCGCTGGAGGTTGAAGAATATATATAACGCCTAGTTCGAAACCTCCGCGGTTATTACTGGCAGGGCGCAGAGTACTCATATTGATATCATAACTAATGCCCACATCCCAGTTGTCATAGCGAATACCGGCAACGAGGTATCCTGCATCCCTTGTTCTCGCAAATAAACCACCATAAAAGCTTCGATACATCCAGTCTTTATCACTAACAATATAATGCCCACGACCACCAAGGGTAAGTTCTCTATGAGGTGATTGTGTCATAAGAAGTAGCATTGGCTCTACAGCCCACTGCTCATTGATTCGATGTGAGTAATAACCATGAAAATTAATTCTCGGACTCAACCTCACGAAAGCTTGATCAAACCAACTTTGATCAGGACTTGTAACATTAAAAATGCTAAAACCCGCTCCCCACTTCCCTTTTAACTCCTGCTGAGTATAGAAAAATCCTGTATGAAAATTCAAATAAGATCGGCTATCCCTTGCGAAATTTTCATTCGCAGGAAGACTAGGATCATAAAAGAGACCTGTCCATTGATTATCAAAATCCAGTTGGCTATAATCCATACTCATACTCGTCAAACCTAGCATGAGGCCTACTGCCAATTCCCCTTTCTTGTCCTGATACACAGACCAGCGCTTTGCGCCAGCGACATTGATCAAATTAGTTGTGAGACGAGAGTCACCCGCACGATCATTAAAAAAACTAATCCCACCCGAAAAACCAGGGAACTTGTCCAATCGCCCGTCAGCACCCACACCGATTGTAGCGAAGGGTGTAGTCACACTGCGCCACTGCGTGCGTTGATTGCCAACCACTCTAAGTGCACCGCCAAAATCCCCTGTCAGTGCTGGATTCAGAGAAAATGGCGACTGATAAAACTGAGAAAAGTGGATGTCCTGAGACCAAAGAGATCCACAGGTTAACCACAATGATATGACCATTAGTATTCTCATCGTATCACCGTAATATTGCCCTTTTCAATATAGGTCTGCCCGCCTACACATTCTGCTTCTAAGTAGTAGACGAAAACCGCTGGATCTACTTCCTTTTCTCTAAATGTTCCGTCCCACCCCCTATCTATATTGGTAGTTTCAAAAACCAGTTCACCCCATCTGTTGTAAATTTTAAAGTCGATGCGTGTGAGATTTACACCGCGAACAAACACTTTCTCATTCTTGCCATCTTTGTTTGGAGTAAAAGCATTGGGTACATAAATCGACGGGGGGCCGCAAACAAAATCTACGACTACCACACGCACGCTATCTTCTCGGGTGCATTCTCCATCGCTGATGTTTACGAAGTAAGTAGTTGTGCTCTGAGGTCGGGAGGTCACTACATATCCACTACCCACGATCAAAGATGACGGCTGCCACTCATAGTTGAATCCTTCAGGTGTTGCTGTCAGAACTATCTCTTGTCCTGAAATAACAGCAGTAGCACTCGCCGAAAGATTGACAGGTAGACTGCTCAAACTGCTCACTTGTACCTCTACCTCATCGTTTGATGTACATCCGAAACTTGTCACACTCTCAACGGAAAACGTTGTGGTCTGCTGCACATTGACTGATACAGATGAAGTATTTTGTCCTTCCAAAATCAGAGATGTCGGAGACCAAGTATATTCGAAATCATCATTCGGATCAAGCACAAATAGATTGATAGTATCTCCAGCACAAGCGGTAAAATCTCCGAGAATTTCTGTTTGGAAACTCACCAAATCCACCTCCACACTATCAATCACGTCGCAGCCACTCAAAGAAGCACGCACGTAAAAGACCGATGGTGTAGTTACATTATATACTACCTCAGAGGCTGCAGGACCTGATGAAATGGGATTGATGAAATCAGGTGTTAGACTCCATGTATAATTCAAAGGAGTAGGATTGGCCGATGCTGAAATATTTACAACTCCGGGCTCACAAAGCACTATATCATCTTGGGCTATCAAACTAAGCTCTGTCACCTGCACGTTCTGCCTAATAGTATCAGTGCAAGCTCCAAATCGAATAAGGAGGGTGTACTCAGTACTCTCTCCGGGAATAAACAAAGGGTTCGGGTCTGTCGCATCGCTCAAATAAACAGGAGGTTGCCATTCATAAAGTGCCGATGGATTCGCATTGGTAGGCCCAATATTAAAAGATTCATCACCGCACAACTCCACATCTTCAATGGTGATTGATTGAGGTAGAATTACCTCCACAAACCGAGCAATAGTATCCGTAAAATTGCATGTGTTCGGATTATTGACAATCAATTTTATTTCATAAACACCGGGTGTATCAAAAGTATAGGATGGTTCAAACAAAGTACTTTCAAAGAGACCGCCGAAATCCCATTCAAAAGTTTGACTAAATTGACTGAGATTATTCACTTGTACAGGCTGATTAATGCATACCGTAGGAGGAACTTGAAAATCAGCAATCGTCAATGGAAGTTGAAAATCGAATTTGAAAACCCCGTTATTGCAATTACCCGAACCATTAACCTCACTTACAACATTGCCCGGAGGGAAGATTGGAAAATCGTCGTTGCTGCCACAGCCAGCGCACACACTTTGGTAAATCACCCCCCTTTTATCAAAGCGACTTGTTCCCCCATCGACATGTTCTTGGCTGATGTTTCCACCAAAGAAAGAACCGTAAACAATATCACTTGCATCTGATTCAATTACTAAGAGATAAAAGTCACTTCCATCTGTGGTGGATTGAAACGCATCAGAGGTAATAGGCAATCCCGTTGTAGACGCAGTATTTGGATTGGTAGAAGTATTGGTATTGCCGCCCCATCCACTGAGGTAAATCTTACCACATACATCCACCGTAAACGCTGCTGGTGAAAGATTGCAGCGGCCAGTGCCTGTTCCAAAAACAGTAGACCACAAAAGCGATGTTAAATCGGGAGCAAATTCGCTAACAAGCATTCCACTATTGGGCTGCCCCCATGATGCATTGATGATTAACTCTGAATCATCAGCCAACGTTTGACCGTATATATTCACATTTGCATTCTCATTTACCTCTACAAAGTAGATTTGGTCGTATTCCTCTGAACCAAAAAATGTAGCACCTAACAGTACATTGCCATTTGAAGAAAAACGGGCAACATACCCATCGCTTAATCCACCAAGATAAGCTGCGTTGTATGCAGATGATGGAACATTCAATCCAGTACTGGTCGTTCCACCGCAGATGTAGATTTCACCGACATCGTTGAAAGCAATACTATTCGCACTTTCTTGACCTGCTCCTCCGTAGTACGTGCTCCAATTGAGGTTGGAGAGATCTGCATTCATACTAAAAACGCAAGCATCTAAGCTACCGCCAAGAGTGCTTTGAGAGCCGTTGAGTATTGGGAAATTTGAAGAAAATGTACAACTTGCTATGAGGATATTCCCGTTATCATCGATATCAATTTCCCCTCGAAACTCATCCGCATAATTAAATTTTAAAGCCGCCGCAGTATTCACGCCGTCATTGGCAGTGCCGCCAACAAAAGTGCTTGCTATCAATTGAGCACCATTAATACTAAATTTTGAAATAATGATATCACTCCCGTTTACATATTCTACCCCAACGCCTTGAGGTGCAAAAATACTTCCCCCATTGAATGTCGTGTCAAATGCACCATTGGTGACAGGAAATGTGGGACTGCTAGTGGTACCATATATAATCACCTCGTCATCGGAATTGCAAACTAAACTGTGCACCAATTCATCATTTGGACCACCGATGAATGAACTCCAAATCATCGTTGAACCATCACTACTGTATTTTGATATCGCGATATCAGTACCAGACAAAAACTGACCATCACCGCCTGCCCAAACAGTTTGGTACGCTCCTAATGTTGTCGGGTAGCCCTGACCAAAAGCACTGCTTCCACTATACAAATTGCCTTGGCTGTCATAGGTAGCCGTAAACCCAAAGTTATCTGCAGCACTACCAGAATAAGTTGAAAATATCAATTCAGGATCTATGACTAATTCTGCATTTGTATCATATCCGTTGGGAAATTCAAAACTAAAAATGCCTTTGGCCAAAACAAAATTACAGGCCACGAGAACCTTTCTTCCATTTATCACCTGATAGGCTATTGGTTTTTGCTCTATTACTTCATTGATTGAGGTTTTGGTGACTAATCTTCCGTTTTCGAGAAAGCAACTTTCAGCCCCATCATATTTCCACTTGATGTTGGAGGGATCTCCACCTGGTTTTACAACCCAGTCATATTTCAATGAAAAATCATTGGAATAATATCTCAAATCTATATGGTTGTAAAGGCCTTGATAGTACACTTCCTCATAAGACCTACATCCCATTCCCCAGTTTTCCTTTTTACTTGCTAAATAGTAATTGAATTGAGTGCTTGATACTTTTTTTCCAAAAACTTTAGCATTTGAATTGGATTGAAAAAAAACACAGTCAAATACGTGCCCTCTCGACTTCTCTTCCCCATTGACAGGATAACTAGCGCTTCCATGCACCTTGGAAATTCCTGTGAGGTCAAAAAAATGAAAACGAAAACCGTTATTTTTCAAAAAGACCTTTCCTCCCTTGAGATCAGTAGAAAACCTAGCTTCGCTTGGCCATTGCCCCTTATTTTCTATGAATAAATAATCTGAGGCATATGTCCCTTGAGAATTCAAAGTCAAACAACCTGTGATTACAAGTAAGATAATCCACTGAAATTTCATACTCTACAGACGCTAGTTGGGGCTGAATAGTTGTAAAAACTCCCTCACCCAACGAAGGTAATAGAAATGAGCACAAGAAATGACGTGTCAAAAAAAAACCTCTTTCTAGGTTTTCATTTTATCTACTTAGATTCTTCTTTCAGCAAAGCTTCGAATTTCTTTTTAAACTTATCAATCTTTGGTGTAATCACAATCTGACAGTAAGGCTGCGTGCCGTTTTGATTGTAATAGTCCTGATGATAATCTTCTGCCTTATAGAAATTGGAATAAGCTGAGATTTCCGTAACAATGGGATTAGACCAATCGCCGCTTGCTTGCGCTGCTTCTTTTGCTAATTCAGCTACTTTCCTTTGTTCTTCGCTGTGGTAAAAAATCGCAGAGCGATATTGCGTTCCCACATCTGCGCCTTGTCTGTTTAATGTAGTTGGATCATGTGTAGAAAAAAACACTTCCAAAACACTGGAGAAAGCCACCTCCTTCGGGTCAAAGGTTACCTGCACTACTTCGGCATGGCCTGTGGTGCCATTACAAACCTCTTTATAAGAAGGGTTCTTAATACTGCCTCCGCTGTAGCCGCTTTCAACTTTTTTCACTCCTTTGATGTCTTGAAAAATGGCTTCAACACACCAAAAACAACCGGCCCCTAATGTGGCCACTTCTAAACTATCCATAGATTTTATAATTTCATCTTTTGCTACCCTCGTTTGATTGGAAGACGCATCAGGCTGCCCCGCACAACTCCACATTTGAAGAAGTAAGATGGTGGTGATTATTGAAAATTTCATGTAACAAAAACATTAAACTTCAGCTCTTGTTCGGTCTTGAACAGGAGTGTCTTTGTGAAACATTTGCTGAATGAGATAGATAACCACTGCGCTAATGAGAAGAATGACAAGTGATTGAATGCTTTTCCAAAAATACTTTTGGACAAAAGACCACTCGATCAAATCCCAAATGCCCAGCAGCGCTAGGACGGTAATAGCGATTACCATGATAGAAAGAATGGCCGCGAAAAGATTTCTAGTAGTGAACATATAAATTTGGTTTATTCGAAAGTAAACGAGAAAACAAGGAAGGCCATATAATGGCCTTCAAAAATTGTGTTAATACTTCATTCAATCAAAATCTAAATCTCAAGAACCCCATCGCAATGGATACTGTGGGTTGATTGTCTGTAAAAAAAGTAATGAGATCTCTTGACGCGAACCCTACTTCATACTTGCCATTCCCAGGCGTAAAGCGAATGCCCGCTGGAATCTTACGAAGATAGTTGCCTCCTGTAATGTATCCTGCCGACAAGTGCATCCACTTCACTGGTGAAAACTCGCCACCAAATGCGATATTCGCTTTTTCGAGCGAGCCCACTTCACTATTGAGCGAATTGACAATATCTACACCTGCCCGTAATTTTTCATTGAAAATAAAAGAAACACCGCCCCGCATCATTGCTGGAAGTTTTGTTGTGACCGACCCTTGCCCCTGCCATTCTACTAGACCATCTCCTCCATTGAGTGCCTCAAACTGTTCGAGTAATTCCAGATTCTCTATTCCCTGTGAGGTATAATTGGTTAGATTAACATCCTTTACTGCATAGACATTACCATCCCATGTCATGGAGCCTAAGTCGGTCACGCTGGCGCTGAGATAGAGTTTTTCTTTAACCACGACCGTAGCACCAAGATCAAGTCCGAAGCCCATACCAACGGGTTTCAACTTCTTGTCATCAGGCAAAGTCGAAGGATTATTCTCGGCAATACCACTATAGTCGATATCAAACAAAGGAGACAAAGCGCTAAAACCTTCGGCAACTCCATTATCGTTTTGAAGCTCCATGTAGCCTTGACCAACAAGCAGTTTTACTCCTACTCCACCATAAACACTTACATTTTCAGTACTAAACAATCTCTTTCCGTATGAAAGATTGAACTCTCTTATCCAACTGAATCGAAAGGATGTTCCTCTTGAAAGTTCTCCAATTGAAAGTGGATTATCGAAATTCAAGCCCTCGACAATCAAAGCAAGGCTATCAGGCGAAATATTGGGATAAGCATTGATGGTATCACCACTGGAAAGAACATATTCCGTGAAATAATCAGAGGTATTTCCCAACCATAACAAATCCGAAACACGAGGACCAAGTTTGGAATAGTAGTCAATTCTATCGCGTACTGAGAATGCAAAACTCCCCGCTTTGTTGGTTTGAAAACTAAACCCCGTTGTCATCACATCCAAGTCAAAAGAGTTATTTTCTTCAGCAAAATCTAAAGCATAACCTATCTTTTCTTCTCTACTGAGTTGATCAAAATCACCACCAAAAAGATTTTTGCGGACCTCGCTTTTAGAAAGGATTCCCGAAAAGAATGACGCCCCGATTTCTGTGAAGCCCATCGCATATCGTCGCCCTTCAAACTGTGATGGGATATCTATATTGGCTGGGTTGATTCCTATGGCTTGATAATCGGTACTAAATGTTGTACCCAAACCGTGGCCTGTGATCGAAAAAGCGGCATTTTCTGTTTGGCTATAAAGCGCAGACTGCGTCAATAAAACTGCCGCTACAATTAGTACTCGGATTCTCATAGTAAAGGTTTTGTTCAAAGGTATAAACTATTACTAATTGTAATCGATCTAACATTATCTAATAACTAAATATCTGCTCTTTGTAGAGAAATCGATTCTGCGAACTTTCAAAAGGCCTATATATGTAGTAAACCTCACCATTTTGTATACTGATATTTTCAGGATAAGGGTAAAAGAGGGATTTCGCCTCTCCAATTCCACCGCCATCTATCAAGATTTCGCGAAGGAAGTATTTACTACCTCTGCTGAATAGAGTGTAATAGCGATCACTGACCTTGTCATGGTAAACTCTCTTTTTCCACTTCAAGGGATGCTGCTGATTATGATAATCAATTTTAAACGCATTAGAAACTTGACCTGTTCGATCAAACTTATACACCGAATCGCTGTGGTGATCAAAGATCACAACACCATATTCGCTGTAAAAGGCAGGTGCATAGGGTTTTTCGAAATAATTGGAGTGATGAAAGCCTCTTGAATATGCTGCAATTATTTTCTTGTCCATATTATAATCCATTGCCATTTGATTGACTTCCATTCTCTGTCTGGGCGATAAATATTTATACTCGCTGCGAAAAAGCTCCATGCAAAACTTATCCTCTACCGTGCGAAGTACCTTTTGCTGAGCGGTGGCTGAATTAATAAATGCATATTGAAATGATGGATAATATTCATCATAGGTACTTACGAATGTCCATTCTTCAACACTACCTAGATAGGGACGAACATAATTCAGGAAGTCGCTATCACTCATTGAAGTAAGCTGAATTTCCTCATTTATTATTTCCACTTTTAGACGATTGTAGCGCGCTTTTATAAAAATACCATGCAGAAACTCACCTTCAAAATACTCGACTTCTGTGCCTATTGGATTAGAACTTGCTAATACACTGCCCAAAGAATCGAGCAAAATGCATCTAGCTCCACTGTATAAAGTTCTAGAGCCTTCACTTTGTGACTTCCAACGAAGCTCGTGGTCATAGACAAGCATCAAAATATTATTTTCTATAAAAATAAAATCAGCAACATTATATTCTTTGCTCCCCCACACACTGTCGGGACAGTACGGACGTATAGCAATTTCTTTTAATTCACCTGTCCATAAACTATCCTTTTGAGCTTGTGATATCGATAAGCGCAAGATAAATAGAGCTACTAAAAGGATGATTCTCATAATATCATTTTTCAATAGGATGCGATTGCGAACATATTTCCATAATAATCAAAAAAAAAAATCCCCCGTGAAAGCGGGGGATCCATTGACGAGAATTAAGTTCTCGATTATTTCTTTTCAGTAGCTTCTACAAAAGCCTTGATTGTCAAAATCGTTTGAATAGGCTCTGTGTTGGCAGTCAAAGTAACTGTCTTTTGCTGAGCATTGCTCTTACCTGCGCTGTTGAATTTCACCAAAATCTCTCCACTTGCTCCAGGAGCTACTGGCTCTTTTGGATAAGAAGGAACAGTGCAGCCACATGAACCTTGTGCATTTTCAATGATCAAAGGCTCTTTTCCTGTATTTGTAAACTTAAAGCTATAATCAGCTACGTCACCTTGCTTCAATTTTCCGAAATCGTGTTCAGATTTTTCAAACTGAACCGTTGTCTTTGCTCGGGCCTGAGAAGCCTGTCCCGCAGACGCTTGGTTAGGGTTAGCGCCAACTTTTGTTGCAGCTGTACCTTCGGTATTAATCGCCGCCGCTGCGTCATTTGCTGGACGAGCACCTAGCTCATCGTTAGCACTGGTCATTTTGAATGCTACTAAACCGAGAATACCTGCGATTACTACTAGTAATCCAATTTTTACTCCGTTACTCATGACTTACTTATTTTTTTGTTTTTGATTTGGTTTTATTGATTTTGGCGATGTCGGCCTCGTCTCCGAGGTTCATCGCGTCAAAGGTGCCATCATTTAGTGTGTCAAGCGCTTTTTTTAACGCTGGGTTAAGATGATTTATTACCTTGTAAAAGGCCTCATTGTCATACAAATTCCTAGCTATCAACGCTTTAGTCCTAATTTTAATGGTTTCTTCTGAGCGTTTGAAATCTTCCTCCACAAAAGCCACTTTCTCAGATTCTGCCATTTTAATCATATCCTGCAATTCCGATTCTCCAAGTTCAAAACTGGTTACAAAGTTATCACTTGTAGGGAACTTTGCCAAAAGAGACTCCCTATTCTTATCGGTATAAGTGAGCGCCCATTCATTATTGACACCTGTTCTAATCAAATCAGCGAGATAATCGGTATTATCAGCGGTATCGAGCGGTACGAATATGTCAGGTAAAATTCCACCACCACCATACACCATTCGTTTTTTGATATTAGTGTAATACTTTAAAGAGTCGGGCATTTGAATGCTATCCATTGTAAAGTATTCACCTTTTTTATAACGAGTCTCTTTGTCTCTGAAATATGCCTCCAATCCGTCATTATAAGGTTTTTGAATGCTTCGCCCTGATGGGGTATAATAACGCTGTACGGTGAGACGAATGCTACTTCCATCACCAAAGTTGAATTGTCGCTGCACCAATCCCTTACCAAATGATCTTCGACCGATGATCAACCCACGATCCCAATCTTGCACGGCGCCGCTCACAATTTCACTCGCCGAAGCAGTTGATTCGTCAATAAGAATGATTAGTTTTCCCTTTTCAAATAATCCAGTCAACTTGGGGTTTGCTTTATCGTCTTTTCGAGGGAATGCCTTGCCTTCGGTATATACAAGCAATTTATCTCCTGAAATAAACTCATCCGCCATTTCAACTGCTGTATTGAGATATCCGCCACCGTTGCCTTGAAGATCCAGGACCAAACTCGTCATACCTTGACCTTTCAGTTTGATGATACCAGCTTTTAATTCTTCCATGGTATTTTTGGCGAATCGCGCTACTTTGATGTATCCAACTTCAGGTGCCACCATGTAGGCTGCGTCAACAGAATAAATTGGAATATTATCTCGAGTAATTTCATAAGGGATCAGATCCTTTACCCCTTTGCGCTGAATACCCACTTTCACTTTTGTGCCTTTAGGACCCTTTAGTCGAGATGCAACACCTGTATTTTTTATTCCAATTCCAGCAACAACTTCTCCATCCACCTCAATTATTTTGTCACCTGCTTTGATCCCCAATCTCTCCGAAGGACCACCAGAAATTGGTTCTAAGACATAAATTGTATCTTTCAAAATATTGAATGAAATTCCAATTCCTGAAAAACTTCCTTGTAAGGGTTCATTGGATTCCTGCATTTCCTCTGCTGTGAAATAAGAAGAGTGAGGATCGAGCTGCTCTAGTAAAGCTACTATTGCTCTTTCCGTAAGTTCCTCTGAATTCACAGAGTCTACGTAAAGATGCTCAACATAATTGAGCAGCATATTGAATTTATCAGTGGTCGCCTCCGGATTTTTTACCTGCGAGAAACTCAGGTTGAATGAAAAAACAGTGATTAATAAAAGAATTCCCTTCTTATTCATAAGTGTGTTTATTATTTACAACAGGTTATCAAATGTAACCTTCCTTTCACACATCGCGCCATAAAAAAAAGTTAAGAGGTTAGATAAAATCGAATGGATTATATCTAACCTCTTGATATTATGAGTCAAACTAATGAAAATTAGTCTTGCTGACTGAACTCTTTTGAAAAACGTTTTCTATCGTTTTCATTTCTGTAAATCTTACGAAGGCGAAGATTCTTTGGTGTTACCTCGACATACTCGTCGGCTTGAATATATTCAAGGGCTTCCTCAAGTGTAAATTTGATAGGCGGAGCTAACTTAGCCTTATCATCAGTACCACTAGCACGCATGTTGGTGAGCGCCTTTGTCTTGGTAACATTCACCACCAAGTCATTGTCTCTTGAATGTTCTCCAATCACTTGCCCTTCATATACTTCTTCCATTGGTTCGATAAAGAAGCGACCTCTATCCTGAAGGTTATTCAAACTGTAAGCTACTGCGGTGCCATTTTCCATTGAAATCAATGACCCATTGTTTCTTCCAGGAATTTCACCTCTCATCGGTTGGTATTCTTTGAAGCGGTGTGACATGATTGCCTCACCTTGGGTGGCAGTCAACATATAATTTCTCAAACCTATGATACCGCGCGATGGAATTTCAAATTCAAGTACAGTACGATCGCCTTTGGGTTCCATGTTTTTCATTTCACCTTTTCTTCTCGTCACCGCTTCAATTGCAGTTCCAGTCATATCGCTTGGCAAGTCAATGGTCAACTCTTCGATTGGTTCATTCTTTTGACCATCAATAACTTTTACTAGTACTCGCGGCTGGCCAATTTGTAATTCATAACCTTCACGGCGCATCGTTTCGATAAGAACACTCAAGTGAAGTACACCGCGTCCGTAAACCATAAAACGATCTGCTTTGTCGGTTTCCATTACTCGCAATGCAAGGTTCTTTTCAAGCTCCTTGTCCAAGCGATCTTTGATATGTCGGCTTGTTACAAACTTACCTTCCTTTCCGAAAAATGGAGAGTCATTAATGGTAAATAACATGCTCATTGTAGGCTCGTCCACGGCGATAGCTGGTAGCGCCTCAGGATTTTCAAAATCAGAAAAAGTATCTCCAATTTCAAAGTCTTCGATTCCATTGATAGCGCAAATATCACCAGACTTAACAGTTTCAACTTTGCGCTTTCCGAGGCCCTCGAACACATAAAGTTCTTTGATTCGGCCTTTTTGAAGGCTGCCATCTCTCTTCACGAGCGATACCGGCATATTGGGCTTCAACTCTCCTCTGTGCAACTTTCCGATAGCCATACGGCCTGTATATGGAGAGTAGTCGAGCGAAGTCACCAACATCTGTGGGATACCTTCACGACTTATTGGCGCTGGAATATGATCAATAACCAGATCCAATAGCGGCTCAATAGTATCTGTCTTAACTTTCCAGTCATGCGACATCCAACCTTGCTTCGCAGCTCCATAAGCAGTGGGGAAATCCAACTGATCTTCAGTAGCGCCAAGATTGAACATGAGGTCGAAAACTGCTTCATGCACTTCATCAGGCGTGCAGTTTTCTTTATCAACTTTATTGATTACTACAATTGGTTTTAGACCTAACTGTAATGCCTTTTGCAATACGAAACGTGTTTGAGGCATAGGTCCTTCGAAAGCGTCCACCAGAAGTAAGGCGCCCTCGGCCATATTCAACACACGTTCTACCTCTCCTCCAAAGTCACTGTGACCAGGAGTATCGATAATATTAATCTTGTAGCCTTTGTACGTAATGGATACGTTTTTTGCCAAAATGGTGATACCACGTTCGCGCTCCAAGTCGTTGTTGTCGAGAATCAAATCTCCTGTTTCTTCGTGCTCCTTAAACAAGTTTGCAGTGTGAAGCATTTTGTCTACCAAGGTCGTTTTGCCGTGGTCAACGTGCGCGATAATCGCGATATTTCTAATCTTTTCCATGAAATTTATTAATCCCTGCGGGATACTTTATAAAAAACGAGTGCAAAAGTAGTCTATTCCACCACTTTTGCACTATAAAATCTTTATTAATAAGTAGATTAGCGAATCACAGTCACGACGCCATCGTACATTTTTGTCTCGGCGTTCTGCTCGATTTCAATGATTAACTGATAACGGAAGGTACTATTCATTGTATACTCTCCGTTGTCGCGTGTATCACCCAACCAAGCATCTTTTGGATCTTCACTTTCGAAAATTACCGTTCCCCACTTATCGAAAACTCTAAACTCATATTTTGCTACGAATTCCAAGCCCTCCATTTCTGGCTTAAAAACATCGTTCAAACCATCATCATTTGGGGTAAATGAATTTGGAATATAAACTTGGAAGTCATTTTCAACCAACACTGTCCTAGAGATTTCGTCTGTACATCCAAACATATTCTCTACAATCATGCGCACTTGCCATGAACCTGGATAAGCATACTCATGCGTTGGATTTTCTTCATTGCTTGTTTCTCCATCACCAAAATGCCATGTATACGAGGTGCCATCTTCACTCAAATTCTCAAATTCAAATGCTGGATCAAAAATAGATGCAGTGGTATTTCTCGTTTTAAAGTCTGCTACAGGTAGTGGATATGTCTCAATAAAATTGTGACGTACCAAGGTGTCAATACAGCCATGAACAGAAGTAGCGATCAATTGAACATCAAATACACCTTGCTCCTCAAAAGTATAGCTAGGGCTAAGCGCTAATGAACTACCGCCATCACCAAATGACCACTGATATGAAACTGCATTGGTAGAATTGTTATTAAACGCCACAGGCAATTCGATACAACCATTTTCTCTGCTTGCCTCAAAGTTTGCAATTACTTCTGGATAGATGACAAAAGTGCGATCTGATGCGCCTTGGCATCCATAAATATTTGTAGCATCAAGCCCAATTACGTAAGTTCCTGGAGCTGTCAATTGAAGATTTGGCGCTTGTGCCGTTGAAGCAGCAAGACCATTAACACTCCAGTTGTAGCCCGCAAATGTTTCTCCAATACCAATTGGATTCAAAACATATGGATATTCACAAGTAGTGCTTTCTGCAAATTGGAAATTCGTATTCGGCAATGGATAGATCGTGAAAACTTTATCTGCTGTATCAGCACATCCAAAGGCATTGCTTACAGTGAGAACCACGTGTCTATATAGCACACCGTCACTTTCGTTTGTGAAAGTGTAACAAGGTTGTTGCTCATCTACTGTAAAACCATCACCAAATCTCCACTGATGATTGAAGCCTCCAACGCTTGTATTCATAGGGCAAATATCAAATGGAGCACAATTCTCTTGTGACGGCACCTCATATTGTGCTACAGGAATGCTGTGAACAGTAACAGACATTGAAGCATTTGCCCCACAACCATTTGCCCCCATTCCTTGAAGATTTACATCATATGTGCCCGCTTGAGCATAATGCTTTTCTACTTCTGGGAGGAAAGATGACTCACCATCGCCGAACGTCCATTGGATTTCAGAAAAATTGCTAGAGGTTGATTCGAAGGTGATGCCTGTGCCTTGACATGCTTCATCAGCAGAAGAAATAAAAGAAATCTGTGGAGATTGAAATACCTGAACCACTGCAAACGTAGTATCGAAACCACATCCGTCGGTAGCATATTGCCAAATGGTATATTCCCCTTCGTTAGCAAAAACAAACTCCGCGTTATTTCCAATACTAAGATTGCCTGGCTCATATGAATATTGAATCATATTTCCACCAGTCCCTGTATTGCTGGCTACTACGGTAAGTGGGCTGCATCCAGTGGTAGCACTCAAGGCAACTTGAGCATTCACTCCATTGGGCTGAATCGTCAAAGACTCTACATGTTCGTCCGTACCGCACTGGTTTTCGACCGTAAGCGTGATATCGAATGTCGCGTTTGAATCATCGTCGTCGTCATCATCACCGGTGGTATAAACGCGCACACCAGGATCTTCAACATTTGCTGTACCTCCATCTCCAAAATCCCAGGTGCATGTTGTCATACCCCCGGTAGAATTAATATCAAAATCCACGCTTACTGGAGAACAAATAGTGCTGAGTAATTGAGTGCTGAAATTCGCATTAGGTCTTGGCAACACAGTAATTAAAACTTCATCAGTTGCAATACCACAAGCGTTATTGACAGATAATGTAGCTGTATATTCAGTCACATCAACATCTTCTATATACACTTGTGAAGTTGGAGATGATGCGGTGGTGGTATTACCATTGCCATAGTTCCAATTAAAAGAAACATTTTCCCCAAGAACATTCGCCGAATAATTTACACTCAATGGCGCACAACCCTCCACAACATCTGCTGATAAAACCACAGATGGAGCTGAGATCACAGTAATACTATCAAAAGTAGTATCAGCGCAGCCAAAGCTGTTGGTAGCAATCAAGCGAACGTTATATACACCAGAAGATGAATACGTATTGTTTGGATTTACTCCAGACACGTTGCTTCCTACTCCAAAATTCCATGAATATTGGTTAGCAGCAACAGAAGTATTCGTGGGTGAAATTGCCACATTCGTACAAGCAGTTTCTTGAAGGGTGAATGATGCCTCTGGTATATTGTTTACTGTAACCGACTTGAAGGCAGTATCTGCACAACCAGTGGTGCCATCTACGAAGCGATACAACACATTGTGTAAACCGAGGCCTGCAGCAGTAGAGAAATTGCTTCCACTCACACCAGGTCCCTCCCAAACACCGCCTGAAGGAAAACCTCCAATCAATGCAATAGGTGCAGCGTTGATACATATGCTTTGGTTCGCACCTGCATTCACTGTTGGTTCAGCATTCACTGAAACGATAAGCTGATCACTAACCTGGCATGTTCCTGTTCCAATGGTCAAAGTCACCAAGTGATTACCTGGACCTGAATTAATGGGGCTAAATATTCCATTCACTGCATCTACAATACCTCCGCCGCTCCATGTTCCCGCGGAAGATGCAGATAATGATAAATCGATGTTTCCTTCATTGCGGCACACCACGATATCGGATCCTGCATTTACTGTTGGACTTGAAGTCACTGTAATGGTTCTCGTATCCGAATTGGTGCATCCACTGGCACTTGAAATTGTATAGGTCAAAACAAATGCTCCTACACCACATGGTGTAAATTGACCGGAAGCACTTACACAAGAGCCAGACCAAGTGCCACCAACAGGAATTTGACCTGTCATATTGATAGCAGGAGATTGCTCACATATTGTCAAATCCGCACCTGCATCTACTGCTGGAATTGGATTGACAGTAATAACCACGTCATCCGAAGCTTGACACATTCTTGCATCGGTGACTGTAAGTAAATATGTTGTAGTTGTTGATGGAGTTGCTGTTGGAGTCAAGGCACTTCCAGATGAAAGTGAACTTGAGTTGTTCCATGAAATATTATAAGGAGCTAAGCCACCACTCACTGTTCCATTTAAAGAAACAGATGCGCCCAAACACAAGCTCTGATTAGCCCCTGCATTTACAGTAGGAAGGCCAAAGACATTTACGCTTATGACATCGGTGCTCGTGCAGATACCGTCATTTACTGAATATGTCAAATTATATGATCCTACTACAGCAGGATTGAATATACCAGAAGAAGTCACATAAGTGCTGCCAGACCAAGTTCCACCTGCTGTCACAGCGTTAAGCTGAAAAGGAGTCGAACCAATGCAAGAAGTGCGGTTAGGACCAGCATCAATAGAGGCTGCGCTCACTACGTTTACCACTCTTGTATCTGAATTGCTACATCCAGATGAAGAAATAAATGTATAAGTTAAAGTGAAACTACCAACAGACGTAAGCGTGAAAACTCCAGAAGAAGATACACCAGTACCTGACCATGCGCCACCAACAGGCGTCTGTCCGCTCAAATTAGTTGGAGCAGATGAATTGCACACTGTAATATCTGCACCAGCGTTTACAGTTGGCAAAGAATTTACTGTCACCGTTACGTTATCTGAAGCTTGGCAATTGCGAGCGTCAGTGATATTCACCAAATAAGTAGTAGTTGAACTTGGTGTTGCAGTTGGCGTCAAACTGGATGTCGACGATAAAGTCGCACCATTCGACCATGAAATAGAATAAGGAGCCAAGCCACCCGAAGCGGATGCATTGATCACAACAGAGCTTCCAGCGCACATATTCAAATTGGCACCAGCATCTACTACTGGCAAGTCGAATACAACGACTGATATCATATCTGTAACCGTACACGTACCATCGTTTACGGAGTAAGTCAAATCAAAAGAACCAACTGTAGTTGGATTGAACACGCCACCCGAAGTGACAAGTGGGCTTCCAGACCAAGTGCCGCCAGGAGTGACAGGATTAAGTTGGAAAGCCGTTGTACCAAGACATGCAGTTCTATTAGGACCTGCATCCACCGCGCTTGCTGGTGTAACGTTAATTGTTCTAGCATCTGAAAATGTACAACCTATAGAAGTAGTGATAGTGTAGGTAACAACATTATTTCCCACAGTAGAAGGATTGAACACACCGGATGGTGTGACAGAAGAACCTGACCAAACACCACCGGATGGAGTAGCCCCAGTTAATTGTTGAGGTGCGCTGCCTTGGCAAAGTGTCAAGTTTGTGCCTGCATCAACAGCCACAGG
>JBILSZ010000203.1:0-3756 GCA_044371755.1 Flavobacteriales bacterium | reverse complement strand
GGGCATCCCGTCGAGCAAGAGCACGACGGCTCAGGTGGACGAGGCGTGCGCGATGATCGAGGCGCGTTCGGAGATGGACGTTGACCTCGCCAAGCTGAACGGCAACACCAGCCAGTTCCGCCTTACGGAAGACTCCGCGTTCATCGAGTCGATGAACCAGACCTTCGTGCAGGGCCTGTTCGGTGGCAATCCGGCTACGGACCCCAAGCAGTTCCTTGGTCTTGCGAACCGCTACAACAGTCGCGCCACTTCCGTTGGCAACAGCGTGAACGTGCTGCATGGTGGTGGCTCCGGTAGCAACAACGCTTCGATCTACCTCCTCGGCTGGTCGGATCGTACGGTTTACTGCCCGTTCCCGAAGGGCAGCAACGCGGGCCTGATGAAGGAAGATCTGGGCATCCAGACGATCTTCTCGGGCGACAACCGCATGCAAGCGTACGTCTCGCGCTTCCAGTGGAAGCCGGGTCTTGCGGTCAAGGACTGGCGGTACGTCGTTCGCATTGCGAACATCGACACCGGCTCGGGCACGGATGGCGTCTTCACCACCTCGGGCAGCGGCGCGCAGAGCACGGGTGCTGCCACGAACATCATCAAGCTGATGGCCCGTGCGATGGATCGCATTCCGTCGTTCGGCGGCATCAAGCCGTGCTTCTACATGAACCGCACGCTGTACAGCGCGCTGCGCATCCAGGCCATGGACCGCACGCAGGGCGTTCTTGACATCGAGAAGGGCCTGTCGCAGTTCGGCACCCCGATGTCGTGGCTGACCTTCCAGGGCATTCCTGTCCGCAAGGTCGATGCTCTCACCTCCACCGAAGCCGTTGTCCCGGCGTAATCCAAGGAAACACACACATGATTACCGACGCACTTCTTTCGTTCACCGGAACGGCTCCTTCGTTTGCCGCTCAGTCGTTTTCTGGCACGGCTGCCAGCAACTCGACTGGGGCGTTGATTTTCGAGAACGCGATCGACTTGACGCAGGTTCGCGCTCTGGAGGGCGAGCCGCTGCATGTCGTGTTCACGTTCACGTCGGCCGTGACGCTTGCAAGCGGCACGATTACTGGTGGCAGCTTTGCGCTCGTCGCTGCCGACACCGTGAGCGGTGGCACGATCCAGCTTGCGACGGTCAGCGAAATTTGCAGGGTTCAGCTTGGAGGCAGCATTCCCAATGCCTCGTTCGCTAACAAGCAGTTCGTTGCCTCGATCCCGAGCAATCAGTTTTTCAACCCGCTGACGGGTGCTGCCGACTACAAGGGCCGTCGATACATCGGCGTCACCGTCACGCTGTTCACTTCTGCGGCAACTCCGACCTACTCGTTCTCCGCCACCGCTGTCATGGTGAAGGACGTTCAGAACGGTCGTCAGTTCTACCCGAGCGGCTTCTCGATCGCCTGATCGGAGCGGCTGCCTGAGTTCCTGGGCCTCGCCGTGCTTCCGAGTACGGCGGGGCCTTGTGCTATCTGACCGAGGTGTTCCATGGCGAAGCGCAAGTTCTTGTTGGCAGTCGGGCAGAGCAACAGCACCGCGATCGGTGATGCCCAGTCTTGGGAGGACCAGAACCTCCAAATCGCTCTGCGGAATCCGCAGATCGCCCCGACGCAGTTTGGGGAAGGCAGCTACAGCGACACGTTCACGCTGCCGGTGACGTTCGCGGGAGGCCGGCAGACGCTTCGCTACGGCACGGGGCCGAAGAGCAGCCCGTGGCAGACGGTCAGCACCAAGGGCCTTGCGGTGCAAGCCGTGAAGATGCTGACGTTCTACGACCCGGTGCCGACGCAGACCAACGTGCTGGGGGCGTCGTTTACGAAGTACCCTGGCACTTGCACGGTGCAGGCTGGATCGTCGGTGCGAAAGCTGGTCACGAACTGCAAGTGGCAGTACGACGCGACGGGGCTGACCATCACGCGCAAGCGCGACGGGCGTTCGTACACGGTGACGAACTCCAGCGACTCTGAGGTGAGCGTCAGCCCAGATCTGTCGCCTCTGCCGGAGGTTGGAGAGGAGTTCACCTATCCTTTCGTTGGCGGAGCGAATGGCACGACGAGCACGGTGCTGCTGCGTAGCGTCCTAGGCGGCGTCAACGACCCTGGCAGCTACACGGTAGGCGTTTCGGCGCAGATCTACGCGACGCCGGGCTACTTGACCAACAAGGTGCCTACGCGCTTCCGCATCGGCAACCAGCCTGTGCGCGTTGGTGAAGCGGTCAAGGTGCGTGGGGCGACAGATCCAGGGGCGGTGCTGGCGATGCCATCAACTGGGATCAACACTACGACGGGCACCATTACGCTAACATTCAACCTGTTCACGGTTAACGACTGCATCCGCGTCAGTGGAGCCATCCCCGGCGGCATGAGTGCGCAGCAGTCGTATTGGGTAGTCACATCGTCTGGATCGGACATACAAGTGTCTGCAACGCGAGGCGGATCGGTGCTGATTCCGTCTACGGCAGTGCTGGCACTGTTCTCGCTTGCTGTCCCGCAGGGCATCGTCTCATCGTTTACCGAGGACGCCTTTGGAGACTACATCGTCGCCAAGAAGTGCAGACCGATCTCGGCAACCGTGACTGGATACAATGCTGGCACGAGCACTCTGACGGTTCAATCGACCGGGGCCGATGTGTTCCTCAACTCTGGGTTGGCGGACAACGACCGCATTCGGTTTGAGTCGTCTACTGGCAGCTTCTTGGCTGGCGTGGACTACTACGTTCGCGTGACGTTGACTGGTCCGCTGGAGCAGAACATTCAACTGAGTAGGACTCCTTACCCGACGTTCGTTCAGGTGACATCGGCATCGGCTGCAACGAACAGCGTGCTGACCGTCCAAGACACCGAAACGATGTTCTACCTGCGCCGCCCGACCACGACGGCGGTGGCAAGCGTTGCCGCAGGAGCTACGGACCACATCACGTTGGCTGAAGGGCACTTCGTAACGATCGGCGACAAGGTGCAGTTCTCTGGTGCGAGCCTGCCGTCAGGCATCACCGCCAACACGACCTACACCATTTCCGGCTTGTCGAGCACAACCAACGAACCAACAGCGGAGCGACGCATCACGCTGCAAGGCGTCACCATCGGTTCGGTCGGCAGCCTGCCGATCACCATGACGCAAGTGGCTGGGCAAGACCTGTTGACGGCAGCCAACAGCTACCACAGGGCTTTTGCCGAGCGAGCCTACCAAGCTCGTGGGTCGCTGACTGGCCTGACGATAACCCCGCTCACGGGCAACAACGCCAACCAGACGCGATCCTGTGGGGATGTCTACTACGACGCAACGACTGGCAAGTTCGTGCTGGAGGTCAGCCCTGCGTTCACGAACAACACGGTGGCAGGCGACGCCTATTCGATCCAGCCGCCTACCGTCAGCGGCCAGAGCACGCCGTTCAACAAGTTCGCCTTGTGGCTGCCGTGGTCGCCGTTTGAGGGCGAGGCCGAGGGCACGCAGCCCGTTGGGACTACTTGCGCGTGCGCTGGAGCGGGCCAGCCGATCACCGTCACGTTCCTGACCGACATCCTTGCTGCCAACACGCAGGCAGCGATCTTCGGAAGCGGCAGAGCGGCATCGACCAACAGCACGGTCGCGGCGGGATCGACCGCAAGCGTCATCAACTGCGCCACCTTGGTGGGAGGCCCTTACGGCCCAGATCAGGTCGTGCTGTTCCGAACCGGCGCGCTCGCTGGCCAGTACCGGCAGATTCTCACGGCGTCGGGCACGGTGGCGCAGCTTGCCACGCCGATCGGCTCGGCTCCGGCGACCAAC
>JBILSZ010000080.1:0-12687 GCA_044371755.1 Flavobacteriales bacterium | reverse complement strand
ATGATTATGGAATTAGAGGAGTTGCTACAATTAAAAGAGCCTAGCTCTCCTCGACATCGTAAACTTTTTTTTAAACACCCTACGTGCACGGTGCAAATCCCAAAGCCACGCAAACAAGGATTATTCAAAATAAAAATTAAGAAATAGAATTAAGCGATGCAAATGAATATTGGACGGAAGTGGTTGTCTCCAATAAATAACTCCCAATTCTGCGGAAAATCTATCGCTTAGTACTCTATTTATTCCAGTGAGAAAACGCTGATGCTCTAAATCCCAGTTTCCGTCTTGCAAATTTTTTTGCACAAATAATTCATATCCAATCCTGCCTCGAAAGGTTCCGAGCATCGTACTTTTCATCGGCGATATCAGCTGTGCTCTCCATCGACTGCGCCAACTCCTCAGTGTATTGGTTTGAATAAAATCGCTCCATTGATCCTCTCGATTAAAATAACGAAGCTCATTTCGCCACCGTGATTCGATCCTCCACTGCCCAATTTTCATTGGAACTATAATATCTATATGAGGCCTTATTTCAGCCGTCACTGGCCTTGACCGTCGTTCTGGATCTCCCGGCTCACTTCTAAAGTAACTTAAACCGATACTGGTATCTAATCTTTTCCATGATAACCTGTAATGCAAACGAATAGCATTCTGATGCGTTATCAAATTTTGAAAAAAAGTTCGCTGATGAAATTCCGCTATGAAAAAACTATTCTCTTTTAGCTTAAACTCCCCTTGAACTGAAAGCCAAAACAAACGTTGCTGTATGTCTTGAGCCTTTGCATAGTGCGCCAAGAAAATAAATATCAAGAAGATAAATTTTCTCAAACCAGCTTCCATAAAATTCTCAAACTCCAAATGCCACTTAGAATTCCGATAAGCAGATAACTCCACTTCTTGGAGAGCTTGCCTGCAAGGAGTGCAGCCACCGGAGCAGCAATGACTCCTCCGGCTATCAAGCCCGCTACAATCTGCCAATGCTGCATTCCAATAAATAAAAAGAATGTAAATGCACTCGCGAAGGTGACGAAAAACTCCGTCAAACTCACACTCCCAATAATCGCCTTTGGTTCGTGACTGGTGCGAAGCAAGGTACTTGTGACGAGCGGTCCCCAGCCACCACCACCAAATGAATCCAGAAATCCACCAACAGCGGCTAAGATCCGCATTCGTTTTACTTCATGATGAATAAAAACTTTTTTGAAAAAAAGAAATATATACTTCACCGATAAAAACAGAATGTACACCGCCAATAAGGGCTTCACGTAGCTCGCATATTCATCACCAAGCACACTCAACATAATAGCCCCGACAACAGCTCCGATGACACCAGGAATAACCAATTTCCAAAATAATTTCTTATCCACATTTCCCAACTTCCAATGAGAAAACCCTCCAGCACCAGAGGTGAATATTTCACTGCTGTGTATGCTCGAACTCACCGCTGCCAGCGGAATATTGAATGATAAAAGAAATGATGCTGATACAATTCCGTAGCCCATTCCCAATGCTCCATCAATGAGCTGTGCTATAAACCCTGCAAGAGCGCACCAAAAAAATACTTCGTCGATGAAACTGCTTTCGCCCAAACTCAAATGAGCAGCAACACACATTGCTACCACCAAAATAGGCAACCCGAGAACAAGCCACAAGCGACTTCTGTCGGTGGACTTAATATTGGGCGTAAATGACTGCTGCAAGGGTCTGGTGATTTATTTCATCAATAAGAATAGCTCTATTCTGCGCAGAATTTTGCCCTCCAAAAAGAAGTGGTTTTTGAGACCTTATTGTAACAAATACAATATCATTCAATGCGATTTCTTCTACTCCATCAAGCTCTTCAAATTTTTGAATATCTATCTTGTACTCAATAGAAGTAATCACTGCCCGAGTCAATGCACTATTTTGTTGCAGCAGTACCTTCTGCCCCACCCTGCCCTTCTTTTCAGAAAACCAGCAGAGCCTTGCTTGAAAAATAGTTGTCCCCTCTTCATTAGCATCTGAACTTCGTATCACATCGCCGCGTGAAATGTCGACATCATCTTCGAGTTCGATTGTATAAACACCGCTATCTGTGGCAGTTTTCAGAAGTTCGCCCGCCGACCAAATAAGTTTGACCCTTGTTTGAATCCCTGATGGAAAAACACTCACTGCACTTCCCACTTCAAATGTTCCAGTTTGCAGCGAGCCCATGTACCCTCTAAAATCATGAAGCTCCGCTGACTGAGGCCGATTGACATATTGAACCTGAAAATATGAATGTCCATCTTGCTTCGCTTTATATACAGGCAATTCTTCTAATATATCCAGAACTGTTTGTCCTTTATACCAAGACATATTAATAGATGTATCTGTAATATTATCCCCATGCAATGCGGCAATGGGAATAATGAAAGGATTGTTCAACCCAAGTTGACGGCATAGCGTCAAACATTGCTCTTGAATGGATTCAAATTGCCATTGATCGTAATCAATCAAATCCATTTTATTAATGGCAAAAATGACGTGTTCAATATTCATCAATGATGCAACGTATGCATGCCTTCGCGTTTGTTCAATCACTCCTGTGCGCGCGTCTACAAGCACTACAATAGCATGTGCTGTGCTTGCCGCGGTGACCATGTTTCGCGTATATTGAATGTGTCCGGGTGCATCCGCGATGATGTATTTTCTCCTAGGTGTACTAAAATATTTATAAGCTACATCAATGGTGATGCCTTGTTCGCGCTCCGCGCGCAGGCCATCTGTGAGGAGAGCCAAGTCCACTTCATTGTCATTCTTGCTTTGCTTTTGTAGCGTTTCCAATTGATCCACAAGAATATTTTTACTATCATACAAAAGCCTTCCGATCAACGTACTCTTTCCGTCATCCACGCTGCCTGCGGTGAGAAATCTCAATAATTCCATTTCGATTTTTTTTTTTAGAAATAACCGTTCTTCTTTCTGTCTTCCATCGCCGCCTCTGACATGCGGTCGTCAATACGCGTTTCACCGCGTTCGCTAATGCGTGAAGAGATAATCTCATCAATTACTGCATCAAGCGAATCAGCATTGCTTTCCACGGCTGCCGTGCATGTCATATCGCCAACGGTTCGGTAGCGTACGCGCTTGGTCGTTATCTCGTCCTCATTTTCCACATTAATAAATTCATTGGTGGCCAGCCATTGATTGCCGTAGCGAATCACCTCGCGATTATGTGCGAAATAGATGGAAGGTAGAGTAATATTCTCTTGACGGATATAATTCCACACATCCAATTCTGTCCAATTACTAATGGGAAAGACGCGTACATTTTGGCCTTTTGAAATTTGACCATTATAGATGTTCCAAATTTCAGGACGTTGATTTTTCGGATCCCAAGTACCAAATTCGTCTCGGACAGAGAATAATCGCTCCTTGGCACGTGCCTTCTCTTCATCTCTGCGTGCGCCACCAATACACGCGTCGAATTCAAACTCCTCAATGGTGTCAAGGAGCGTATAACTCTGTAGAGCATTGCGAGAAGGAAACTTGCCTCCTGGTTCGCTCAATCCATGTTTTGCGATAGAATCTGTAACATAACGAACAATTAATTTTGCTTTCAACTTCTTTGCGATAGCATCGCGATATGCCAGTGCCTCTGAAAAATTATGACCAGTATCTATATGCACTAAAGGAAATGGTATAGTGGCTGGCTTGAATAACTTACTAGCCAAGTGCACAAGTACTATTGAATCCTTACCACCGCTAAACAGAAGTGCGGGACGTTCAAACTGGCCCATCACTTCCAATAGAATGTGCATCGCCTCTTCTTCAAGGGCTTTTAAATGAGTATTCCCCATACTTTTAATTTGATTTTTTTTCTGCGTGTAATCCGCACTCTTTTTTAGACGCGTCCTCCCACCACCATCTTCCTGCCCGTGCATCTTCGCCCGGCGCAACCGCTCTAGTGCAAGGAGCGCAACCAATGCTCAAGAAACCCGTGTCGTGGAGTTTATTATAGGGCACGTGAAATCGGTCGATATATGTATCCACCATTTCATCGGTCCAATGCAACAACGGCTGAACCTTGTAGAGCTCTCGAGAACTATCCCATTCCACAAAGTTCATAGAAGCACGGTTCTCGGAATGAGAGGCGCGAATTCCATTAAACCAAATATTACTTCCTGTTAAAGCGCGATTCAATGGCTCCACTTTCCTGACATGACAGCATCTTTTTCTCAAATCAACGCCTTCATAAAATAAATTTGGACCAAATTCAGTAGTCATCGCTTCTACTGCATGATCGTTTGGAAAATATGATAGAATAGGTCTTTTGTATTTTTCGATGGTTCGCGACCACACGCTATATGTTTCTGGAAAGAGTCTGCCCGTGTCTAGGGTAAAAACTTCAATGGGCAAATTATTTCGAGCGATCACATCGAAAATGATTTGATCCTCCTTGCTAAAGCTTGTTGAAAAACTGGCTTTCCCTCCCAAATTGCCTAATGCTAGTAGTATTGTGTCCTCTATACCTTGCGTTCGTTGCAATAGGCTATTCAACTTTTCCGTAGTAGATTGCGTCATCATAAGGGCGCAAACTTATGAAAAATTTTTAATTCCCTACTATATTGGTAGGATTTACAGGATTAGTATTAAACTATGCTTAACAAACGTTCGAGATACGCGATAAAAGCGCTCGTGCAAATAGCGCGAACGAATGCTTTAGAGCAACCGGCCTCGGTGGCATCTATCGTAGAACAAACGACAATACCCCAAAAATTTCTTGAAGCGATACTTCAAGATTTGAAAGTGGGCGGCTTCGTTACAAGTAAAAAGGGAAGTGCAGGCGGTTATTATTTAGCAAAGTCTGCAGATGAAATTAATCTTGCTGATCTTATTAGAGTAATGAACGGCCCCATCGCAATGGTATCTTGCGTGAGCCTTAACTATTATGAAGCCTGCGAATATTGCATGGATGAAAAAACATGCGGTATCCATGCCGTGATGGAAGAAGTGCGTGACGCAAGCTTAGCTATTCTCAATAAAACAACAATTGCCTCCATCATTCAACGAGAAGAAAAACTACTAAAACCAAAGAAAAGATGAATTATCACTTGAAGATGTCACTTATTGCCATTCTCCTATTGGGAGGATTGGTAAGAGGATGTTCGCGCGCTGGCAAAGCTGCCGACACCGCTGCTGACCTCAGCAAAGCCTCGCGACTCAACCGACTGGATGATGCCGCTGGATTGGGCGCTAGATCAAGAGCCATCGATGATGTTGCATATCTCGACCCCAATATTGTGAGCGCGCGCTTTTCTGTCTTCGAAATCAACCACATCAATAATCTTCCGAAAAATTCATTTATAGCAAAGGCCTACAAATCATCAGAAGGTTTGAGCCCAAACATGCGCTTGAAAACTCTACAAATGGAATTGATGCCACCAAGTGTTAAGTCCAATCTTCAAAGGGATAATAGCGGCCATCTTTATTCTGTGATGATGGGTAAAAAGATCAACGCCGAAGAAGCTGCTGCCTTACAAACCTTATTCGAAGTGCCTGTAAAAGCCACCGACGAAGCTCTTGACGGTTTCCATTATATTTCATCAAAACTACCGAAAAGCTTGGATGAATATGATCGCATTGAGGAGTTAAGATATGCTCAAGCCTTGAATCGACAAATAAACAATAATAAAAAACTTCAGGAAATCTATCAGCCCAGACTGTCGGGTACGTATGGAGAAAAAACCATGGCTGATTTCAGTGAAATTTGGACGAAAAAAGGAAGTCGTAAACGTCAAACCGTCATTGTTGACGAACCCATTGCACCCGAGCAAGCAAAGATATTATCCCTTCATAAAATCAAAGCTGTATTGCATGCGCGGCACTTATTCGATTCACATCAGCATGATAAAGAGATTGAAGCTAAATTCATTTTTTTAGTTAATAATGACATCGAACAATTCGCTTATGACAATAATTTGAAAAACACAGATGCAATATGGATAAGAAATAGCATTCTTAAACTAAAAGGAATCCCCGGAGTATTGGTAGTAAACGAAATCTCAGAATTGGTCGAACTTGTAAAGAATAAAAAAATAACCGCGAATAGTCTCAATATCATCGTTGGAAGGGATGCCACCGGCGCCATGTACCAATTATCGACGGCAAAAGAAGAAGTTTCATTCTATTGTATTAATCCGATTTCAGGCAACACGAAAGACATCGTCTATTCTCAGATAGCAATCCCCAACTGGGATTTGATCTTAAAGGTATTTGGTAAAAAACAACTATTGAAAGGGAAAGATAAAATTGACCTTTCAGAAAAAATTGCATCCGAGTTTGTGGAAACTATCAAGAAAGAGAATCTATTCATTGACAACGCTGTAATCAATTTTGATATGACGCCATTCAATGGACGATTTATCAATATTACATACATATATAAAGAAGATTTGACCTCTCAAAAAAATTAATCAGTAAAGAATAATGAGATTTCTTTTTACTCTAATGGTTCTATCCGTCGCCCTCGCGGGATGCATGCGGACGGATGAAGGTTCTATGAATCCAATTATTGGCAATACCAGCGCTGAGTATTTTTTTACGCCGTCAGAATGCAACTCACTTTCTGAAAAACAACGCATCACTGCGCATCTCACCTATGCATATCAACTCTTGATGGAGCGCACAGAAGCCATGCCTGAGAGCGAGATAAAACAGAAGCGCTTTGTAATTTTGGAGTATTTGCGTAATTATATTAGACGAGGAGAGTTTCCAATCAATTCTCAGTACGAAGAAAGAAGACCCTGTTTTATTGATGAAAAAGGGACTTATTGCGCAGTTGGATACCTCATTCAACAAACAGCAGGAAGTGCCTTAGCAGAAAAGATTAATTCATTATTCCAATATGAATTTCTTTCAAAAATGCATCTACCCGAACTTAGCCAATGGGTATCATTATCTGGATTTAGCCTTGAAGAGATGGCAACTATTCAACCGACGTACGGGAAAATTGTGATTAAAAATTCTGTAACAGTCGGAGGAGGAATGAGCTATCGCGGCCTCAACAACGGGTATCCTTCATTCCGTCTAAGCTATGGCCGCAATATAAAAGACAGACTCCGTTCCCTCCACGGAAGAATGGAGATGGTCGGACAAAATGATTTCTACTCCACCATTAGTTATGGCTACGCTATCCCATTAAGTAAGACCAAGGCATATTTGCGCAATCGAAGAATCGGGGCTTTTATTGGCACAGGATTGCTAGTAGAAGAAGGAAAAACTTCGTGGATGCTCAAGCCAGAAATACAAATGAATATTTTTAATACGTTTATATTTAAGCGATTTGATCTGGCGGGAGTCGTTGGCTACGCGTATGACATTTCTTTAAATAATGAGCGTTTGTTTCCAACTAACAGGAATGACTTTTCATTTCATCTCATCCTCTCTAGAACAAAAGTGGGAGTTACGTATTGAAAGGTAAAATTCGCAAGGACTAATTCGCAAGGACTAATTCGCAAGGACTAATTCGCAAGGACTAATTCGCAAGGACTAATTCGCAAGGACTAATTCGCAAGGACTGATTTGCAAAAAGTGATTCCAAATAAACACTTCATGGTTACATTATCTTAACAAATGAAATAATTTATTAAACTTGCTCTAATCATTACGGAATATTGAAAGTCGAGGTTTGTACCTCTTTACCAACACAAATTCTGTGATGAAAAAAACAATTACACTTTCAGCAATCTTTATTGCTTTGACAAGTATTTCATTTGCTCAGGGCATCCTTCGAATTACTGAAGTCATGTCATCGGGCTCCACCGCCGACTGGTTCGAATTGACGAACATAGGCAATGCCTCTGTAGATATTACAGGTTATAAAGTTGACGACAACAGTTTCAATTTTGCTAACTCTGCTTTTCTTAATGGAGTCACCACAATCGCCGCAGGCGAGAGTGTTGTTTTCGGTGAATCTGGCTCTGCCACATTCGCTAGTGATTTCCGCACCTTTTGGGGACTTTCTAATTCAGTACAAATAGGAACCTATTCTGGTTCTGGTCTTGGCTTCTCTTCAAGCGGCGATGGCACCATCGTTTTTGATGCCACAGGAACTGAAGTTTCTCGTGTATCTTTTGGAGCCGCAACTTCAAACTTCAGTTTCTATTATGGTTACAATGCCGATGGCACTTTCAATCCTGCTTATGTGGGATTGAGCAATGTCGGTTTAGTTAGTGCTTTAGGTGAAATCGAAACACAAACCACCTTAACAAGTGCTGACGTTGCTGCTAACGTGGCATCTCCTGGAAATGCAATTCTTCCAGCTTCGATCGTAGTAGGATGCACAGACATGAATGCATGCAATTACAATCTAGAGGCCATTGAAGACGACGGCTCGTGCGTAACCGAGCTCACTTGGTATATCGACGCAGATGGAGATGGATATGGCGTTGATACTTCTACGTTGGTACAATGCGAAATGCCCGATGGATATGCTATGTTGAGCGGCGACTGCGACGATAACAATAGCAATGCTAATCCTGGTGCAGCAGAAGTTTGTTTTAATAATGTTGACGAAAACTGCGAAGGAGGCCTCAACGATGGTTGCGCTCTTGGAAACGTTTCGATTGCTTCTGCATCAAACTTCTTTTGGTTTAATGAAAATGGAGGTATTGTATCGATTCCTGTAACTATGGAAAATGCGACGCCTAATCCAACACAATTAACATTCTCACTTTCGGTTTATACTGATGCTACGCCAAACACAGATTTCGTTTGGAATAACACATTGACTATTCCTGCTGGTAGCAATGGCATTTTCAACTTACCGTTAGCAATCATTGATGATGCTATTGCGGAAAAAGCAGAACGTGTAATTGTAAAAATTGCAACAGCTGACTTTGCCACCATTCATCCTACCAATAACTATTCAATCGTATTTATTAAGGATAATGACTATGTAGCACCTGCTCCATCGAATGAATTGGGTATCAATTTACTCACAAGCTTTAGCAACGGAGCTGCTGGCGCGAACTCTGCTGAGATAGTTTCACACGATCCAAGCACGCAGCGTCTATACATTGCCAATAGCATTGGTGGTAAATTAGAAATTGTTGACTTCCAAAATCCTTCTGCACCAGTTATTCTAACTAGTTTGGACATCACGACATATGGTAACATCAATTCTGTTGTAGCTTACAACGGTATCGTTGCTCTGGCAATTGAGAACAATGATCCACAAAGCAATGGATTCGTAGTATTCCTCGATAGTGATGGTAATTTTGTGAATCAAGTGGAAGTAGGTCCAATGCCTGATATGATTACTTTTAGTAAAGATTACAATAAGGTATTGACTGCCAATGAAGGCGAGCCGAATAGTGATTATAGCGTTGACCCAGAAGGTTCTGTAAGCATCGTCGATATCAGTGGTGGCATTGCATCATTAACACAGGCAAATGCTACTACAATCGGTCTTACATCATTCAACGGTCAAGAAGACGCGTTGCGTGCACAAGGTATCCGTATCTTCTCTACGAGCGCCTCTGTGGCTCAAGACTTAGAGCCAGAATACGTGGCAGTATCAGATGACAACACAAAAGCTTATGTAAGCATGCAAGAAAACAATGCTATGCTTGTGATTGATTTGACAACAAATACTATTGAATCTCTTCGTCCATTAGGATATGCTGACTACAGCGCTGGTTCTAACAATGGTTTAGACGCAAGTGATCAAACAGGAACTGTATTGATCACTGGAAATCTTCCAATCAAAGGCACCTATATGCCTGATGCCATTTCTTATACAAACATTAATGGTTCTGGTTTCCTCTTCACTGCGAATGAGGGTGACTCTCGCGAGTTTGGCGATGTGGTAGACGCTAACCGCCTATCATCTTCTACATTCAACGGAACGCTTGATCCAGACGCATTCCCTGATGCATATATCTTGAGAAACAATCGCTTCCTCGGTCGTTTGAATGGTTTGAAATACAGTGGTGATACGGATGGTGATGGTGACTATGATGAACTGCACATTATTGGTAGCCGTTCATTCAGCATCTTCAATGCAGAAACAGGTGCTCTTGTTTGGGATTCTAAAGATCTTCTCGAGCAGATCACCGCGGCCAATCCAATCACTGTGGCTTTCTTTAATGCATCTAACACCACCGGTACTGCTGCGTTCAAAAACCGTTCTGACGATAAAGGCCCAGAACCCGAAGGTATTACCACTGCTGTAATTGGCGGTATTCCATACGCTTTCGTTTCATTGGAACGTGTTGGTGGCGTGATGGTATTCAACGTTCAAAATCCTGCTGCTCCTGTTTATGTTGGTTACAACAACAACAGAACGCTTACTGGCAGCGGACCTGACTTAGGTGCAGAAGGAATAGTATTCATCCCTGCTGCTCAAAGCCCAAATGGAAAAAACATCATCATCCTTGCAAATGAAGTGAGCTCAACACTTTCGATATTCTCTATCGATGAATGTGCTGAAGCTCAAGAGCTCGTAGTGACATCATCTGAAACTATCACTTGTCCAAATGAAGCGTACACCGTTTCTGTAGCTGGAGGCGATGAGTTCAACTATGTATGGAGCCGCAATGGTAGTGTAATTCCAAATTCTAACACTGCAACCTTGAACGCTACACAACCAGGCACCTATCAAGTAGAATTGGTGAATGTCAACCAAGGATGTTCTGTAGTTTCTGAGCCTATCACCATGCAGCAATACAGCACCTTCGTTACATTCACACAACAGCCAGTGCGCCAAACTATTTGTGATGATGTAGATCAAATTCAATTTGCCATTGCAACAGCACAACCTGTGAATACTATTCAGTGGCAGTATCGCACAAGCCTCACTTCTTTTGTATGGGTGAACATTACAGATAATGAAACATTCTCTGGAGCAAACAGCAATGTGCTTACAATAAACAACCCGACTACTGCATTGAACGGATATTTGTTCCGTTGCCGTGTTCAAAATTGCAACAGTCCACAAGCCTCATTCACGGCCAGACTTAACGTATATCAGTCACTTGAAATCACTGGACAGCCTCTATCAGCAGATGTATGTATAGGTGATGATACTCAACTGAGTGTACAAGCAATTGGAACTGGAGTATTTGTAAATAGTCCTTTCAATTCTATTCGCTACCGCTGGCAGCGCAGCATCAATGGTGGTGCATTTGCAGATTTATTTAATAGTGTAAAATATAGCGGCACTAACACTACTACCTTGAGCATTGATAACATCACGAATGATGACGCTCAATACACCTACCGTTGTCGTGTAATCGGCTATTGCAGCCCGCAAGGCATTCTTTCAGAAGAAGCGACCATCACGCCGCAGGATTGCAGCGCAGGAATCGCTCTAGAACAAGAACAAGAACGAGAACAAGGGAACATGGGAACAAGAGAGTTGAGAATTCAGAATTCGGAATTCGGAATTGTTAATGAGGCGAGTGTGAGAGTATTTCCTAATCCCGTGAGCAATGGCATGATAACTATTGAGACGAAAGGCCTTGAAGGACGCGTTCAGATTCGCATGTTTGACAGCATGGGAAGAAAAGTTCGTGATGAAATTTTCAATATGGAAAATGGCAGAACGATTATGATGAACCTCGAAGACCTCAGCGCCGGCGTCTACCTCCTCGAACTCAACAACCCATCGCTCAACAAGACAGAGCGAGTGGTGGTGGAGAAATAGAACGAGAAAGCAAATTCGCAATTCGGAATTCGGAATTCGGAATTCAGAATTGCGAATTATTTTCACCATAATGGATTTGAGTTGGGCCAGCTCGCCGCCACGAATCTCTTCCGCCGCATCAAAGAAGGCGCCTCCGAACCGCAAAATCCTGTTAAATCCCTCCTCGAAGTGCAGCTCATCGCTGCGGGGGGTTAGTGTTTTAATACCTTTATACTTTGCTATCTTTGTAAGTATGAAGACACAGATTCGTTCCATTGCACTCATCACTGTATTCATTTTATGCGCACAATATGCGTTCGCTATGCGAGCGTATTTTGACTATCGTGTATTCGACATTCCCGGACAAGGTCCCTTTGTGGAGGTTGTTCTATCCTTCGATGGTCAAACATTTGAAACAAGTCTAAATGAATCGGGCACTTACAATGCACATGTTGGAATTAGTATCATCATTACTCAAAATGACAAGGTGATCGATTTTCGCAAGGCCAGTGTTGAAGGGCCGTCTATGCTTAAAGGCGAGACAGCTGATTTTTTAAGTCTTGAACGTTTCGCTCTTCCAAATGGAATGTATGATGTTGAAATAGAAATTTCAGACATCAACAATGCTGCTGAAGAGCCGGTAAAAATGGTGGCGCCGATTAAGGTCAACAATCTAAAGGAAGGCTCCTTCTTTTCAGACATTCAATTCATTAGTGCCTATTCCGCTACCCAAGATATCAATGCTTTTTCAAAAAGCGGTTATGATTTGATACCTTACATTTCATCCTATTTTCCAAGCAATATCAACGAATTGATGCTCTATGCCGAGATATATAATTTAGATAAAGTACTTGGAAGTGACGAACCTTTAGCTTTTGTCATTTCGGTGCGACAAATAAATAACACCGAAATAAAGGAAATCAGCAGAATAAAAAGGATCAATGCAAAATCTGTTTCGCCACAACTTCACACGATAGATATTCGCAATCTTCCAACAGGTGAGTATAAGATTCTGCTAGAAGCTAGAGATCGCAACA
>JBILSZ010000181.1:0-3788 GCA_044371755.1 Flavobacteriales bacterium | reverse complement strand
ACGATTTTCAATCGCTGGGGCTCGGAAGTTTTTTCGAGCACCAATTTAGTACAAGGCTGGAATGGAGAAGAGGCTCCTTCTGGCACATACTACTGGGTGATTGAGCCTCGTGATGGGCAGCAAGGCGGAAGTAAAGCGGGGTATGTGATGCTGGTGAGGGATTAGGAAAAAAAAACTACTCAAAACTATCCACCCCAAGCTGAGCTTTCAAGGCTTGAATCTGAGCGTATGATGGTTGAATATTAAGAAGAATACACTTCACTTCATGATTGGCAAATCTTTCCTGAACCTTAATACCTGTCTTGTACAATCTCGATAAAACGGTTTTCAAATCCGCCAATTGATCCTTCTTCTCCATTAGAAATTTAAAGTTCATTTCAGTTACTGCAGATGTGCAAATCTTTATGCTGGCAATGCCATTCTGAAGTATCCAATTGAATAGCCAAAAAATGGAGAACTCTAAAAGGTAAAGTTTTTAGAATACAACTGAGATTACAGTTGAATAGAAAGGAGAAAAGCTATGACAGTAAATTAGCCTTTTCTCATAGGGCGTTTAAAAATGCGATCAATGCAGCTCTTTCATCGGTGGTCAAATTCATAAACGCCATCTTTGATTCATTTGCTTCACCTTCATGCCAAAGGATAGCCTCTTCCAATGTGGCCGCGCGACCATCATGTAAAAATCCTGCGTTAGGAAATATTGTTTTCGTCAAGCCTATACCCCACAAAGGAGGTGTGCGCCATTCATTTGCACCTGCCTCAAAATCTGGTCGGCCATCTCCAAGCCCAGCGCCTAATTCGTGGAGTAGCAAATCGGTATATGGTCGAATGGTTTGATTTCTTAGTTCTGGTATTTCGTGATACCCAGTAGTGAGCTCAGGAACGTGACAGGCAGAACATTTTATTTGATTAAAAATCTCTTTGCCTCTCATCACCTGCGGGTCCTCCAAATTCCTAGGAGCTGGCGGTGCGAGCGTCAAAAAGTAGTAAGTGATGTCATTAAGAATGTTTGAACCTATATCAGGAGATTTTTGAATGCCAACCTCACAATTGCTTTGACCAATGCAATTTTCTGTGGTAAAAAAGTTTTCTGTTGTAATTCCCATGTCTTGATGGAAAGCATCTGCCGCCTGTTGGAGAGCGTTAGGATTATTCGATTTCCAACCAAAGCGACCAATGGTCAAGCTCTGAGTTTGCTTGTTCCAAACATAATTCGGTCGGCCGCTAATGATATCGCCATCCAAATCATTCTCATCTGCCAACGATAAAATAGTTTCATCAGAGACTGCATCGAGCAATCCGATACCGTAAACGGGTGGAGCGTGACGCGCACCTCTCAGATAAAAAGGAGGCAATTGGTTATAAGGTTCTGAGATAGAGAAATAAGGCTGTTTCAAAATCACCAAATGTCCATCTGGAAAATTGACAGGGATATACTCCCATTCAATATGCATTTGCCCTTCGGGCACTGTGCCATCTATTGATTTGGATTGAAGTTGAGTACCAAACCCTGGAAGATCAAGCGGCGCTCCGTTTGGCCCCGAACCTTGTGCACTGACTCTTAGCAAAAGTCCGATATCTGAAATTGTCGCCAAGCCTCCTCTGCCGCCCTCCACATGACAAGCGCCACAAGAATTTTCTATAAACAAAGGACCTAAACCTGAAAAAGCAGAAGTTCCAAGAGGCGCGAACGCTTGATGAAATAGTGCATCGCCATTGAAATGGCGAATCAAGTCAGCGCCTTGAAGATTTGCCAGAGGTTGTCGGTAAGCTCCGATCCCTGAGTTAAAAGAAGTGGTGGTTCCTCCAGAATAATATTCAATATTAATCGGTGTTTCTTCCACTGGCGCATTTGGCTTTTGTTTTTCCTTTTCACAGGAAGAAGCAAAACCAATAACTATGGCACCAATTAATATCGAAACAAAGCCCGATTTAGACATGGAAATTACTTTTGTCTAAAATACAAACGAACGGGGATACCAGAAAAATTAAAATGTTCTCTCAATTTATTTTCCAAGAATCGTTGATATGACTCTTTTACATTTTGTGGTGTATTGCAGAAAAACGCAATAGCTGGAGATTTTGTAGGAAGTTGGGTCACAAATTTTATCCGTACCTCTTTTCCCTTTACAATTGGAGGTGGGAAATTCTCAATGATGGGCAACATGATTTCGTTCAGTTTCGAAGTTGGGATATGTTGCAAGCGGTTTTCGTAAACCTCTAAAGCCATTTCAAGTGCCTTGAGAATTCTCTGTTTGGTAACATTTGAAGTGAAGAAAATCGGAACATCAGTAAATGGAGCTATCCGCTCTTTGATGAGTTTAGTAAATTCATCAACGCTCTTGTGATCTTTTTCGTAGAGATCCCACTTGTTAACGAGAATCACTATTCCTTTGTTTGCCTCTGTGATTTCACCGAAGATAGTGAGATCCTGTTTCGTGATACCTTCTGTGGCATCAATAAGAAGCATGCATACATCTGCTTGTCTGATAGCCTTGATCGTACGTATGGTGGAATAAAATTCGATATCATTTTCGATAGCCCTTCTTCTTCTCAATCCAGCAGTGTCTACAAGAATTAGATTTTTTCCGAAAGCATTGAATGGAGTGTCTACTGCATCTCGTGTTGTACCGGCCACATCTGAAACGATGCTTCGGTTTTCACCTATAAGCGTATTGAGGAGTGTGGACTTACCAACATTCGGGCGACCCACAATAGCCACCCTTGGTAGTTCTACCTCATCAGACTCGGGGGTATCAGGAATATCCTGAACGATCAAGTCCATGAGTTCGCCTGTTCCGTATCCGTTGTTTGCAGAAATTGGAACAAGGTGTTCACCCAGCCCAAGGGCATAGAATTCGGAAGCGAGAATTTCTTTATCGGAAGTGTCGACTTTATTTACGACAACTATTATTTTTTTATTAGCCTTTCTGAGGAGATTTGCGGCGTTGATATCCCATTCGGTTAGGCCGTCTCTAACGTCCACTAAGAATAGAACAAGGTTAGCCTCTTCGACGGCAATGTTTACCTGGCCATTGATATCATTTTCGAATTGATCAGACGAGTCTGTAATGACCCCACCGGTATCGATGATGATAAAGTTTCTGTTACCCCAGTTAGATTCGCCATATTTTCTATCGCGTGTAACGCCTGCGGTTGGTTCTACGATCGCTTCCGAAGTTTCGGTGAGTCGATTGAAGAGAGTTGATTTTCCTACATTAGGTCTACCAACGATAGCAACGGTGAAGTTCATGATTGAGATGGGTGTTATTTTTTTTTTGGAAAAATAGGATAAAAAAAAAGCCCTCGCGATATACGTGAGGGCTTTTTTAAAAGCGGCAACGACATACTCTCCCAGGTGTTACCCTAGTACCATCTGCGCTGACGGGCTTAACTTCTCTGTTCGGAATGGGAAGAGGTGTACCCCGTCGCTATAGTCACCTAAAATCGAGATATATTGATAGAGTTTTTATATAATAAGCTTTCGAGTAATTAGTACTGCTCGACTTTGACATTACTGTCTTTACATCTGCAGCCTATCAACGTCATCATCTTTGACGACTCTCAATGAAGCCTCATCTTGAGGCGAGTTTCGCGCTTAGATGCTTTCAGCGCTTATCTCATCCGCACATAGTTACTCTGCACTGCAGCTGGCGCCACAACAGATACACCAGAGGTGCGTCCTTCCCGGTCCTCTCGTACTAGAGAAAGGTCCTCTCAAGCTTCAAACGCCCACAACAGATAGGGACCGAACTGTCTCACGACGTTCTGAACCCAGCTCGCGTGCC
>JBILSZ010000079.1:0-12935 GCA_044371755.1 Flavobacteriales bacterium | reverse complement strand
AGCGAGACCGTCGATTTCGTATTTCTTTTTAATTTCTTGAGGAAGATTAAAGAAGGCTTGTACTTCTTTATATAGTTCTTCTGTAGTGCCTTCATCCATAAGGTGATTTTTCACAGCAACAAAACCGATGGTTTCGTATGCTTCACCAAGTTTTTGAACGAATGCATTTTTTCTTTGCGGATCATTGCTCATGAAGTCGGCAAGATCGACGCTGGGGATTCCCATATCTTGTAAACTCATCTTCTTTTTTGTTTGAATTTTTTCAAATGTAAAAAAGAAGTGGATAAAATGTGAATAATCAGTCGATGATTGTGATTCTTTGGATGACTTCAATTTTATTGCCGCAGGCGTCTTCGCAAGAATAGGTGCGAGTGATAAGGTTTTGCGATTTTTTCTCTTGCATTGTTACTGGATAAACTTGCCCACTATTGTCTTGTGAACTTAATTCAACAGCTTTAGGAATGGGTTGACCTTTTTTCACAGTCATGTCTTTTGCCTCTCCGATAAGATTAGGAGCTTGGTTGTCTTTTAAAGAAATGTACTGTTCGGCTGTTGCCGTATAACCGCAAGTGTCTTTGAATGAGTAGGTTCGCACTAAGGTGCCAAGGCATCCACCTGAGAAGATTTGATCAGAAAATGTTGAAGTGATTAGACCACAAGATGAAACAGCTTTTGGAGACTCAATATCATTGATGGCGTCAATTTGACACTGGAATTTTTTTGGGTAGCTGTTTAAGGTAATTTGTGCATTTGATATCAAAACATTACATAATATTGAAAACCAAATTATTGCTTGTGTCTTGATTGCTTTATTCATTTTGTTTGTTGTGAAAATATTTCAAAAATAACACTTGTACCGTTGTTTTATTGTTTAATGCCCGAGGGTATTAGATGAACAAAATTGTATTGCTAATGTTGTACATCACAAGTTTGATTACAAACTATTCCTAATCACATTATTAATCATTCAAAACAAAATCTAAACATGAGGAAATTTTTTACGTTGCTTTTCGCAACAGTGATGGCCTTCCAGATTAAGGCACAAACCGTTGTGGATGTCATTGTAGGCAGTCCCGATCACACAATTTTGGAAGCCGCTGTAATTGAAGCGGATCTTGCTGGAATTTTGTCTGGACCTGGTCCATTTACAGTATTTGCGCCAACTGACGCGGCATTCAATGCCTTGCCAGCGGGAACTATTGACGCCTTGTTGGCTGATCCAACAGGTGATCTTACTACTATCTTATTGTATCACGTAACAGGCGAAATTTATTTCGCTAACGACCTCGTAGACGGCACTACTGTACCCACTTTGCAAGGTGAGTCAGTGAGCATTAGCATTGATGGATCTGTAATGATCAACAATGCGATGGTTACGTCTGCTGACATTGCCACAGACAACGGTGTAGTGCACGTAATTGATGCAGTATTGTTGCCAGAAGCAGTTTTGTCAAATACTGTTTACGATATCATTTCTGATAATGCACAATTGAATACGTTAGAAGCGGCGATCGATGCAGCGGGTCTTGCTGAAACACTCTCTTCTGGAGGGCCTTTCACCATATTCGCTCCAAACGACAATGCTTTTGCACTTCTCCCAGAAGGATTGTTGGAAACGCTACTCAGCGATCCAGAAGGACTTTTGACAGAGATTCTCTTCTACCACGTAATCAGCGGCAACATTGAAAGCGGTTCTTTGGAAGATGGTCAAGTTGTTATGACTCTTTATGGTGAAGACGTAACAATTACATTCTTCGAAGGAAACGTATTTGTTAATGACGCTCAGATCATTTTGACTGACCTCATCGGTGATAACGGAATCGTTCACATTATTGACGCAGTATTGGTACCAGGTCCTCCTGTACTACCAACAATTTTGGATATTGTAGCAGACAGCCCTGTTCACGAGACACTCGAAGCCGCAGTTCTTGCTGCTGGTTTGGATGTAGATCTCGGAGCGGAAGGTGCTTCATTGACACTTTTTGCACCAACAGACGACGCTTTTGCAGCTTTGCCTGCGGGTACAGTAGACGCTTTGTTGGCTGATCCTAATGGATTGCTAACAGACATTCTTCTTTATCACGTAGTTGGCGCAGTAGCCCCATCTTCTTCACTTTCTGATGGTCAAGAAATCATCACATTAAATGGAGCATCAGTTACAGTTACAATCGATGGTGGTGTCTTCATTAATGATGCAGAGGTGATTTTTGCTGATATTGAAGCGAGCAATGGTATTGTTCACGTGATTGATGCAGTTCTTGTTCCTGCTGAAGAGTCAAATACTGTTGTAGATGTAATCGTAAACAGCGAAATACACAACACATTAGAAGCTGCTGTAATTGCCGCTGAATTGGTAGGAACACTTTCAGGTCCTGGTCCATTCACTGTATTTGCTCCAACAGATGCTGCTTTCAACATGCTTCCAGCAGGAACATTGGATGCGCTTTTGGCCGATCCAAATGGTCTATTAACAGAAATTCTTGTGTACCACGTTACTGATGGTGCTGTAACTTCAGACATGCTTTCAGACGGTCAAGAAGTTGTGACATTGCAGGGACAAACCGTAACTGTTACCATCAGTGAAGGTGTGGTGTTTATCAATGATGCTCAAGTAATTATTGCTGATATTCTCGCAGATAATGGTGTAGTGCACGTAATTGATATGGTTCTTGTACCACAAGAACCAGTTGAGTTCTCTGTATGGGATGTTATCGTAGGAAGTGAAGATCACAATACCTTGGAAGCTGCTATTTTGGCTGCTGGCCTTGATACAGATCTTGATTTCCCAGGGACCTACACAGTGTTCGCTCCAACAGATGATGCTTTCGCAGCCTTACCAGATGGAACAGTTGATGCACTTTTGGCTGATCCAAACGGATTGTTGACTGAAATCCTTCTTTACCACGTTGTTGGTTCAGTGGCACTTTCTTCAAGCCTTGCTGATGGTCAAGAAATCGTAACTCTTAATGGAGCTACTGTAACAGTTACTATTAATGCTGACGGAGTATTCATCAATGATGCTCAAGTTATTTTAGCTGATATTGAAGCAGACAATGGCGTAGTTCACGTTATTGATGCAGTGTTGATTCCACAAGAAGAAACAAATACTGTAGTAGATATTATCGTTAATAGCCCTGATCACAATACTTTGGAAGCAGCTGTTATCGCCGCTGAACTTGCTGGAACACTTGCTGGTCCGGGTCCATTTACAGTATTTGCTCCAACTGATGCAGCATTTGATGCTCTTCCAGACGGTCTTTTGGAAACGCTCCTTGCGGACCCAACAGGTGATCTTCAAGAGATTCTTTTCTATCACGTATTGAATGGTGCTGTACTTTCAAGTGCATTATCTGATGGTCAAGTGGTAGAAACTGCACTTGGTGAAGATGTTACAATCACTATCAATGCTGATGGTGTATTCGTAAATGATGCAGAAGTAGTAGTATTTGATATTATTGCTGACAATGGTGTAGTACACGTAATTGACGCGGTACTTGTACCAGTAGTTGAAGAACCATTCACAGTATGGGACGTGATCACAGGTAGTGCTGACCACACCACACTTGAAGCAGCTATTTCAGTAGCTGGTTTGGATGCTGATCTTGACGATGAGTCAGCTACATTGACAGTATTCGCTCCAACAGACCAAGCATTTGCTGCACTTCCTGCAGGAACTGTATTGGCTCTATTAGCTGATATTCCTGCTTTGACTGAAATCCTTCTTTACCACGTTGTAGGTTCAGTTGCCTTGTCATCAGATCTTACTGACGGTCAAACAATCACTACTTTACAGTTAGAAGACGTAACAGTTACAATCAATGCAGATGGAATCTTCATCAATAATGCCGAGGTAACAGTTGCTGATATCATTACTGACAACGGTGTTGTACACGTAATCGATGCAGTATTGTTGCCACCAAGCAATGTAGAAGAATCTTCTTCAATGTCAGTAAGCGTTTATCCTAACCCTGCTAGCGATTTCATCAATGTGAACGTTTCAGGTTTGGATCGCGTGATGTTCGAAGTAGTGAGCATGACTGGTGCTCGTGTAATGGAAGGTACTTTGAATGGCAGCAACAATCAATTGAATGTATCAAATTTGAACGACGGTGTATACAGCATCCGCCTCATCAATGGTGAGAACGTGAGCGTATCATCTTTCATCAAACAATAATTTTAAAAGCACTGAACTAATTCAAGCTGATTTGGTTTAATCTAAGAAGCAACTAGTTTAACCTTAGGGTTTTTAGATTATCAAATAGTTGTAGAGAGTTAGTAGTGATGAGGAAGTCCCTCGGTGTACTCTTGGAGTCCCGGGGGATTTCTTTTTTTAGGCTGTTTTTCATATTTGGCAATAAAAAAAGCCACCGACGTTTCGGTGGCTTTTTTACATGAAGACAAGATAACCTTATTAACCAATTAACTAAAACGAATTCCATTAATGCTCTCCAGCTGTTCAAGGCTGATGCGCTGACCGCACTCTGTGTAGAGGTATTCTCCATTGTTTTCGCGCTTCAAAAAGGAGATCACAGTCATCAATTCTTTGACAATTCCATTGTCATAAAAGCGGATGTGTTTTGGTGCAGTCATGAGCTTTATTTTATAGAACAAATAAAAATGCTTAATTTTCCTTCAAAATTGCTCGTATATTAATTCTAGGTTAGCTAGGATTAAGAAATTGATACTTACATTAGTGATATGTTACTGAAGTCGAAGGAAGCCCTAAATCTATCAGCGTCAGCTTACGATAAGCTATTGGCTGCTGGTTGGTTTCGAGGGGCAAGGTTCATGAACAAGCCTGAATACATCAGCGTCAAAGGAGATTTATTCAGTCCTGTACACGTACGTCTTCCTTTGCATGACCATAAGCTGAGCAAATCGCTTAGAAAAATAAATCGACTTAACGAGGACCGATTCCGCTGGCAAATGTGCCCGTGCGATGTGGATGAGGACTCGGAGCGCCTCTATAGAAACCAAAAGGAAGACTTCCAAGCCTTTATTTATCCCAATTTAGAGGAAGCAATTTTTAGTGCTCGCGGAGACAACTCATTCAAAACTTTTTCCATTCGTGTTTACGACGGAGATAGCTTGGTGGCTATAAGTTTTTTCGATGTAGGTCAAGACTCGATGGCCAGTCTTCTTGGACTGCATGACAAGAACTACTATAAGGAATCGCTTGGAAACTTCACCATTCTCAAAGAAATCGAAGTAGCCAAAAGGATGGGGTTGAAATATTATTATCCGGGATATGTTTTGGACGACCTTAAAGTTTTTGGATATAAACTAAGGTTTGGAAATTTTCAGTTCAAAGACGTTTCCCGCCGTTGGAAGTCACTTGAGCAATTTGAATTTGGAAAAACAGAAAGTGCTCAGTTTAAGAGTAAGTTCAACCAATTGGTAAAATGGTTAGAAGATAATGGAATGATGGGGCAAAGAAGGATTTATCCGCTTCACTATGCATTTAATCCAGGCATTGACCAATCGCAATTTTACCGTTATCCGATGTATTATGAGTTGGACTTTAACGGAGAAAAGTATGCGGCGTCCTATGATCCTGACAAGAATACTTTCGTTTGGTCACAAATAGTGAAGTCGCCACTTCATCATCGTCTCTTATTGGGCTTAGAATTGAGCATTGACCTAAAGAGTCAACCTGTTTATGAAATGCATCTTCTAGAGGCCGCAAAGGAAATTCACATTCCTATAGAAGTACTCGATCAATTAGAAATTTCAAGTGTTACCCCCACTGGACAATGGTCTGAACCCATCACCTCGTTGAGAATGAAAGCATCCTTCAAGTGAGGAAGCAAACCTGGGGTAATCAAACAATAATCTATTCTCCAGCCTACATTTTTTACTCTGCTGTTGAAACGAGCACTCCACCAACTGTACTTGATGGTATCAGGATAAAAATGACGAAAAGTATCAATCATTCCTGCTTTCAAGTAATTTGATAAACCATCTATCTCGCGTTGAGTATATCCTGCCGACTTATTGTAGTTAGATTTAGGATTTGCAAGATCTATTGGTTGATGCGCCACATTCAAATCTCCCATCAATAGAACTGGTTTATGTTTTTCTAGTTTTTGAATGAACGCAAGCATGTCTGAATCCCATTTTTCGCGGTAATCCAATCTTGCCAGCTCGCTTCCACTGTTTGGGATGTAAGAATTTATCAAATAAAATTTTTCTAATTCTAAAGTGATTGTTCGCCCTTCTTTGTCATGCTCGTCAATACCTAAACCCTCTATAAAATTTAAGGCCTTTACTTTTGATAATACCGCTGTGCCGCTATATCCAGGTCGTTCAGCTGATGAAACATATAAATGATAGCCTTCAAGTTTGCCAATGGTTTCTTTGACCTGTTCATTATTGGCTTTTGTTTCCTGAAATCCAATAATATCAGGGTTCATGGTTTTGATGTCTTCGAAAAGACTTTTTTTCGCGATGGCACGAATGCCGTTGACATTGAAGGAAATAATTTTCATATTACATGTTTCGTCTGTACTGTCCTCCTACAGAGAAGAGGGCAGAGGTGATTTGTCCAAGTGAGCAATACTTGGTTGCGTCCATAAGTTCAATAAACATATTCTTATTCTGAATCGCAGCAGCTTGAACCTTCGCAATGGCTTGTTTGGCGCGCTCTTCGTTGCATGTCTGCAGATTGGTCAACATGTTTATTTGATATTCTTTTTCCTCAGTAGTTGCTCTGATTACTTCTTTGGGTAAAATAGTTGGGGAACCTTTTGAGCTTAGGAAAGTGTTTACTCCGATGATCGGGTAATCACCATTATGTTTTAAAGTTTCGTAATAGAGTGATTCTTCTTGAATTTTGCTTCGTTGGTACATTGTTTCCATTGATCCCAATACGCCGCCTCTTTCAGTGATGCGATCGAATTCAGAAAGTACTGCCTCTTCAACGAGATCTGTGAGTTGATCGATGATAAAGCTACCTTGAAGAGGATTTTCGTTTTTCGCCAGTCCTAATTCCTTGTTGATGATCAGTTGGATTGCCATCGCTCTTCGTACGCTTTCCTCTGTTGGAGTTGTGATGGCCTCATCGTATGCATTCGTGTGAAGAGAATTACAATTGTCATAGATCGCATACAACGCCTGGAGTGTAGTGCGGATATCATTGAAATCAATTTCTTGCGCATGTAAGGAGCGACCGCTGGTTTGAATGTGGTATTTCAACATTTGAGCGCGAGCATTGCCCTTGTATTTTTTTGCAATGGCCTTAGCCCAGATACGACGGGCTACTCGCCCGATCACAGCATATTCTGGATCTACGCCATTGGAGAAAAAGAAGCTAAGGTTAGGACCAAATTCATTGATGTCCATTCCTCGGCTCAAATAATACTCCACATAGGTAAACCCATTAGCCAATGTAAAGGCCAATTGTGTAATAGGGTTGGCGCCAGCCTCAGCGATGTGATAGCCGCTAATAGAAACAGAATAAAAATTTCGAACTTTATTTTCTATAAAATATTCTTGTACATCGCCCATCAAACGGAGTGCGAACTCTGTAGAAAAAATACATGTGTTTTGAGCTTGATCTTCTTTGAGAATATCTGCCTGCACCGTTCCGCGCACTGCGGCAAGCGTATTTCTTTTTATCTCTTCGTAGACTTCAGGCTCCAACACTTCATCGCCTGTGATGCCAAGCAGCATGAGGCCAAGACCATCATTGCCTTCAGGTAAATCTCCTTGATAACGTGGTCTAGCAAGCCCTTTGTCTTCCCACTTAGCCTTCAGTTTGGATTCTACCAATGCTTCGAGGCCATTGGCTTTGATATATTTTTCGCAATGCTGATCGATAGCAGCGTTCATAAAGAAGCCAAGCAACATAGGTGCTGGCCCGTTGATGGTCATCGAAACGCTCGTCTTGGGATCTGAGAGGTCAAAACCGCTATACAGTTTTTTGGCATCATCCAGACAGCAAATGCTGACCCCCGAATTTCCAACTTTCCCATAAATATCAGGGCGATGATCAGGATCGTTTCCGTATAATGTTACACTATCGAAAGCTGTACTGAGTCTCTTTGCTGGCATTGCTAAGCTCACGTAGTGAAAGCGGCGATTGGTACGTTCTGGACCACCTTCGCCCGCAAACATTCGCGTAGGATCTTCTCCTTCGCGTTTGAATGGATAGATACCTGCTGTGTATGGAAATTCACCAGGTACATTTTCCTGCAAGACCCATTTGAGCATATCTCCCCATGAGCGATATTTTGGTGTAGCCACCTTGGGAATCAAGCTGTGAGAAAGACTTTCCGAATGCGTTTGAATCTTGATCACTTTATCGCGAACTTGAAACTTGTATTCTGCGTCTTTGTACGCTTGCATTTTCGAATGCCAAGTCTGAATGATTTCCCAGTTGTATGGGTCTAAATCAAGCTTTATTCTATCAAACGAACTCTTGAGAATATTCAAACTCTCTTCTAGTGATGTTTTATCTTGTGCTTTTGCCGAATGAATTTGTTCTTCAATTAATTGAATAGAACCATTTAGCGAATACAATTTTTCAGCTACTGATGATTGCTCTTCCGCCCATTGATCATAAGCACGGTTGTTTTCAGAAATCTCACTAAGATATCGGGTTCGATGAGGCGGAATGATGTAAATCTTCTCGCTCATCTCTTTAGTTATTGTAAAACTGCTACTAAGTCCCGATGGCTTTTTAGATTCAATCTTATCTATTAATTTTCTATAAAGTTCGTTTGTTCCGGGATCGTTGAACTGAGAGGCGATGGTACCGACCACGGGCAGGGAGTCATCTTCGGCGTCCCATAGTTGGTGATTGCGCTTATATTGCTTGCGCACATCTCTTAAAGCATCTAATGCGCCCCTTTTGTCAAACTTATTTATTGCCACCACATCGGCGAAATCGAGCATATCGATTTTTTCGAGTTGCGTGGCTGCACCAAATTCGGGCGTCATGATATATAATGCCACATCACTATGATCCATGATTTCGGTATCGCTTTGGCCGATACCAGAAGTTTCAAGTATGATCAAATCAAATCCTGCTGCTTTGAGAACAGCCACGGCTTCGGCAACATATTTACTCAACGCAAGATTGCTCTGGCGTGTAGCAAGGGAGCGCATGTAAACCCGCGAGTTCTTGATAGAATTCATTCGTATGCGATCACCTAAGAGCGCACCACCTGTTTTTCTTTTGGAGGGATCGACGCTGATAATGCCGATGTGTTTGTCTGGAAAATCCAATAAGAATCTTCTCACAAGTTCATCTACCATCGAAGATTTACCAGCACCACCTGTTCCGGTAATACCAAGCACAGGTGTTTTCGAAGCACTTGCTTTTTCTTTTATTTTTTCAAAAATCCCTTTATTTAATTCAGGGAAGTTTTCTGCGGCACTTATCAGACGAGCGATAGATGGATGGTCACTGACAGAGAGGTGAGTGAGTTCACCGTTGAGATTTTCTCCGATGGTGTAATCAGCTTTTTGAACCAAGTCATTGATCATTCCTTGAAGCCCCATGGCGCGGCCGTCGTCGGGGTGATAGATTCGGGTGATGCCGTATTCGTGGAGCTCTTGAATTTCTTCGGGTAGAATGGTGCCGCCGCCGCCGCCGAAAATCTTGATATGTGGCGCACCTTTTTCCTTGAGAAGATCTCGCATATACTTAAAATACTCCACGTGTCCGCCTTGATAGCTCGTCATTGCTATGGCTTGCGCATCCTCTTGAATTGCGCAGTTGACAACTTCCTCGGCGCTTCTGTCATGACCAAGGTGGATGACCTCACAACCTGTGGATTGAATAATTCGACGCATGATATTGATGGCAGCGTCGTGACCGTCGAATAAAGAGGCAGCAGTAACTACTCGAACTTTATTGGCCGGAGTATAAGGAGATTGATCTTGCATGATTTTTTATTGAATCAATGGGTCAAATTTATACAACGTTAGTAAAACTAAAGTGATAAAACTTAGTTCACAAATCGCGTCATAGCGATGGCTGAAGCCACTGCTGGGGCGACGTGAAGAATATTTAGAGAAATAGCAGAGGCAATGGGAATACCTGGAATCATAAATGGATTGATAAAAGAAAGTACCAATATCAATAGCACTGTTGTCCAATATATCCATCGTGGATTATTGCTGAACTTCAGAAAAACCAAATACAGAAGACCTCCCAGAACCATTGGGGTGATTGTAGCCCAAACTACCTCATTAAGGCCAATAGATTGTAAGGTGTTATTTTCCGCAGGAATTTGAATTTTGTCGGAAATGAATTCAAAATTCAGTAGCATTTTGAACAGGAAAACATTCAACAATATGGCTATTGGTACTGAAATCGAGAGGGCTAACGCCCATTTCTTGAATCGTTCACTCATGTGGCGATATTAACAAAAAAATCCGCCCGAAGGCGGATTTTATTATCAACGATTTTGAAGATCTTCGAGGGCTTCCATCATCGCCTCTTGATCCCAGAGCGCCTCCCAGCCAAAGGTCATTCCGAACCAAATGGTTAAAAGGAGTGAAATACCACTTAAGATCAAGCCGATGATCGCACATACATTACCTGCTTTCAAATTAGAATAAGAACCAGGTGTATATGCTTGTGGATTGGCAAGATATAGTGCTTTAGCTTTATTATATAAAACAATCGCAATAATCGCCATGGCCAAGCTGGCTATGTTAATGCAGCAGCACATGGGGATGGAGGCAATTCCCAAAACCAACACTGCGGTTGCGTTTGGAAGTTTGACTTGAGGGGTTTGATCTAATTCCATATTTGATTGAAGTTTAGTGTTGCAAGTCTAATTCATTATTCTTCTTTTTCGAAAAATAATTCTATAAGTGGTCATTATTAAGGATTAACTGAATACCTCTCCAGTCATCCACTTGCGTATATAATTAACGACAGTCAACACCGTTGAAAATACGAAGACAATTGTCAGAATTCTTGATCCATGCTTGAAATCTACCTTTAAGTGAATCATCAAAAATAGAATCATGAATAGCATGGGTAGAGCTGCTGGATGCATTTGAATACTTCCTTCAAAATCACCTTCTAATAATTTGATTATTGCTCTTTGTAATCCGCAACCAGGGCAATCTATTCCCGTGGCCGATTTTAGCGGACAGCTTATCATGTGATCCTTTAACCAAGCGGTGAATTCCATTTTTTTTATGAGGAAATTGAGCTTTAAAAGTATTACGCAAACTTAACAAATGGTTCATATTACATGAACAGTCTATAGATTCATTTGCGGGGTTAAAAATAACCAAAACCGCTGTGTCAGAAAACTTCGGCCAATTAGAACAAGAGTTAGCTCATTTTACAAGAGCAATAGGGCATCCTGCGCGTGTAGCGGTTTTATTGGCAATTGCAAAACTCAATAAAGAAGTGGAAGGTGAAGTCATAGATGTACCGCCACTTTCAAAGTCAACCGTTATTCAACACTTGAGAGAATTGAAGCGCGCGGGTCTTATCAATGGAAGAATATTTGGAACAAAGTCTAAGTATTGGATTGATGAAGAAAAGTTTGGAAGATTCAAAACACTCTTCTCGGAATTCGTCCAATCTGTTGAGTTAGAAAAAGAGGCAAGCCAAGGCTCTTAACATTCCGTTAATCACATTCTAATGTAACTATAACCTTGTGCTAATAATTCTCTATTCACGAAGGTTTTTCTTCGCACCGAAATTAATTAACCAGTAAATCAATTTTAACATGAAAAAATTATTACGCAACGTCTTCACGTTGTTGTTCGCTGGTATCGGAGCCTCATCAATGGCTGCTGATATAACAGTGACCGACAATGGTACAGGAACAGGTACTATCACATGGACCAGTGATAACGTCTACATTTTGGACGGTTTTGTTTTTGTAAATTCAGGCCAAATACTCACTATCGAGGCTGGTACTGTAATCAAAGGTATGCCAGGAACAGGAGCTGATGCTTCAGCTTTAATCGTTGCCCGTGGCGGTAAGATCATGGCGATGGGTACAGCAAGTGCTCCCATTATCATGACTTTCGAAGGTGATGCACTCGATGGTTCTACTCCTTACAACACAGTAGGTCAGTGGGGTGGTCTTATCATCTTAGGCAGCGCTGGTTTGAACTCAGTTCCCGGCGAAACTCAAATCGAAGGTATTCCAGAAACTGAACCACGCGGTATCTACGGTGGTAACAATGATGCTGATGATTCAGGTATTTTACGCTATGTATCTGTGCGCCACGGTGGTACAGATATCGGAGCTGGTAATGAAATCAACGGTATCACATTCGGTGGTGTAGGTAGCACTACTATTGTTGAGCATGTAGAAGTATTCTCTACTGCCGACGATGGTTTGGAATTTTTTGGTGGTACTGTAAACGTAAAGTGGGCAAGCGCTGCTTTCTGCGGTGACGACTCTTTCGACTATGACGAAGGATGGAGAGGTAAGGGCCAGTTCTGGTTTACCGTTCAAGATCCTACCGATCTTTCTACTGGTGACCGCGGCGGTGAACACGATGGTGGCACAGAGCCAGAGGATGGAACTCCATTCGCAATTCCTACTATCTATAATGCTACTTATATTGGTCAAGGTATTGCTGCCAACAACAGAGCACTTACTATTCGCGACAATGCAGGTGGTAAATACTACAACGGTATTTTCGCCAACTGGGCGCGTGGTGTGGATGTAGAAAATCTTGCCTCAGGAGAAGATTCATACAACCGTTTCTTGACAAACGATTTAGTGATGTCTGGTAACGTGTTTCAAGACGTAGTAGTAGACGGCGATCTTTGCGCAGGTCAAACGGCTACAGGTGCCCAAATCTTTAGAATTACAATGGGTACAGGTTGGGCAAGCCCTGCTGACTCTACAGCAGCTTTGAACGAATCTGCAGCGGCTTTCGCTGCTGCATTCGCTGCTAATGGTAACATGGCCGCTGAAACCGGAATTGAATATAATTTCAGC
>JBILSZ010000180.1:0-3850 GCA_044371755.1 Flavobacteriales bacterium | reverse complement strand
TCATAAAGATGAGATTCACGGCATTGGGGACATTGCAATGTCACCATAGAGATGAACATAGATTTTTGATTCTTATTTGGCATGGCCCAAAAGTACTATTAATGAATGAGGGGTATTGTGATTTATATCACCCTACCTGCAAATAACAGTGTCGTAAACAGCTCCGTAACCAATGAAGGCACCAAGACCTCCAGTAACATTGGATTCAAGATTATATGGTACGGCAAAAGGGCTTCCTTGATTGGCTACTTGATTTTCATAGCTGTCAATAAATCTAAATGCCTTGAGGTCGATTACGCAACCTCTTACGGCGATTGTGTCTCCTCTTTTGAAAAAACCACGTTCTTCATTTAAATCATCAGACTTGGAAGTGTTGGGACCAGTGCCTCTAAAGTATCCGAATTCGAACTCCAATCCATTAAAGAAAGTGTCATCGAAAACAGATCCTAGCGGGGCGATGAAATTAGGGTCTTTTTGCTGACCGGCTAAGCCATCGGGCGCCCATGAAGGATATCTATTTATTCTTTTAGCATACCAGCGATATGCATTGCCAGCAGTATCAGGATCGCTCAGAATTCCAAAAACAAAACCTAGACTGTCGCCTGGATCCTCATTTGGTATGGAAAACCAAAGACTATCCAAGGCTACCAAGTTATTTATTTTAGTGGTAGCTGAAAGATTGTGTTCGTCTTTCGTAACAGTCAATGTATATGTCTTTCCTTCTTCTCCCCATAACGCTGTATTGAAAGTAGTATAGGCGCATAAGTTAAATCCCCGCAATTGGTCTGGAGTAAATCCAATCAGTTCAGCAATCAGTTCAAGTTGTTCGTCGGTTAGGTCAGCAGAACAAATCTCCACTAGGTCTTCAGTGATGGTACCGTTGGTCAAGCGCACAGTAGCTTCTCTTACGAAAAATGACTCGAGGGATGACAAATTGGTTGGTTCAAAATAACCTTGAGAATAAGTAAGAAGAACGATCGGTGGTTGGCCTTGTTCGATGGTTCCTTCCACTACGATTTTCGGCTCTGTTGCTGGCAGGTCTACCGTAATTTCCTTTTCACACCCTGTGAGCATAGCAAATGCAATGGTGACAGTAAAAATTAAAGTGAAAGCCTGAAATTTTTTCATGGTGCAAACCTAGTACTAAAGTTTGAAATAATAATTTTGTCATGTCAATTAACGATATGGGGTGGTTACAAGAAAATGGCTTAACACTTGTTAGCACCGTTAACACAATCTTTAAATAATTGCTCGTTAATTTTGAATTCTAAACAAGTATTAAAAGAAAAAGTTATGATGAAGAAGAATTTAATGCTATTCGCATCTGCTCTCTTCGGCGGTTTTGTTGCCTTAGGAGCGTATTCTCTCTTTAACAAAGAGTCTAAAGCGGCAGATTTTAGTTTCACTCAAACGAATCCGCCTGTTTACACCACCAATTACGCTGCAATTCCTGAAGGCACGCTTGATTTTACTGCTGCCGCGGAACGTTCTGTAAATGCAGTTGTTCACGTCAAAACGCAGTCTAAAGTTCAGAATGTTTATAATCCATGGATTGATTTTTTCGGGTACCAGCAGGAACCTCGTGTTCAGATGGGCACAGGATCGGGAGTAATCGTGAGCAACGATGGATACATTGTCACCAACAATCACGTTGTAGAAGGAGCAGAAAAGGTGACCGTTACCCTCAACAACAACAAAAACTACGAAGCGACTATCATAGGTCGCGATCCGAGTACTGATATTGCTGTGCTAAAAATTGATGAGAAAAATTTGCCAACAATTCCCTGGGGCAATTCTGAAGACGTAAGAGTTGGCCAATGGGTATTGGCGGTTGGTAATCCCTTTGAGTTGACGAGTACTGTTACTGCCGGTATTGTCAGTGCAAAGGCAAGAAATATTAACCTCTTATCAGAAAGAAACTCATCGGAAGAAATTTTTCCAGTAGAAAGTTTCATTCAAACGGATGCCGCTGTAAACCCAGGCAACAGCGGTGGCGCACTAGTGAATGTAAGGGGAGAGCTAATAGGAATAAATACCGCAATAGCTTCCAGAACGGGCGCCTACAGCGGATATTCTTTTGCTGTTCCAACAACAATTGCCAGAAAAGTAGCAGACGATCTAATTAAGTTTGGAAATGTTCAACGCGCTTTTATTGGTGTTCGAATAAAAGATGTTTCAGAAGAGGAGGCCAAGGAAAAAGGATTGAGTCAAGTGGCGGGAGTGTATGTAAGTGCCCTCACGGATGGCGGTGCGGCAGCGGATGGCGGAATGAAGGAGGGAGATATTATTCTTAAAGTGGGCGAAACTGTAGTTCGTAATGTGCCTGAATTGCAGGAGCAAATTACAAAGTATCGCCCTGGTGATAAGGTAAATGTTACCGTTTGGAGGGATAAGAAAACACAAGTAGTAAACGTCACCCTCCGCAATAGAGATGGTAAGGCTGAGTTGGAAGATTTTACAGCTAAAGCTGAAGTTTCACTCTCTTCCTTAGGAGCTGATTTTACATCTCCCAGCGATTCTGATAAAGAGAACCTTCGAATTAAAGGCGGAGCAAAGATTCAAGCTTTGAATGTAGGAAAGCTCAAATCCATAGGTGTTCAAAGGGGCTTCATAATTACCAAAATTGACAGCACACCAATAAACTCACCTGAGGATTTGAAGAGCGCCATCAACGGTAAGTCGGGCAATATTATGTTAGAGGGTATCTATCCCAACGGCACGAAGGCCTATTATGGATTTTCGTTGAATTAAGGTAGGAATAAGAAAGATGATAAAAGCCCGGGCGATTTATCGCTCGGGCTTTTTCTTTTTATCTAAATTTGCACCGCTCAAGGTCAATGATTCCCTTGGGTTAAATTTTAATCAACTTAATTTTTTTAAAATGTCCAAAACAGTCCTCACAAACGACACTTACAGCAATGAACTGCAGGTGTATGTGAACCAGGAAAGGGCAGCAGTAGACCTCGCAAATAGCGTAGGCAAATTGTTGTTCGACAAGTCTATTGAATTGGTTTTGTTTCGCAATCATCTTGCGGACACCAGCGTTACTGAAATCCTCCGCTTGCACAAGTATGCGGCAGAGGTTGTAGGTAAGCCTATCAGTGTATTTGATACAGCGGATTTGGCAAAGGAACTCTATGAAATGGAATTGGCTCCGGCCAAAATTGACATTGGTAAATTGGCCAGTGAGTGGTTGAGTGCCAGAGATCACTACAAAACGCACAGAGAATTTTTAAGCGATAAGCTCAGCAATTTTATGATTGATGCTGGCAACGAAATCGAGCCGCGCGATGTGGTACTATACGGTTTTGGTCGCATTGGAAGATTAGCAGCGCGTGAATTGATAAGGCAAGCGGGCAAGGGACAACAACTTCGTTTGCGTGCTATAGTAACCAGAGAAAATGATGAAGTTTCTCTCAAGAAGAGAGCCGCACTTTTCGAGAACGACTCGGTTCACGGGCGTTTCAAAGGAACAGTGGATATTGACTACGAACATAAAGCTCTTTTGATCAATGGTCAGCGCGTTTATATGATCGCTACGAATGATCCAGCCACTGTTGATTATACCTCTTATGGCATCGACAATGCGCTTATGATCGATAACACAGGCGTATTAAAAGATAGAGAAGGATTAAGCAAGCATTTACAAGCTAAGGGAGTTTCAAAAGTAATTCTCACAGCGCCAGGCAAGGAAGTTCCAAACATTGTTTACGGTATCAATCACCGTGATTTGGACATTGAGAACGAAACTATTTTCTCTGCCGCAAGCTGCACCACAAATGCGATTTGCCCGATTCTATTTACTGTGAATAATGCTTTGAAGCTTGATAAAGGACACATTGAAACTGTG
>JBILSZ010000118.1:0-7627 GCA_044371755.1 Flavobacteriales bacterium | reverse complement strand
TTTTTATTTTGAAAAAAGCTTTTTTACCAAAACTTTAACTAATACCGCTTTATCTTCGTTTCTCGATTATGAGTTCGCAAACACCAAATAGCTCAGAACAAGTGCATTCGTTGCTAAGCTCCAAGCCTGGCAAAAAGACTTCATTTATCTTTCAAGCGATCATCGTTTCCTTGAGCATCCATATTTTCGTGCTAGGTATCACCTATTTGCTCTCGGTGCCTCCTCTCGAAACCATTGGAGAAGAATCCGATGAAGCCATTGAGGAAATCGAGCTTTCATTCGAAGAACCAGAAACCGAATTGCCCATTCCCGATCCAACTGAGGGTATGAGTGAAGAGGTAAAAAACCTCCTCGCCAACGCGCAGTCAGTTCGAACAAACGACCGCGTAAATTACACTTCCAAATCTCAAGAAGAAATCAATGCAGAGGTCTATCAACAGCTCAAAGGACTTGAGCAGGCCGAATATGACCAGCTTAAATCCGGAAGGCCCGACAACAGCGTCAAAGACAATGTAAACGATCCAAAGGATAAGGCAAAAGACGATAAAAACGCCTCGAAAGAAAATTACGATTGGTATAAAAATCAATCGCAGAAAAGTTACGCTGGTCCTGTATCTGCGGAGTTTTCACTCCAAGGCCGGAGCGTAAAATCTTCACCAAAACCCACCTACCGCTGCAAAACGAGTGGGAAGGTGATTATTAAAATAGAAGTAAATCAAGCCGGCGAAGTCACAGGTGCAGCGATCGACGAGCGCAGCACAGCCAACGATTGTATACGCGAAGAATCACTAGCGTATGCAAAAAAATGGAAGTTCGATTACAACGAAAAGGCTCCAAAAAAACAAGCAGGAACCATCACTTTTACTTTCAGCCAGCAATAGTCAATCACGCATTGCTGACATAATCGTGCAAATACTCAAAGTGCGGAGTCAATTCACCCTTTAAGGTTGTCTCTGTTGCTTTCCAAATAATATCATGCGGATCTTCTCCAAACAACAGCGGAAATACGCTTCGCAATAGTTCATCTCCAAAGTCTTCCGAGGCATCCTTTGGCAACTCACACGGCAGATTATCAATAGACATCACCGCAATTGCACCATCATTCTTGTAGTCCGTTTCAACATGTTGCATGCGATCATATCCAAAGATAGGATCCGCAATCTTACTCGCGCGAATGGTTGGCGCTATCGGACCATTGGTATCACAGCTCACATCCGCAATCACCATACACTTCCAATCAGATTGTGATATGTCATGATTAGTGATAAGAACGGGATTACCTCCCGCCCACAAGTGACAAGCGACATACATATCCGCACGCTTCACGAACGTGGGTAGGATTGAAAAATAATGATCAGGATTATTATAAAAATCTTTCTTATCAAAACCGCCATCCACCTTGCGCTCATAATATTCATGCGTATCAAGATGGACGTAAACAGGCTCATCAAATTCTTCTGTTAAAAACTGTTTGGGCGTCACCTTTCGAATAGGAAGCAATTGAAAAATTTCAGAGGCACCATTCCCTACTCTTCCAAAACCAGTAACTACAATTTTGGTATTCTTGGGCAATTGAATTTTGCTCATCTCAGACTCCATCTCTTTGCGGTCTGCACAATCCAACGGACGCTTCAATTCATACCATCCTTTTTTTAATCCAAGGGTACGAAAACCGTGATATGCGCCAACTATCCCCGCATATCGGCCGAAGCCAATGATGCGTTTTCCATCAGTGCCCTTGAGAGTTTCGTAATCTATCAAGCGGATTTTTTTCTCTAAAATAGTCTTGAGCAATTTCGCATTGTGCGGCTGTTTCTTCAATGTATGCGAAAAGAAGAGGTACGACTTATTCGGAATCAACATATCCAGAGGAACTTCTTTCACACCCATCAAATAATCGCAATTACTCAAATCCTCTTCCATTCGAATGCCCAAGGCGCGATATTCGTCATCTTGAAATTTGCGAATAGGACTTGGCTGAACGATTACCTCTACATGCGGGAATTCTTCCATCACTCGTATGCACTGTTCCGGCGTGAGTGGAACACGAAAATCGGGAGGCACCTTTCCTTCCCTCACTATGCCCAATATTACTTTTTCCATTGCTTGTTCATTGAAGCGGCCGCGAAGATAGCACGTAACAAGCCACTATTTGGAAGACTTAATTATTCCTACGCTTTTTAGGCTTGCCGTATTTCAAACGCATTTTTTCACCTCGTGACAGCTTCATGTTCACCTTCAAGTTTTTAGCCTTCTTCTCATGAAATGCGCCCTGTGATTCAAGCTTGACAGGATTTTTAATCGTCATATTCGGCATCACTGGTGTGTCGCGCTCTTGAGCCAATAATATTTCCGAAATGACCAATCGTTCTGGCGCTGCTTTTTCGGTAATTTCCAAGTCCAATTCTTCTATAACACCGTTCCACTCTTCCAATTCATAATCGGCTACAAACGTGATGGCCTTGCCGCGACGGTCTGCGCGACCGGTACGGCCAATTCTATGTACATACAGTTCCGCACTTTCAGGCACATCCATATTGATCACGTGCGACACATCACTTACGTCTATGCCTCGCGCAATAACGTCTGTGGCAATGAGAATACGCACATCGCCACTCTTGAAGCGCTCCACAGTAGCGAAACGAGTATTTTGACTTTTATTAGAATGAATCACTCCCAACTGGTCTCCAAACACAGGTTCCAAACGTTCGAATACGTCATCTGCGGTGGCTCTACTATCTGTAAATACCAAGACTTTGGATAATGCTTCATCCGTATCTTCTAATATTTCTAGAAGATTCATCTTCGTAGATAAATTGGGTATGCGAATGAACGACTGATCAACGCGATCCACGGGCGTTCCAGCAGGGGTCGCCTCCACTCGCACAGGATCATTGAATGCTGCACTCACGATTGCTTCCACTTCTTCACTCAAAGTAGCTGAAAACATGATATTCTGTCTCCGCTCTGGCAGCGCATCGAAGATGGCGGTGAGTTGTGCACGAAATCCTTCATTCAACAATTCATCTACCTCATCGATCACCAGTCTCTTAATCTGCTTGAGTTTGAGTGCACCATTCAATATCAAATCCATCAATCGCCCAGGGGTTGCGATCACCACATCCACGCCTTCCATCACCAATGCTGTATGCTGTTTTAGATTCACTCCACCGTAAACACCAGCCACGCGAACACTCATATAAGTTTTTAGGCGATTCAACTCTTCTTCTACTTGCACCACCAGCTCGCGCGTTGGTACAAGAATCAAAATTTGAGGATGCTTCTCTTTCGTAAACTGCCACAAACGCAGCATAGGCAAAAGATAAGCGAGTGTCTTACCAGTTCCTGTTTGAGCAATGCCAACCACATCACGGCCCGACATCACCACCGAGAAAACCTCGCGCTGTATGGCGGTAGGATGCACAAAACCCGCGTCCTCCAATGCACTCAGAAGAGGCTTACTAAGATTTAAATCTGAAAAAGTCATTTGTTCCACAAGGCAAAGAAAGGGATAAAGTAAGAGAGTTTATAACGTTGTCTTTTCTAAAGTACGCCAATTCATCACTTCTTTTCCATCGCTTCGTTTTTGACGTTCCGTCCCACCGTACAAAACCACGCTCTTTTCAGATTGATTCAAAGCAAGCCAATAGTCCAAATTTTTAAAAAATTCCGAATGAATTGTCATACCCGATTTTATTTCAATCGGAAGCAATTGCCCCGCATCGTCGATGATCACATCAATCTCTCGACCTGATTTGTCGCGCCAGAAAAACAAATTGATATCTCGTCCTGCATTCTTCCTTTCTTTAATTAATTCTGTGATCACCATGCCCTCAAAGATTGCTCCACGCAACGGATGGCTACTTAGATGGGTGACATTTCTTATTCCGAGAAGATAACATAAAATACCTGTATCGTAAAAATATACCTTGGGGCGTTTTACAATGACTTTATTAAAGTTTCGGTGATGTGGTCGAAGAAGATAAATGATAAAACTACTCTCTAAAATGCCAATCCATGACTGTATTGTTTTCGAGTCTACACCTGCCTCCACAGAGAGAGCACTCAAATTTAACTCTTGCCCAGACCTACCTGCTAACAGATATAAAAACCTTTCAAAAGCAATAAGATCAGTTATGTTCTTAATTTGTCTTACGTCCTTTTCAATGTACGTTCTCACATAATTGGAGCACCAATCTTCCGCTTTGATTTGTTGGTCATAAACGGGAGGATAAAATCCATTTATCATGAGCTCATTATCGCTTTCAGGCATGTACTTTCCATTGCGCAGCTCTTTGATTGAAAAAGGTAACAAATTCAATGTTGCAATCCTTCCAGCCAATGTTTGTCCAACATTTTCTTGCAAAAGAAAATTGTTTGATCCTGTAAGAATGAACTTTCCTTTTTCTTTTGAGCCATCTAAAACTTCTTGCAAATAAGAAAACAATTCCGGCACGCGCTGCACTTCATCCAATATGGCGCCCTCTGAATAATTTTGAAGAAAACCTCTTGGATCTTCAATGGCAAATCTTCTGGTATCGGGATTCTCAAGAGAAACATAGGGCTTCTTTTTAAAAACTTCTCGCACCAATGTAGTCTTTCCCGTTTGGCGAGCTCCCGTGACGGCCACCGCCTTGAATGAAGTGGCCAATTCAGTAAGTTTCTTTTTTGCAATGCGCTGAATCATAATACAAATATCGGAAAAATTCGGAATCTGATTCCGAATTTTTCCGATTTCAAAAAAGCAAGGATGAAAAATGATGGGCGCCTACCTCCCGCAGTAATTGATATACATCTCAGAGGCACCTTTAAGTGCCTACTCTTATTGTATTTAATACAAAAACCCAAACATCCAGAGTGGAATGGATTAAAGCATTGCATAATCGAAAGTGCAGTTTTATCAGAAAATTGCACATTAGAAAGTGCAATTCTTCGTAAATCTTCTCCAAACCTTTACTGGAGCGACACTTCCATGTTCACAAAATCAAATACAAAGCGATCGTATTTTGAAAAAACATCCTGGCCGATGTTGCCATCGAAAAATTCATTGAACTCATATTCTTAGAAAGAATTAGGTTTGCCCTCATATTATGTGTATATTTGTTTCAATTCTTATGAAGATTGTATCCAAGTCTGGCTTGTAACCCCTAATTGCAACGCCCCATTTCCTTACTTTTTTCTTAGTGGATAATGAAGAGGTTTTAAAAAAAACCGCATTTTGATTGATTGCAATTCTCGAGCGCGATTGAGACTTGTGGTACACTCAAAATTGAATAAACAATTTTAATCAAACGCTCAATTTTTTTTGAGCAAAATTTTTCAGTACAATGAATTTAGGTGTAGTAAAGTTTTTTGACGAAACCAAAGGTTTCGGATTTATTAAAGGTGAAAACGGTGAAGAAGTATTCGTTCACGTTTCAGGTTTGATCGGTGAAATTCACGATAATGATGAAGTTCGCTATGACACTCAAATGGGTAAGAAAGGCATCAATGCAGTGAATGTTCAGTTAGCATAAAACATATCTTTCCAAAAATTTCAAAGGCAAACCGCAAAGGTTTGCCTTTGTGTTTTAAATCAAAATATTCATTTAATTTTTTCCAATGCAGGTATATTTCAAGGGTATAGGCAGTGTATTTCCAGACACAACAGTTTCGAATGAAGACTTCAAAAGTTCTATTTTTTATAATGAAGAAGGAATACCTATTACCGACCCTACAGAAATTATCACAAAGAATCTCGAAAAAATCACCGGTATCATCGAACGGCGGTACATCACCGAAAAGCAAGAACTGCTGGATATTGCCGTGATTGCCGCTCAGCGAGCTATAGACGACGCACAAGTAGATCCAGAAACGTTAGATGGAATTATCCTCGCTCACAATTTTGGAAACGTTTGCCATGGAACCACGCAAGTCGATATGGTACCGAGCATCGCCTCGCGCGTGAAGCATGCCCTCAGAATTAAAAATCCTAATTGCATCGCCTACGATGTAATCTTCGGCTGTCCAGGATGGGTACAAGCCGTCATTCTCGCGCGACAACATCTTATTGTAGAAAATACAAAAAGATATCTTGTGGTGGGCGCAGAAACGCTTTCTCGCGTTTCCGATCCCCACGACAGAGACTCCATGATATATGCTGACGGAGCCGGAGCAGTAGTTGTGGAGGCGGAGAACAGCAATACACGAAGAGGTATCATCGCAGTGATGTCGCAAACGCACTCCTACGACGAGGCATATTATCTCTTTTTAGCAGCATCCAACAAAAAAGATTTTCAGCCAACCAGCCGATATATAAAAATGCATGGCAGGAAGATTTATGAATTTGCTTTAAAGCATGTGCCCGCGGCGATGAAACAATGCCTTGAAAAGTCAGGCTATGGAATTGATGAGGTTAAAAAAATCTTCATTCACCAAGCCAATGAGAAGATGGATGAAGCCATACTCAAGAGTTTTTATCAACTTCATAATATCTCCACTCCTCCTGAGAATATTATGCCCATGAATATTCAGCGCTTGGGCAACAGCAGCGTAGCCACCATCCCCACCTTGCTAGATTCGATATTCAAAAACACCATACCCGGACACGAATTAAACCGCGGAGACGTCATCCTCCTCGCCTCCGTCGGCGCCGGCATGAATATTAATGCGATGGTGTATGTGGTGTAGAGTGGATTAAGGATTAGCATTCTTTTTCACCTTATCACCCTCCGTAATTTCATGCAATCCGAAGAATCCTATATGTCAATAGGCAATTGTGTAGGTTCACTTTTTTTTAATACTTTCTAATCTCAGCAGTGCTAGTGCATCCTGTGAGTACGATAGCAAACAGTACATTTAAAAACAATAGAAATTCAAAAGAGATTTTTCGTTTTTGGTTTTTCATAATCGTTCAGAGGTTAATAGTGATTGCAACAAAGATAAGTTTTTCGATAAAAATCTAGCTCATCGCTCGCATAACTCCAAAAATGTAGATTTCGTATTTAAGCGAGACTCATTTCTTCTTAACCTTGCAATTACTCCGAATGAGAAATTATTACCTAAATACAGACAGTCAATTTCGAACCTTGTCGTTCACTATCTATTCACTAATTCTTTGCGTCCTATTAGTAATATATGACGTTACGAAAGGTGACGATTTCGTATTTGAAATTAAACCAATTGTGATTGTCTTCGCAATTGTATATTTCTATGTCCTGTTAATGTATGTTCAGTACTTAAGCTATTCCTTGAAACGAAAGATATCAATGGATATCTATCATCGCAGGGAGATTACATTTTCTCATAAAAAAACAACAAAAACCTACTCTTTTGATGACATTGAAAGCATAACTAAAGTTTGTTCAATACGAAATGCGGAAAACAGGACACCATGGATACCAAGCGATTCATTTTTTTTTATTCTTATTAAAACAAAATCTGGTGACACGATAATACTCACCTCTTTAATGATTGACAACACTTTCCACCTTCCGAATTTCAAGATTAAAATAAAAAAACGTATACTACCTTTTATTCTCAACAAAGATTTGGAGTAAAATCTCAAACAGAGCCGTTCTAGAAAAGTAAAGCGCTGGTTAATATTTTCCAACATAAACCACACTGGCGCTGGCCCATTACTACCCAA
>JBILSZ010000146.1:0-5364 GCA_044371755.1 Flavobacteriales bacterium | reverse complement strand
TTCAACGCCGTCCAAAAAACGTCCACTGAAAAAACTATTGAACTTATATTCTTCAATTTTCAGCACCTTGCAATTCTAGAAAGTAAAATGCCCTAATTTTTTTTTCTAACGTCAACCACACAAGAGCTAGCCCCTCTCCTTGGGAGAGGGGTTGGGGTGAGGCCTGACGCTGAAAATAAATCCACACCTACCTCGTGAAGGCTTCCAAAAAACCTGTTAACTTTGAAGGTATGACGGTGCGAATTATAAAAGCGAATACTGTTCAGATAATGGATTATTACCCATTCGGTTTGATGTGGGAAAAGCAGGATGTGACGAGCACCGACAATCTCAAATGGCATCATGGGAAGGAACTTCAGGAAAAATCACTTCCCTTAAAAAACCAAGCTAAAATTGAAAAGAGTAATCAAGGCGTAAAGATTGATGAAAAACTTAAAAGAAAGACTAGGTATGAACAACATTAATAAACTACTTCTAATTTTAGCTATCCTCTCCGCTATTTATGTTGGCTTGAGCTACCTGCTTCTTGATGGTAGAATTATATACAGCACTACTTTCAATGAAGATGATATCGAATCATCAAAAGAGTCTCAATTACTAATATCGGATAATCTAGAGATTTCGGCACAAGGAGATAGTCTTGCAGACTATAATGAAGTTTTTAACATTTGGGTCAACAAACGATATACCGTTCGTTATTTTGGTTTTTTATTCTATTGGACTTTTATTGAAGATGGCGATAGATTTTTAAACATTAAAGAAACTGAAAAAGGTTATGAATCTACAAAGTATTGGTGTATAGTACAAAATGATGAATTAACTTCCATAAACCAGAGCTATGCTTGTCATGCAGGAGATACAATTTACATTGACGTAGTGAAATGCAAAAGTCAAGATAAAATCGGCCAGCTAAAAATAGTTGTTGAATAAATGTGACTTGTGCTATACTTTCAGAATCTAGAGATCCCTAGATAATGATCTATTATATTGAAAAGGCAAAAAAGCAAACAATGAGTACATAAAATTTCCATCATAGCCACCACTACCCAAACGCCCTCTGCATTCTGTCCTGCTCCGCGCGGGGGATTCGGAGAGTAGTTGCGACACTTCTCCAGTTATTTACGGTACTCGTTTAGCCTCACCCCAACCCCTCTCCAAAGGAGAGGGGCTTCAACGCCGTCCAAAAAACGTCCACTGAAAAAACTATTGAACTTATATTCTTCAATTTTCAGCACCTTGCAATTCTCGAAAGTAAAATGCCCTAAATTTTTTTTCTAACGTCAACCACACAAGAGCTAGCCCCTCTCCTTGGGAGAGGGGTTGGGGTGAGGCCTGACGGAGACGGAGAAAGACACGAATTTAATATGACGGCTTATAGGTCCAATCTATTATAACGTTCACTATTCTAAACAAAAACATTTATTTTTGTTTAAAATAACAAGCATTATGAATCCGAGAAAATCCGTTATAATGCCTTCAAGTCAAAAAATCTTGAAGATAATGGGTGAGAATTTTAAACTCGCGCGGCTCCGAAGAAGACTAAGCGCAGAACAAGTCTGTGAACGCGCCGACATCAGCCGCTCTACATTATGGCAAGTAGAAAAGGGGTCACCAAGCGTTGCAATGGGCATCTATTGCAACGTATTGTTTGTGCTCAATCTGGACAAAGACCTACTAAAGCTTGCAGAAGACGATGTGCTCGGCAGAAAACTCCAAGACATTGAACTAATCGTAAAGAAAAGAGCACCTAAAAGAAAAGACAAAAACTAAGTTTAACACCCCCCCCCAAAAAAAATCCCCTCGATGTGAGGGGATTTCATTTTGTCTTTGTGGACCCGGCGGGGGTCGAACCCGCGTCCAAACAAGGAATTTCTGAGCTTTCTACATGCTTAGTCTAAATTTGATTTTCGTGAAAGGCCAGGCAAAAGACCACCAAGCACATCCCTTAGCTTGTAGTGTTTAACCGCAGACCACAAGCTTCGTCCTTGGCGATTTCCCCTTTAATGAAGCCCCATTGCCTACAAACCGGGAACTACTGTCCGAAGGCGGGACTTACTCGTCCCAACATCATGTGCTGGGATTAGGCGTAATCACAATCGGTGATTAGGCTGCGAGCGCGTAAGAGTTGTTGTCATTTCTGACTTGTGCCTTGATATTTAAGAGCCAAAACACAAAATGCTCTGCATGCTTACACAGCTATTCTTCTCGCTGTCAAATCCAAGGTCGGGCCCTTAAATTCTGATGCAAAGATACATCTTATTATCTTGCAGCTATGAAACACCTCGCCACTTTATTTCTTTTAACATTCTCCGTCGCCTGCAAATCCCCGTCAAACGCCACTACCAGCGACGACACCAACAAGCGAGGCTCCCTCGTCACCGTTTCTTCCGCCCTCGAAAAAGAAGGCTGCCCATGGATTCTGCGCATGGAATCTGAAGCGGGCATTCAACTCTTCGAACCAGTAGCATTGGAAGAGGCCTATCGCAAAGATGGCCTCCGATTGCGCATCGAATACCGAACTTCACGACAGGCCTCTCATTGTCCCAATACTACTCCCGTAGTAATCGAATGGGCTTCTATCGATGAATGATCAACTTCACACTGCCTGTTTTATCTCCCACAGTAGTATGCAAGAAATAATTACCGGCGGCGTATTTCTGTAAATCCAACGTAAGTTGATTTTGCGCCACTTTCGTTTCGTAAACTTTTCTTCCAGCTTCGTCATAAATCACGAGCGGCTGTCCCACTTCCAAACCTCTCACCTCAAAGATGCCAGCACTTGGGTTGGGGTAAATATTTACTTCCGTTAATTGTATCGCATCCACACTCGCACAGAGGTCCAACACTATTTCGATGATATCCGTACCCGTGCATCCATTTGCATCGGTGTATGTATAGGTCAGCGCAATCACGTCTTCTGCCGCAAAACTGCTCACATCAAGTGTATTGCCCGTCACACCTTCACCAGCAAATACGCCTCCTGTAGGAGTCGCTTCCAACTGATCTGGAGTAAAATTCAAACATACCGTATTTGAACCAAGCGCGCTCTCGAATGCAAATGGCACTGAAAGCACTGGCTGCGGATTGGCATTCACCACGATGATATCTGATTGAATGGTGGTATTAAATCCAACGCTGTTGGTAACGGTAAGACTCACACTATACTCGCCACTTTCGGTGTATGTATGCGTTGGATTTTGTTCGTTGCTTTGCTCACCATCTCCAAAACTCCATATCCAAGTTGTAGGGCTTCCAACGGACAAGTCCGTAAAGCTGATGGTCTCGCCTTGACAAATTTCACTTTCATTCCAATCAAAACTCGCTTGAGGTGCCACTAATTCTTCAGGAATAATTCCCATCGCAAACGCTCCAAAGCTTCCGCTGAATCCCGCTGTGAATGTTACTTCTCCATTGAATGCACCAATGGTCACAGGAGCTGAAGTGATATCGTAGGTGGTGTAATTGAGAGGAGTGATTGTGCTGATAGAAGGAGCATCACTCACGCGAATCATTTGAATATCATCGCGACTATTGCCAGTAGCGGCTTCCCATGCGGCCACTTCCGCTTCTTCATAATACAATGTCATCAAATATTCTCCATCAAAATTGCCTGTGCTCTCCACGCGATATGTTTTACTCGAAACATAATCTGCAATATCATTAGTGAAGAATAATTCCGCTCCAGGATTTTCTCCTGAGCGATCCACGCTCACTGATACGCATGAATTGGCTTCTGCAGTTTGGTTTTGTATTGTAGCCATCACATCACCATTTGTATTATCATAAAAATGATAAGCTCCCAAAGAACCGAACGAAGATTCGGTTTCTGTTGCTGTGTTGATTGCTGTTTGAACCCCAATGCTTGTTTGCACATTAATTTCTACATTATCAATCGCACATCCATAGAGCCATCCGGTGCCATCTGAGTACACAATCGAAAAGCGAACAGAAGGTAGACCTGCATAGGGCGTTACATTGAAGCTCTGCTCTACCCAACCTGTCTCACTCGCCACCAATGAACCCATAGTAGCGAAAGGACCGTTATTAATGGAAACGCGAAGAATGGCTGTTTCCAAATTTCCCTGATAGGTATTGCCTTCGAAATAGCTATCAAAGGTGAGTGTGCCCGATTCAACATTGGAAAAATCTAGAATTGGAAAAAGTAATGACACATTGTTCTGATTGCAATTGCAAGCATCATCATTGATCCACGCAAACTGCGTATTGTTAGTATTGGGCACTGTGTATGCAGTTGTAGAAGCCGCTGCCGCATTACCAACCTGCCAAGCTGTATTTCCGCTAGGATTGGTAGTTGTAAAATCTCCAAAGCCTGCTTGGAAATTTTGAGAATAAAGTAAAGCACTATTCGTAGCAGCAGTTGGCGCCACATCATCATCATTAATGGTGACTGTCATCGTTTGATTGATCGCGCCCTCGATAGCATTACCACCATTCGCATTCAAGGTATACCCCAACACAATGGTCTCATTGCCTTCAACCAATGCATCATTCAATACATGAATGACGATGCTTCCATTCAATGCACCCTCACCAAGCGTGACACTTTCAGTAATCAAGTTATAATCCACTCCTTCCGTTGCAGTGCCGCCATTCACAGTGATTTGCACCGTTGCATCTGCCGAAGGCGCTCCACCTATTTGAACAGGAATATTTAATACAGCATAATCTCCACAAGTCCCGTCAATGGCGGCACTTGCCTCAGATGTGCTAGAAGTGGATGAAGAAAACTGAACTGACGCATTGCAAGGATCAATATTGAAAGCCGCAATGCGCGTGCTCCATCCAGAGTTCACATTATATTTTCCAGTAAACCAGAACGTCTCGCCATCCTCTGGATCTAAGCCCATTGAGTTGTAATCGCCATAACGATTAGAACCGTTAGAAGCGGAGCCGGCAATGATAACGGTCTCTGGCTCTGTCATCGTTCCCAATGGATCGCATGACTTGCGACCAGTGTAGCGCAAACCAGGATAGATTGTACCGCTCGAAACGTTGTAAGCCAAACCTATGTTTCCAGAAGCGCTAATACATATCGAAGGCATCCAACGATTCACCGCATCAGGGCTATAAGTTCCTTGTTGGTAGATCGACCAGTTACCGCCTGTTCTGCGCAACTCATACCAACGAATACCGTGGCGGTCATTGCCATCTACATCTACTACGTGGCAACATACGATTGATTCGTGAGTTCCGAAGTTTCGGTAATGCACGCGATTCATCAATACCTCACGCAATGGGTCGAGCTCAATACTACTGCCAGGTTGAGGCACGCAAGAGAAGGAAGTATAACCACAAAGGTTTGTCGAGAATGCCGTTACCGGTAGTACTTGTGCTTGTTGCAAA
>JBILSZ010000078.1:0-13030 GCA_044371755.1 Flavobacteriales bacterium | reverse complement strand
TTTTGTTTCCAATTTCCCAATCTACATTTTTGATCAGCCTCCCTTCTCCAACGACCGCACCATAGGCTTTCGTATCGATCAAGACGAGCAGATCGCCAACGACCTCACTACGCGTGAATTGGTGGACATCCCCATCGAAGACATTGGGGATTTCAGTGTTGCATTTTATTATGTCATTAAAGAAACGATGAATCGCTACATGCTCACCGAGAAAGACTGGGAGCGCACCGTCAGCATCTCCGACGCCAAGATCGGCCCAAAAGTCAAAAAGCTCTCGCAAGAAGAAAAAGACCTGCTTATCAATGCGGGGAGAGAGGCGGTAAGAAGATAATAGGATAATAAGGTAATAAGATAGTAGGATAGTAGGATAGTAGGATAATAGGCTAGTATTTACGAATTGCGAATTGGTCATTGCGAATTGGTCATTGCAAATTAGTCATTGCGAATTAGTTATTGCGAATTAGTTATTGCGAATTAGTTATTGCGAATTGGTCATTGCAAATTAGTCATTGCTAATCAGCCGTCGCTCAGTCGCTCAGTCGCTCCGTCGCTTTGTCGCTCTGCGCTATCCCTTCGCGAATTTGATGGCATCCGCACTCCAGGGGTGGCTGTGGGAGATGGCGGGGAGAATGTCGGCGGCCGTGGAGGCGACTTCGTACATGGTGCCGTGGACAGGACTCATGAAGCCTTCAGTGATGCACTTGTCCAACATTTCCAATAAAGGATTGTAATAGCCTCTCGTATTTAAAATAACAATAGGCTTGGTAAACAACCCCAATTTTTTCCAAGTAATCACTTCAAGCAATTCTTCGAATGTACCTACGCCGCCGGGGAGCGCTACCACTGCGTCCGCGTGTTCGAGAAATGAACGTTTCCGCTCGTGCATGTCGCCAACAAATTTCCATTCGGTCACTTGTTTGTGCGCCCACTCTATCTCTTTCATAAAATGAGGCATGATGCCCTTCACGCGGCCTCCATTGGCAATCATTGTGGTGGCCAAATGCCCCATTAGTCCGCTGCCGCCGCCGCCATAGACCACTGCAATATTCTTTTCACAAAGTTCCTTTGCAAACGCGGCCGTATCCTGAAAGTAGTCTTCATGCACAGCATTGCTCGAGGCACAATAAACGCATATTGTCATGGTAGTAGATTATTTCAAACTGCGATCGGCTTCGCGACGGAGGTCTTTTTCCTTCACATCAGCGCGCTTGTCACCGTGGTTCTTTCCTTTGGCCAACGAGATTTTCATCTTCGCCCAACCTTTTTCACTAATAAAAACAAGAATTGGAACGACCGTGACACCGGTATCTTTCAGTTTGCGATTGATTTTATTCAACTCTGTTTTGGTCAACAAAAGCTTGCGTTCGCGTCGATCTTTGTGTTGGGCGTATCCCGCATTCGCGTAAGGCGAGATGTTCATGTTGATCACAAATAATTCCCCATTTCGCATTTTACAATACGACTCGGCAATATTCGCCTTACCCGCTCTGATCGACTTGATCTCCGAACCGGTAAGTGAAAGTCCTGCAACAAATTCGTCTAACAAAAAATAACGAAAGGCGGCTTTTCTATTTTTAATCTCTACTGCCATGGGGGGCGCAAATATACTGCTGTAAGCAACATTTATTTGCTTCTTTTCGTTCCAACATTAACTATCTTGCTTGCGGTATGGTTCGAGACAAAGCACCACATAAACGCTCTTGGAAGAATTTCAGGTATTTCTTTCCCTTCCAGCTATCAGTGCTTCACATCAAAAAGAACCACTTTCTGTTACTTCTTTGGGTATTGTTGTTTGGTTTCGCCCTCGGGGCTTTTGCTCCTAGATTCGGCGTGCCTCAACAGTTTCTTGTTCCCGAATATCAAGGCAAAATAAACTTCCTCTCCTTCGCCATCGTAGGTTTTGCCACAGGTGGTTTTATCACGGGATTTAATTTGTACACCTACATCATGCACGGATATCGCTTTCCGTTCATAGCCACGCTGAGTCGTCCATTTCATAAATTCTCTTTAAATAATTTCTTTATCCCAAGCATTTTCGTACTCGTGTATTGCTTTTGCAGTGCGGACTTCCAGTACGAAAGTGAATATTTTTCAGTTGGTAAAATCATTCAAAATCTCTTGGGCTTTATCGCGGGCATCATCACTTTTCAATTGATGAGTTATTTCTACTTCATGATTACCAATAAAGATGCGAAAGCATTCGGTACGGGTCGTCGTTTTGTAGAAAGTGAAAAAGCTCCCGTATCTGCACCATTGCATCATAAGATGCGTTGGTTGCGCTTTCGCCGCGAGGCTGCCAAGTGGCACGTGGAGACATATATGTCTAACATTCATCAGGTATCGCGTGCTAGAGAGAGCCAGCATTATGATAAAGACGTCTTGGAAAAAGTTTTTTCTCAAAATCATATCAATGCCGCGCGCTTCGAGCTGGTACTCGTCATATCCTTTCTGATCATTGGCAACCTTCGTTTTAATGAACTATTCATCATCCCCGCGGCAGCCAGCGTTTTATTGTTTTTCACAATGATGCTGATGTTGCTCAGTGCTCTGCACTCGTGGATCAAAGGTTGGACACTTACGCTGTTTATCCTTTTGCTGGTGAGTCTCAATTTCTTTTACAAAGAATTCAAATGGATATCTTCTGAAAGCCGCGCCATCGGCTTGAATTATGAGATAGAAAAAACTGCTTATCAACCGCAGTACTTGCGCATCAATCGCGATACGATCATCGATGATATTAAAAATACCATCGGGATATTGGAACAATGGAAGTTGAAAACGGGTGAAAAAAAACCTGCGATGGTGATTATTGATTGCAGCGGAGGTGGCTCGCGAAGCGCCTTCTGGACGATGCGCAGTTTGATGCGTGCCAATGAAGTATGCGACCAAAAATTACTAGATCATACTGTACTTTTCACGGGAGCCTCAGGTGGAATGTTTGGCGCCGCCACTTTGCGCGAGATGATGTTGCTCTCATCAAAAGGTAGATGTAACATCAACGATACCACCTATGCCGAGCGCATGGCCCTCGATTTATTGAATCCTGTCATTCTGAGTTTGGCCACCAACGATTGGTTTTTTAAATTTCAAAGTATTCGTGATGGTGAATTTGAATACACCGAAGACCGCGCCACGGCGTTTGAGCGGCAGTTCAATCTGAACACGCAGTTTCTTCTGGACAAGCGCCTCGAAGATTATACACTTCCAGAACAAAACGCCACCATTCCAATGATGGTGCTCTCCCCTACCATCGTCAACGATGGCCGCCGTATGCTCATTTCCGCACAGCCTGTCAGCTACCTCACTCACCAAGCCAGCAACTATAGTCTGCCGGAAGACATAGAATTCACACGCTTTATGAAGGCCCATGACCCTTACAATTTGAAATGGGTCACAGCGCTACGCATGAATGCCACCTTCCCTTACATCTTCCCGATGACTACCTTGCCAACAACGCCATCTATAGAACTAATGGACGCTGGTGTTCGCGATAACTTTGGTATGAAAACTACTGCACAGTTTTTACATACTTTCAATGAGTGGATTAGAAAAAATACTTCGGAAGTAGTGATTGTCCAAGTGCGCGATCTTCCAAAATATTTGGATTTGGGTGAAAAAGAATCTTCGCTCTTTGGCAAGGTGATGGCGCCTATCGGCAGTATCTACGGCAACATGACCAAAGGGCAAGACTACAACAACGACCAAATTCTAGAATACCTGCGTGCAGGTTATGGCCACACGATTAGACTTGTATCCTTCGAGTTGGCGCAAAAGGCGGAGTCGCAGGTTTCGCTAAGTTGGCACCTTTCACAAAAAGAAAAACAGCACATTCGAAATGCAGTTGAAGATAATTTCTACAAGTTGCAATTAGAAGAATTGCGCAAAGCGATTTTGAAGAATTAAACCGCTGGATTGGGCTCACGATCAGGGAAATCAGTGAGCAACTCGATTCCGTTCTTTTCAAATTCCTTGATCAGACGTCTTAGAATGGCATCTTTCACGTCAAAACCATTTTCATTATTAGTATAATAAAAACAAGCTACGTGAATGAATCCGATGCCCAATTTCATACAATAACATGAAACATTTTGATCCTTCTCTACACCTTCGGTGTTGCGTACGATCTCAACAATTAGAGCCTTTATTTTTTCAATATCTGATTTTACATCAAAGAATAAATCGAGCGTAGTGCGCGATGTACCGAGCTTTGTGTGATTGATAATCGTATTATTTGAAACCGCACCGTTTGGCAGAATGATGGTGCGATGGTCGATGGTTTTGAGGATCGTATTGAAAATTTGAATCTCCACCACTTTGCCTGTCGCACCGCCCGCTTCAATCACATCTCCTACTTTGTAAGGTTTAAAGAATAAAATCAAAACACCACCCGCAAAGTTGGAAAGTGAACCTTGTAATGCCAGACCGATGGCCAAACCAGCAGCACCGAGGATCGCTACAAATGAAGTGGTGTGAATGCCCAACATCCCCGCCACGGTGACGAGAAGAATGATTTTAAGAGCGATGTTAATGAGGCTTCGGATAAAACCTTTTAGAGAAATATCGAATTCACGTTGCTCCATCGCCTTATTGACCAAGCGAGAGAGTAATTTGATTAAATAAAATCCAACAAAGAGTACGATTAAGGACGATAGCAAAGTGGGCATATAACCCACTATTGCGTCCCAGATTTTGTCGCTGTATGTTATTACTTTCGTGACCTTCGACATTTTTAAAATGCCCCTTGACTAATCACTTTGTATTTTTCGTTGAACGCTTCCCAGTCCCATAGGAAGTTGCGCATGATTTCATCCAAGTTCTTACAGAAGATAGGATTGTGCGTTTTCATTCCTCTGAAATATTCATCCTGGAAATCCATGAGATTGTATTTGTAAAATACAGCCTTGCTCATGGCGTAGAGGGTGTTTTTTGAAGGTGCATTGACGCGATTCATAAAGCCTTGGTATTCGCGCACCACGACAGTAAATTCGCCTGGTGTCATGTCAAATACAGGTGCAAACTTCAAAATGCACTGCTCGATGATCTCTTTATCTTGACCTTCTGTGAAATGTTGTGGAATGTAGCTAAAGTTGCCTGCCGCAACAATTAGCAAGAAACGACCGATGTCCTCGCTACTCACTTTGGGCGATGTAACGAACTCAGGACTGTCGTTGATAAATCCCGCCACCTCAGGAAAACCGTTCTCAACGGTCTCAATGATCGTGTGCGTGAATATATGTGCTGCTCTTTCGGGAGTTAATTTCTTTCTTCCAAAAATCGTTAGCATGTCTTCAATATTAGGTTTACGATTTCTGCCATTCAAAAGTAAGTTTCTCAACATGATATTAACCAATCATCAATTCGTACATATCAACAGAGTTATTCACGAGTTATATTTGCATCGAAATCATTCACTGCTTCATCGCTCTTTGAAAAAAGGGAGGAAAGTCCGGGCAGCGCAGAGCGCCTCACCCTGTTAAAAGTGGGGGCGTGCCGTTTGTGAAAGCGGCATGACAGAAAGTGCTACAGAAAAGGAAACCGCCGCATCGCAAGATGAGGTAAGGGTGAAAAAGTGAGGTAAGAGCTCACTACGTGTGTGAGCAATCACGCGCGTTAGTAAACCTTGAGGGCTGTAAGACCATGTATACCGGCCCGAATGAACGTTCGGGTAGGGCTGCTCGTCCGATCCGGAGGGTAGGTCGCATAGATAAATGATGAAGCTGCAGCAATGCAGACAGAACTCGGCTTATAGGTGAATGATTTCTTTTTTTCTTTCTTATCGGTGCACCACAAAGCGGTAAACCTCACCATTCAATACAGCCATATACGTAGAAGCTTTCAACTCCATCGGCAGCCATTGCTGGCCGCCTGATACTTTTTGTGAAAATACCAAAGCTCCTTTATGATCAAACACGCGCACTTCTCCTCCAATCTGCGACTTCACAGATAACTGCTGTTGCAATGGCACATAACGCATCTGCACAAGACTGCGTTCTTTTTCACCAATACCTACATATTCATCCAACTCGAAGGCAAGGCTCTTCATGAGCACAGGACTCTTGTCCGCCTGCGCATACATGTCTTCAAATGCATTGATTGGATCGGTATCATAAGTAAACATATCGGTCACCCAGTTGGGTGGCACGCTTTGATAATAAACCTTTACTTCAACATTCAAAGGAGAAGTTTCGCCTTGAAGCGGCACGCGATAATGAATACGATCGCTGCCACTGTTGGGTCCTGGTTCCATGATAAAGTCCACGTCCTGCATCCCGAGCACCACTGCGGTGGTATCGTATTGCACGTGCTGTGTTGAGAACCCGCGCGGTACAAGACGATTGTCCTTTAAATGAGTGTATCCTCGTTCAAGAACAGTGGTGCGATCTCCATTTACATCACCCATCACCATTTCATAAATCTGCACTTGATCCTCACTTCTGATAAATTGATAATGCGGTTCCCAATCATTGTTTTCACCCATGATGCTAAAGTCTTCATTGAATCCGCCACTCTGGAAGATGACCTCATCGAGATCGTTTCGAACAGTAACGAATACACTCATGCGACGTGCAGGATAACCGCTGGGCATCTTATGTCCACCGAGATTGGTGATTTTTAAATTGAATGCTAGTGTATCTGCATTGCGATATTCTTGCGTGATCTGTGTGGTGATGCTTTTGTTTTGGAGCATATCCACGGTCTTCGCGATGGTCTCATCAAACGCCGCTTCGGTGGCGGCAATGCCGAGTGAGGTTTTGTTTTCCTTCATCAAAGCCAACATCAAAACATTCCCTCCTACCATTTCGTGCAGTCCATAAGGTTCGCGAGGAGGCGTGTTGTAACCGGCAGCAAGAATCACAGACTGTTTTGGAAGTCGAGGCAAATGGCAAGATTGACAACTCACGCCCTCCATCGGATATGCTGAGTTGAGCCATTCGTGCCAAGTGGCTTGCTCTACAAACTCTGTTCCCGTGGAATTACCTTCCAAGTCTACAGACTGAGTGATCAACGAGTGACACCCCGCGCAAAGTTCGCTTTGCACGATATGTGCGCCGTACTCAGGAATATAATTGCTGCTCAAAGCCATTGGTGTTACCAAGGGACTGGTGTAAGGACCGTAGGCAATTTTTAAAGGATCAAAAAACAACTGTCCTGTATGCAAAGCCTCCTGTGGTTGGGGTGTTTGGCGGTGACACGCCAAACAAGAAACTCCATCCAAAGCCACGGGATCTTCTACCATTTGTTCGATGCTATAATGATCAAAACCCTGCGACTGCGATGCATAATTGCCCATTGGAGCGTGGCACTTCGTACAAAGATTTTCGAGTTCTTGCTGGTGGCCAGGATTTACTGCTACCTCATGACTCACCTTGGCGCGCCAGTATGGATCGCGAGCAGATAGTGCCATCATCGAGCTGCTCCAATCATCCACTACATTCACATCATTTCCAAAGAAGTCAACACTCGCGAGGCCATTGGGATCTGTACCGTGGCAATGGTCACATTTACCGGCCGATGCAAACATCGCATTTTCCCCTTCATACAAGGAGTCCAGACCGTTGCCTCGCATTTGTCCATGATGAAAATAGAGATTCTTCTTCTCTTCGTGTGGCTTCATTTGAAGATACAAAACACAGCATGCTGAGACAGCAATGCCTAGAACGATGGCTCTTCCGGTAGATGGTTTCATGAGTCGAATATACTAAATCAGGTCTTTCACAAAATTATCTTGTGAGCGCATCCTTGATAAGCTGACGAATATGGTCGCGATGTGCCTTGGTCAATGCATCGGGTGATGCGGCGGTAGCCATAGACTGATCAATGCGTTTCAACTCGCTCAAGGTCATGCTGCGCGCCGCTGTTGGTTGCGAGCTTTTCGCATCCAGATTTTCTATCAATCTTTTTACATACATGATCTGAAGGAATTGTCTGAAGCTATTCACCTGCGATTTTAAATCTGCCTCAAAAATTGAATTTGTAAGCTCTATAAAAAACTCATCTAATGTGTAGGTGTTGCCGTAAAGTTGGCTATCAATGATACGACGAGCCACAGCAGGGTGCATCAATTGATTGAGACATTCAGACTGCATCATTCCTACACGCATGTGAATTTTGGGATCATCGCTTTCTGCAAAATGTGAAAAGCCACGACGTTGTGCAAGTAAATAATTATAGATGGTTTCATTGCCTTTAAAAGCATCAGGCGCGAAAGCGTATTTTTTCAACGCGGTCATTGCAGCGCGCTGTTTTTCTTCTGATACAGGATTTAAAGGAAGTTTTTCTGTGGCTTGTCCAAAGAAACTGCGATCATAATGCACACCTCCAATCTGACGCGTCATCACACGAATCTGATTGCCATATTCGCCCGTTACCACCATATACGCTTCGAGTAATTCCTCGTAGCTCTCGTTGGTGTTCGTGTACTTATCCTTTAAAGTTGGCAATATTGAGTTTACCAATTCGCAGCGCTCGATAGCATAAGCCACGGGATCGTTGCTGAGGTCATAAATATTCACGTCTGGGTCAATGCCCTTGCCGCTCGAACGCATATCATCCGCATCATTGCCATATGCGAGATCAGGACTTACACTTCTATCTGTAATTTTTCTCAAACGAATTTGCTCTGTAATGTCATCAGCTGCTTCAGGACTGTAGCCGTACTCAATGACCCACTTGTCGTATGGTCCCACTTTCACATCGCAATACAAGGTCTGTTCCTTTGGATTTTTTTGATAATTGAAGGCAGGATATTCCATCACACTGCTGCAAAGACCTTCTTTCTCCACTACTTGCGGATTTTTTATTTCAGCAATGCTTTGCATCGTCGAACCTCGCATGTTGTGCGTCAGTCCTAGCGTATGTCCTACTTCATGTAATACTAATCGATACAACATCTGCTTAGTGATATCTTCCTTCATGGCATCGCCCACCGACATAGCATCTGCGAGCACGTGACCAAAAGCACCTTGCATTGCTGAAAGCTCACCTGCCATGCAGAACATGGGATTTCTCATGTGATTATTTTTCATGAAATCCAATTTCTCGTCTGTAAGAAGACCATTTGTTTCAAATGCCTTATCGAATTTCAAACGATTGCTGATGGCAACCCATTCGAGCATGATATCGGCGCCGAGGATTTCTCCTGTTCGAGGATTCACAAAACTAGGGCCGTAGCCTCCGAAGGGCGGCTCTGCACTGCTGGTCCAACGAATCACATTGTATCGAATATCTCCAGCATCCCATGAAGCCGTGTCTGGTTGAATTTTACATACTACTGCATTTTTAAAACCTGCAATTTCAAATGCGTCATTCCAACGCTCGCACGCCTCCTTGATTAACGAGCGCATCTCCATTGGAGTGGTATTCTCAATCCAATAAGTAATAGGCTCCACAGGTTCAGATACCAAAGCCTTAGGATCTTTCTTCACTAAATTCCAGCGATGAATCATATCCTTGTATGGCGCGGCTTCGTAGCTGGTCATATCTGTCACTTGCGTCGAAAAATAGCCCACACGCGAATCGTCTTTGCGTGGCTTATAATCATTCTGAGGCACTTCAAGAATGCTGTGCTGATAGGTAATGGTGATATTGCGTGGATCGGTCAACGCATCAGCAAACATCGATGGTGAAGAGTTTTCATATACATAAGAAACCAGCAACTCAGTGTTCTTCTCGTAGTTGTTGATCTTTTCTACTTTTGTTTTCGAAGCACTCAATCCTCCAAGCACAGATGGCGATCCAGGAGGGCTTGGGAATTTTACAATCTGAAATTTTTCTGATAAAAAAATAGCATCGCCATCTACCAGAAAATTCTTTTTGTCATTCGAAATCACCTCAATCTTTTCACTGGCAAGAATAGGAGTATTGATATTTGCCTTAGCTGATTTACTAATGGCATTCTCTGGATCAAAAAAGAAATCAGTATTCTCTTGAAGAATTTCCATTCGCTCAAAGTTCTTGTTGAAACGAATGATTTTCGAACCGCCAAATGAACCGCGGAAATAACCCGTGCGGGGCGGTGCATTTTCAATATGGTTGAAATAAATGTACTCTTTGTTTAATTGCTCCTCTTTGATATTGAGGTAGGTCTTACCTGTTACAGTGTCTCTGTATAAGGTAAACAACCCATCATACTTGACACACTTTTTTATCAAATCCCCATATTTGTCCTCTTTTTTGGGTTCCGCAACCTCTTTAGCCCCCTTCTTTGACTTTTTCTTTTTAATATTTATTTCTTGACCTTGAACATTACTTATTGTAAAAAATACAATAAGTAATAGCGTAAAAAACAATCTAACATTCTTCATATCAATCTTTTTATACTTTTCTCGATTTTTTTTTCCAAATATAATAGTAGTCAAGGCTCTGACCTAATCGCTTCATGCACCGAAGATTGCAACCAACATTGAATAAAAAGTGTCATATTTGCACTTTAATCATTTCATGCGTTTAGTAGCCTGTATAGCCAACCTCTTTTTGCTCCTCACTATATCCAAGATTGCGCTTGCTCAGACATACATCGTCAATGGCAACGCTGTGAATCAGGGTAATGGATGCTATACAGTAACTCCAGCTATCAACTTTCAAAACGGCACTTTGTGGTACACTGAACAACTGAATCTAAATGAACCATTTGACATTCAGTTTTTCATGAATTTTGGAGCGAATGATGCCAATGGCGCAGATGGGATGGTATTTGTGTTGCAGCAACAAGGCGTAAATGCGATTGGAATCAACGGTTCGGGTATGGGCTATCAAGGCTTCAATCCTTCTTTTGGCGTCGAGTTCGATACATATAGCAACAACGCTGACCCTTTCACAGGTCAAAACATGAATGATCCCCTTTTTGATCATGTAGCTTTTTTGAAAAATGGAGATGTCAATCATATAAGCGCGAACAATCTCGCGGGTCCAGTACAAGCATCAACTACCTCCACCAATATTGAGGATAACCAGCAACACGTGGTGCGCCTTGTTTGGGATCCGAGTATCAATAGCATGACGCTTTTCTTCGATTGCCAGCAACGCCTCAATCGTATTATCAATCTTCAAAATGAAATTTTCACCAACTCGCCTCTTGTATATTTTGGATTTACGGGTTCGACGGGTGGTTTCAATAATCTTCAGAGCGTTTGTCTAAACACAAACATTCTTCCTTCTAATGAAACCATTACCATCTGCGAAGGTGGCTCCGTGCAGCTTTCGGCTGGTGGTGATTCGAATTTTACTTTCAATTGGTCGCCGAACATCGCCATAGATGATGTGACCTCACAAACTCCTACCGTCACTCCCAGCCAAACCACCACCTATACGGTAGAGTATACAGATCTCTGTAATAATGTATTTACGAGAGAATTTGAAATCATCGTAGAACCCGCACCCTTGGTCGATGCCGGAGCCGATGCTATTTTTTGTGAAGGAGAAAACGTCGCAGTAAGTCCCGTGGTGAGCGGCAGCACCACTGTGCTTTGGACTACCAATGATGGCAACATCGTTTCTGGTAACAATACGCTCACACCGCAGATCAACGCTTCAGGCTCATATACACTCACTGCTGAAAATGCCGCAGGCTGTTCGGCAAACGATATTGTAGTTGTTACAATAACTCCCCTACCTGAGCTTACGCTGGACTCTCCTTTCGAAGTATGTCCAGATGAACAAGTATCAATTGATTTAGGTAATAATTACGATGCTATTCTCTGGTCCAATGGAAGCGATGCAACCGAACAAACATTCGGTGAGGGCGACTATAGTGTGACAGTTACCACCAGTGATTGTAGCGTATCTGTGGATTTTGTTGTTAATGAAATTGACGTTCCTTCTATTGCTCTCGGCGCAGATGTCAACGCTTGCGAGGGTAATGTGATCACATTGAGCGCTTCGGCACCCGTACTGTGGTCTACAGGCGTGACAGACATAGAAATAGAAGTCACTACCAGCGGCACCTATAGTGCTTCCGCTCAACTCCAAGGCTGCACAGCAAGCGACGAGATAGTCGTCATATTTAACGCCTATCCCTTCATCGATCTTCCCGAATCTGCAGAGATTTGTGAGGGTGAAAGCATTGAGCTCACTGCCAATATTGCTGGACTTTGGAGCACAGGAGTCACGGGTCAAAGCATAACCGTAGACCAAGCCGGAGAATACAGCATGCAGGTAACAGAAAATAATTGTACCGCAATTGAAACGGTAGAAGTGCTCACTATCTCGCTGCCAGAAATTGAATTGGGAGATAATCTGCAAGGCTGCCTTAACGAGGTTGTTCGCATCGGCTCATTGGCATTGGATACCTATGATTTTATTTGGAATACAGGAGCTACCTCTTCAACGTTGACGGTATCAGAACCCGGAGAATACAGTGTCACAGCCACCAATGACTGCGGCAGTATTAGTGATACTGTGGAAGTAAGTTTTATAGAATGTAACTACTATATTTTTATCCCAAATACTTTTACACCAGATGCTGACGGCACCAACGACGTTTGGAAGGTGGAGGCCATCAACCTCGACACTTACGATATTAAAATATTTGATCGCTGGGGAAATGTCGTCTTCACCTCAACAGACCCAGATGAAGTATGGACTGGTGCGGTAGTTGGTGGAGATTACTATGCCCGAAATGGGATTTACAATTATATCATTCGCTACACTGCTGAAAATCTAGACGCTCAGGTAATGAAAGGTCATGTCCTATTAATTCGTTAGTATATCACGCGTATTTGACGATATCCTGCGAATACCCCTAATCCGTTTTCAAAATTGGAATAAATCAATGCCGGCTCCGCAAACGGATTGCCATCGGATTGATTCTCTAGAGATTGGTGAAAACGATAGTATTCTTCAGAAGTGTTGATCACATACATTCTCATTTGAATTTGATTGAGTCCATAACCAAAATACTCAACCGCTTGCTCTTCGTAGACGATCCCATTGCTTAATGATTCATCATCTACAAAAGACTGAGCTCTATATAATTCTTCTTCGAATGATTCGTCGAGTGAAATGTATTCATAGTATGCAAATCGGTACCAGT
>JBILSZ010000179.1:0-3869 GCA_044371755.1 Flavobacteriales bacterium | reverse complement strand
GAACACGGAGCATTAAACCTAGGGCAAGGTTTTCCATCTTTTGAAGTGGATCGTGTGTGGGGTGATCTTGTAAAAAAACATATTGATGCTGGTAAAAATCAATATGCTCCCATGCCCGGTATTCCTGAATTACGCAATGCATTGGTTTCAAAAATAAAGAAATCATACCAGCACGAATTTGATCCTTCTTCAGAAATTACCATTACCGCTGGAGCCACGCAAGCCATATTTACGGCTATACAAACGTTTGTGCACCCGGGCGATGAAGTCATATTATTCGCGCCGGCCTACGATTGTTACGCGCCAACAATTGAGATGATAGGAGCAAAACCTATTTGGATTGAATTGCGCTATCCCGATTACCAAATTCCTTGGCAGGAAGTGGAGGAAAAAATGAATGAGCGAACTGCTATGATCATTCTCAACCACCCGCACAATCCTAGCGGCGCTTCTATTGGGGAAAGCGACATTCAACAATTAATTTCCATCACAAAAGATACAGATTGCATCATACTCTCTGATGAAGTCTACGAGCACATTCTATTCGATCAAAGACAACATCAGAGTGTTTTGCGTTATCCCGATTTACGAAATCGCTCACTAGCAGTTTTTTCTTTCGGAAAAACCTTCCACCTCACAGGCTGGAAAATGGGTTATATCATTGGTGATGCAGATTTGATGCATGAATTTAAAAAAGTGCATCAATACAATGTTTTTTGTTGCAATACTCCAGTGCAATACGCGCTCGCTGAATATTTGGAAGACGAAGAAAAATACTTAAGCATCCCTAATTTTTACCAAGAAAAAAGAGATAAATTTAATTCGCTATTACAAAGTTCTAATTTTGAAATTCTACCAAGTGCTGGTACTTATTTTCAATTATTAAATTATAAAAATATCACAGACAAAAGTGATATCGAAGTTGCAATAGAGTGGACAAAGAAGTATAAAGTGACCACCATTCCTTGTTCTGTTTTTTATCCGAATCAGCTTGATGAAAAAGTGCTGCGTGTTTGTTTTGCCAAGGATGATGATACACTCGAGCGTGCAGCCGAAATTTTAAGTCAAATAAAATCATGACCTTCTACGCACGGCTTATCTCTCTGCTGCCATTTACAGTCAATGTGAGTGGACGCAAACATGATTTAATTTGCACATTGGGCAAGCTCACTACAGGAAAACCTAAAGACTTTCAACTAAATCAACAAAAGCTGAGTTTAAGCAATCATCCCGTTGCTAAAATCTACTATTATGCACCCTCTAATTTTCAAAAGGACTTTGAAAAATCGGCCTTAGGGGTTCTTTTATTGTCCTCATTAAAACCCAACGATGTATTCGTTGATGTGGGAGCAAACCTAGGTGGTTATAGTATGTTGGCGAAAAAGAAAGGGGCAACCGTTTTTGCATTCGAACCCTTTCCAGAGCTCTATGCCTTTTTAAAATCAAATGAAAATCATTTTGGAAAGGTTCATTCTTATGCTTTGTTCAACATTATTGGTGAAACCACTTTCCATATTTCGGACAAAAACATTGGGGGAAGTTCGCTTGTGGAGAGTAATCTCCCTCGTGAAGCAAGCGGATATACGCGCGAAGTTTCGGTGAAGGTCTCTACGGGTGATGAAGTACTAAAAGACTTAAATAAAATCGACTGGTTGAAGATTGATGTGGAAGGCAATGAAGAAGCTGTGGTAGAAGGTTTTGAGAATATGCTTCAAAAAAGTAAGATTGAAAACATTTGGTGCGAGGTGCGAGGTCCACAAAGTGATCGCAACCCCAACAGCTATCTGGGAGTTTGTCGCAGAATGAAAGCCGCAGGATACAATTGCTACATTTTACACATTGATAGGATGATACCGTTCGACTTTGAAAAGTCCCAAAGCGTTCCGCAATATTTTGACCTTTGGTTTAAAATGGACTGATATAAATATAATATTAAATGTAAACTAGACGACATTTCGTTTGCCACTAACCCCCTATTATTGCGCCAGCCCGCTAGGGCAAGAATAATACCTCACTTGGTATTTGAAGTAGAATAAAGATGCAGAAAGATTTAAAATATTGGTATTTAAGAAATCATCGACTATTTGAATTTATGAGTGATGATGATTTGAATGAAGTATGTTTGATTGTAGGTCAAAAGAAGTTGAAGCAATATAAAGACAAATTTATATTATAACCCATTCACTAGATTGTCTATATTCGTTCCAATCAAAAACTTATGCAACACTACCTAAATGCCTTTAAGAACTTTGCAGACTTTAATGGACGAGCCACACGACAAGAATATTGGATGTTCGTAATATTCAATGTTCTTTTCTCGATACTGGCTGCCATAATTGACTTTGTAATATTTAGGACTCCTATAAGCCTATTATATCTCTTATATGCATTGGTCTCAATCATTCCATCCCTATCTATAGGGGTGAGGCGCCTGCACGATTCAGGTCGAAGTGGGTTTATGCTCCTAATTGGGTTGATTCCCTTTATTGGTGGTATTTGGCTATTGGTGTTGCTCCTTGCACCAAGCGAAGAAGAAGACAGTGCTTATGGAGAATACAAAAGTAATGCGCTGGATGCTCCTATGGAAACTGAAGCTATAACCAATAAAAAAGCAGATAATGCGATCCTTCTATTCGTATCTTGGATATTACTTTCAACCATACTTTGGAAGGTTATTCCTTTTATCATCTCAATTGACTTCAATTCCCCAACCTATTTAATCATTCTTATTCTTCAGACAATTATAGGGGCGTTGCTTACAATTAATATGGCATTAGCCGTCAAAGAAGGTACTAAGCGAACCGCAGCTCTTGTAATTGCCATTCTTATCCTTTTGTTTGATCTTTACCACTGTTATAATCTATACTCTCAAATACTTCGCATGGATTTTTAAGTTATGAAGAATTTAAATGTAGCAGCCATTCAATTCGACATTGCCTGGGAAAATCCAGAGATGAACTATGGTAAAATAAATGCGATTTTGAAAAAATTCTCGCAGGCAGACCTCATTATTTTACCTGAGATGTTCACCACGGGATTTAGTATGGCGCCAGAGCGCGTCGCAGAACGCTATCATGATGAAATGCCCACGTTGCAATGGATGCGCACGCATGCAAAAAAATTTAATGCCGTAGTGATGGGATCCATCTCATGTGAGGACGGCGGCAAATACTTCAACCGATGTTTGGTCGTCTTTCCGGAAGGACATCATTTTTATTATGATAAAAATTATCTGTTCAGCATTGGACAAGAAAGTGAGCACTATACCACAGGTCAAGGCAGCATTATCATTGAATGGAAAGGCTGGAAAATAAAACCACTGATCTGTTATGATCTGCGCTTTCCCGAGCACGCACGCAACGAAATTATTGATGGGGAATATGCGTATGACCTCTTGATATATATGGCCAATTGGCCCAGTGTGCGGATGCATCCGTGGAATACACTGCTTATGGCGCGTGCGATAGAAAATCAGGCATATGTAATCGGCGTGAATCGCGTCGGCGATGATGGTAGCGCCATCACGCACAACGGTTCGAGCGGCATCTATGATTTCAAAGGAGAGTCATTGGCCTCATTAATGGAAAATGAAGAAGGAGTAATCCAAAAGGACCTCAACATTTCTGAGCTCAAATCATTCCGTGAGAAGTTCCCTGCGTTGAGGGATAAGAGATAGCGAAGAGCGACAAAGCGACGGAGTGACGGAGTGACAATTTTTCATTACCTACACTGCCCAAAGCTCCCCTATTACCCTATTACCCTATTACCCTATTATCTTATTACCCTATTACCCTATTACCCTATTACCCTATTACCCTATTATCTTATTACCCTATTACCCTATTAACTTATTATCTTATTATCTTCTT
>JBILSZ010000077.1:0-13265 GCA_044371755.1 Flavobacteriales bacterium | reverse complement strand
AGCGAAGGTACAATGAAAGATGGAAAGCCGGATGGCTACTGGAAAACATACTACGAAGACGGGGGCATCAAAACGGAAGGCTACCGTTTGAACTTTGAGTTAGATTCTACCTGGAAATTCTATCGTACAGATTCCACTCTCGAAAGAGTAATTACTTACAAAGTCAATCTTAAAACAGGCCCAGAACAAATTTATGACCTAAAAGGCAGGCTTGTAGAGGAATTCATAAACGTGAATAACATAAAAAATGGAGAGGCAAAGTACTTCTATGAAAGTGGTGCCTTGAAGAAAACAATTCCATTTTCTAATAACAAGGAGGAGGGTCGAGGGTTTGAGTACGCTGAAGATGGCCGAACAATAACGATCACGATGTATAGAAATGGATTTATATACGCCGAAGAAATTATTAATCGATATAACCCTCAAGGCAATAGAACCGGTATATGGAAAGATCTTTATCCAATGGGCAACATCAAGGAAGAAGGCAATTGGACCAATGGAAAAAGAAACGGTGTATTTAAGTTTTTTGATAAGAATGGAAAGCTTATCAAAATGGAAAAATACGATATGGGTGAACTAGTCATCGATTCAGACCAAAGCTCCATCATCGATATCCGTAAAGAGTTTTATGAAGATGGATCGATCAAAATGGAAGGCAGTTATGCAGGCGGTAAGAAAAATGGAACGTTTAGAGAATACGATGTTTCTGGAAAACAAGTGTCGGCTTATATCTATGAAAACGATGTGCTCACTGGCATAGGCATGGTAGACTCCATAGGAAGACGTCAAGGCAATTGGAAATTATTGTTTCCTGATGGAAAGACAAGGGCTGAAGGTCCATATATAGATGGAAAAAAAGACGGCAACTGGACCTTCTTTTTTGCTTCAGGAAAAATTGAACAAAAAGGAGCATACAAACAGGATTTACCGTCAGGAGCTTGGAAGTGGATGTATGCAAATGGTTCCACGTGGAGAGAAGAGCTTTATCGAAAGGGAAAAGAAGATGGTCACGCCGTAGAATATGATAGCCTAGGAAATACTATTTGTGAAGGTGATTTTGTGGATGGATTAAAAACAGGTCCATGGAAATGCCTTGTAAACAATCATACCGAAGAAGGAGAATACCTGGATGGTGAGCTTAATGGCGAGTGGATTTGGAAGTATGCTAATGGACAAAAAGCTTTTGAGGGAGAATTTCAAAGTGGTGTGCCTGTAGGAAAACATAAATACTGGTACGATAATGGAACACCCAAAATGAAAGGTGGCTATGAAGGCGGTGAGCTCAATGGCAAGTGGGAATATTATCGCGAAGATGGAACCTTGGATCTCGAAATTGAGTATGAAGCAGGACTGGCAATGAGAATTAATGGACAAAAAATTAAATTGCCAGAACCAATAGAAGAGTAACAACCCTATGAATCAACCGCAATTTGCGGACATATTGAACCACCCGTACGACATCCTTGCTGTTATCAGCTTGGATGAATTGCGTATACTAGAATGCAATCAACTCTTTCTAGAATATTACCGCGTCAATTCTTCCGTAGTTGGAAAGCTGGTTTCAGAAGTGATCCAATACGAAATAAACCAGGAAAAACTCAATGACATTCATCAAGCTTTGAGTTCGTCCGGGTATTATTCTAAACCCGATTGCTTGCCCAATGAAGTCATTAGTGTAACGCTTCTCAGTGCTAAGAAAAATCAATTTGGTTTGATGCGGGTGACTCCACATCGAGAAAAGAGCATTATCAATCAGTATAAATTACTATTCGAAAAAAACGTTGCTGGAGTTTATAAGACCTATTTCGAAGGAGAAATAATCAGCTGCAATCTGGCATTTGCTCAAATGCTCGGCTACGAAAATGAAGTAGATCTCCTGGCAAAAAGTGCATACTCACACTATCCCACCAAAGAGGACAGAGATAAATTTTTAGAGAGAATAAAACAGAATCCTGTTCTCGTCAATTTCGAAATACAGCTGAAGAAAAAGGATGGTCAGATTATCACCTGCCTTGAAAACACTTTCATGGAAGAAGATAATCAGGGACGTAAAATAATAAGCGGCACCATCATCGATATTACCGAACAAAAACAAGCAGCACTCGCTCTTCAAGAAAGTGAAGAACGATTCAAAACACTTGCAAACGTTTCACATGAAAGTGTGGTTTTTGTAGATCCCAACCGCGTTATCATTGATGTTAATGATCAGTTTGCAGTACTGTACGGATATTTTTCGCGCATTGATATTTTAGGAAAAAAAATCACAGACTTCATCGCGAATACAGATCTCGATCGGGTAGAATCTTCGTTGATGATTTCGTCAGCAAACAAAAGCGAAGTCAGAACTTTCGACAGAAATGGGCGACCCATTTTTTTAGAAGTTACAGGAACAGAATTGACATACAAAGGTGAGCGGGTCAAGGTATTGGTGCTTCATGACATTACCGCAAAGAAGAAAGCCGAATTCACCCTTGAGCAAACAGCGGTTCGATTCAAAAACTTACTTGAAAATTCGCCTACGGCCGTTCTGATTCTGACAGATGAAAAAATAAAATATGTCAACTCTAGCGCTATCGAACTTTTCGGCGTAGAAGATGAAGACGATGTGTATGATGATTTATTTACAGACTATATCGTTGACGATTACAAACAAGATATCAAGGCAGATTTAGCAGCTGTTCGCGAAGGCGAAGAGCTGGACTATAGAGAAATTAGAATTAAAAATCAAAAAGGAGTTGAGGTTGATGTAGGAATTCTTTCAACGCTCACCATCTACGAAAGCAAACCGTCAATTCAAATTTCATTGAACAATATCAGTGAACGTATGCAGCTTGTGCAAGAACAAATGCGTGTACGAATCATTGAAGAAATAAACAACGTTTTAAAAAAGGAAATTGAGGAACACAAACACACGCAGCGCAAACTAGAAGAACAAAAAAACTACAACCGAAACATCATTGAAAGTTCGCTGGATATGATCATTGCATGCGATGAACACGGTAAATTGATAGAGTTTAACAAAGCCTCTCAACTTCAGTTTGGGTATGAAGCAGAAGAGGTTTTAGGCAAGCCTTTGGATCTGTTATACACCGATAAAGAATCATTGTTTGATGTGATGGACACACTCGCCTGGCAAGGCTCGTATTCAGGGGAAGTACAGAATAAAACGAAAGCGGGCAAAGTGTTTACCAGCTATTTGTCGGCTTCATTGATTGTAAACGACAAAGGTGAGGTAGTGGGTTCTATGGGCGTCTCAAGAGACATCACCGAGATTCGCGCGAATGAAAGGAAAGCACTGGAGCAAAAAGCAAAGCTCGAATCTATTTTCAATAGTACAGAGAATATGATGATTTGGACCGTGAATAAAGATCGGTGCATCACGTCATTGAACAATAACCTCGTTAAATGGGCAAAGTCTGAGTTGAAAGAAGACTTGCGCATCACTACAAACATTCAAAAGATTTTCGAGCGTCATCTTGAGATGGATTTCTACCAAGGACAACTCACATTTTTTGATGATGCATTCAAAGGAAAGCCTCGTCAATTCGAGATTCCATTGCGAAGCAAAGACAACCGAGTAATATGGCTACAGGCATTCCTCAACCCGGTTTATCTCGATGAAAAACTGGAAGAAGTGTCTTGCTTGTTTTATGACAACACAGAAAGAAAAGAAATTGATAGAAAAATCAGAGATTCGCTGAAGGAAAAAGAAGTATTGCTACAAGAGGTGCACCACCGCGTGAAAAACAACCTTCAAGTAATATCGAGTATCCTCAATCTTCAAACGTCATACGTGAGCGACGAAGGCACGCTCGAAATTTTGAAAGAAAGTCAAAACCGCATCAAGAGCATGTCATTCATTCACGAAACGCTCTATCGCACAACAGACTTTTCGAGCATCAATTTTTCAGAATACATCAAAAGCCTGGGCTATAACTTGATTCAAAGTTATCGCTTACAAAATTGTCATGTCGATTTCGTTGCAGATGTAGATGAGGTAGAAATGAGCATTGATCAAGCGATCCCTTGCGGACTCATTGTGAATGAGTTGGTGAGCAACGCCTTGAAGTACGCGTACCACGGAAAGTCCAAAGGCGCTCTGTCTATTTCACTGAAAGAAAAAAGCAATCGCATCTTCATGCAAATTTCAGATGATGGCGTAGGTCTGCCTAAAAATTTCAAGTTCGAAAAAACAGATTCGCTTGGTGTTCAATTAGTTTATTCACTAACGGAGCAATTAGATGGAACGATTGAAGTAGACTCTTCGAAAGGAACGTCTTTTTTGATTATTTTTGATAAAAGGTTGTGATTCGTTCACTAAGATTGCACCCTCTTTAAAGATCACTCCAATACCACACCGAGATGGCAACCAATATACTCATCGTCGAAGACGAAAGCATCGTGAGAAAGGACATTGAAAGAAGCTTGACCAAGCTTGGTTACAATGTCATAGCACAAGCAGATAATGGCCTAAAAGCAATCGAAATGGCTCTAGAACACAAGCCAGAGATTGCACTGATGGACATCATGCTCAAGGGCGACATGACAGGTATTGAAGCCGCAGCAAAAATCAAAGAGGCCATCAACATTCCCGTGATATTCCTCACGGCTTATGCAGACGAAGCTACGCTAAACAAGGCCAAGATCACAGAACCGCACGGATACATACTCAAGCCCTTCAAAGAAATTGATTTGCACACCACCATCGAAATGGCGTTGCACAAACACAAGAAGGAGCAAGAATTAAAAGTGGAAAATGACCTTCTCAAGTCGTTGTCACTATTCAAATCTGAAGCAGAACATTTATTCGTCAAACATCAGTCACGCCTTGTGAAGCTGAACTCGTCGGATATATATTATGTTGAAGCACTCAAAGACTACGTACAAGTCATTACGAAAGACCACAAGTACACCATTCACGCCACGATGAAGGATGTGGAGAAAAAAATGCCCTCAAGCGTTTTCCAGCGCGTACATCGCTCATTCATAGTGAATATGGATAAGATAGAGGCAATTCTAGGCGGCAACGTAGTGATGCAAGATTTACATAAAGAAATTCCCGTCGGAGGCAATTATCGGGATGAATTGGGCGCGCGTATAAACGTTTTGTAGCCCTATTTTTCTATCAACAACCCCTTTGCCCTCCCGAGATCCCTCCGGAAGAAAAAGAGCGTTAGAATGACCCCTAAAATGGCTGAGGCGGCCGTAGCAGCCAAATACCCAATACGATCCTCTGCAGCATATGCCGCAAATAAACCTGCCGCCATTAGCGCAGGATAAAAAATCATCTTTTGATAGTTGACGTCCAACTCCACTCGAGTACGAAGCTGTAAATTTAAAAACACCAGCGAAAATCCTTTGCCCAAGATTACAGCCCATACTGCGCCCTCAATGCCCCATCGAGGCACTAAAATCGTCAGTAAAAACACTTGGAGAATGGAGCTGTAAAAAAGAGCAAACACAAGTCTTTCAGGCTCTTTTCGCAGCATCAACAATCCCATATAAAGGCTAAATAAGGCGCGTGAAAAAAATGTAACTCCCAAAATGCCAATCAAGGAGAATGAAGCGTAAAGCTCTGTGTTGCGCACGAACCACGGCGCGATGATAGGAATGCCAATCATGCAGGCCAAGACACCAAAAACAGAGGCCACCAAATAGGCGTGAAGCAGCGTTTTCGCCTTAGTCATGGAAGGTTTCTCGAAATCACCCGCCCAACTTGAGTAAATCTTTGGAAGAATAAAGCCACCAAGGCCCATCATTAAAAACTCCACCGGAGACAAGCATTTCGTGGCAAAATCATAAATGGCGACGTCTGTCATGGTGCAATGATTAGTAATGATAAAGCGGTCGAAATAATTCAGCAGCCACATCAAAAGCGTATATCCAAACATGGTAGAACTAATGACAAGAATCTCTTTACTACCCTTGAAGTCGATGCGGGGCAATGATTGCTTTGACTGAAAATAAAGAGCTAGAAAGAAAATTAAAAACCCACTAATCAACCGACCCATCAATGGCCCCATCACGTCATTGCCAAAGAACTCCAAGAATATGATCGACAGTACTACGGTGAAAACGAAATTGAAGATATTCGAAAAATAAAATCGCCCACGCTCCTGGTGATATGTCTGATATGTGGTCTGTGTGCGGTAATAACCATTCAAGAAACCAGTCACAATACTCATAAATCCGTATGGCCAGAAAGAAAGCGTAGCGCTTGGAAATACAGCACCGAAAGCTACTTTACCCACAAAAAAGAAAAGGATGAGAATGGACAAACCGATGACCAACTGAAGGCCCAATGCCTTGGCGTAATAAAGACTTTTTGTCGCCCCATCCTTGCCTTTATCATTAAGCAGAATGGGCACATATTGCTCCACACCCAAACTCGTGATGACTTGAAATAAAAGAGAAATACTGATATAAACATTCAACCGACCAAAGTCTTCTGTGCTGAGAGCATTGCTATAAAAGGGTAATAAAACAAGAGCGCTTAAGAATGTCAGCGAACTCACGACTGTAAAAATCATCGAATCGATTACTTGCTTGCTGAGCTTCATGCGTTGTTCACCTAAATTTGTCCGAGTTCTAATGAGACCAAAGCTATTATACATATACCCATCTCGATCAACTTTTGTAATAAAAGATTTGAAAAGCCTTTCGTTGGAATACAACGTGGAGGAAATGATATTTGCCCCAAAGGCCAAGTGGATGCTGCCTTTGGTGATGTTCGAACAATTTGTGAAATTACTTTTCACCAGAAATTATCATGTCATCGTCTGTCAATTTGGAGGTTATCACAGCTTTGTACCAGCATTATTCAAAAGGCTTTTTGGAAAAAAATTGATAATCGTCGTAGGCGGCTATGATGCAGTAGCGCTCCCTCATATTCATTACGGAGGTTTTCAAAATAAATGGATGAGAAAAGCGCTCGTCTACTCTTATTCGAATGCCGATTTGATTTTACCGGTGCACCATTCACTTATGCACTCCACGCAGCACTATTCGTCTGAGGCGCCCATGCACCAGGGGATTCAGCATTTTATTCCCCAGCTTAAAACATCATTTATAGAAATTCCCAACGGCTATCGCGCAGAGCAATGGCCTATGGATACCTCCAAGGTGAGAGAAAAGATTTGCATCACCGTTGCTGGTGGATTGGGCGAACAACGCAGATTTATTCTCAAAGGAATTGACATGGTGATGAGTGCAGCGGAAAAACTCCCAGATTTCAAATTCATCATCATTGGCGGCGAAGTACAGCACACGTTGAAAAATGTAGAGTTTGTGAATGAAGTAAAAAACGAGGCTCTTTCCTCTTACTTCAACCAAGCCATGATTTATCTCCAACTCTCGCTTTCAGAGGGATTTCCGAATGCATTGTGCGAAGCAATGCTGAGCGGCTGTATTCCCGTTGTTTCTAAAATAGCAGCCATGCCCACCATCGTCGGTGAGGAAGGATATATAATTGAGAAAAAAGATGTAGACTTACTTGTGAGCGCCATTCAACAAATACCGAATGTTCATTCGGTAGAAAAAAAGGTGCGCGTTAGAAATAGAATTTCTGCTCAATATACCGAAGATCACCGCACGAAGGAGCTTTTGAAGGCTATCGCAAAAGCGTAACACCGCCCTGCTCAATAGCGAGAACGGGATTGTCAGGACTGCGATACTTCATGGTCCAGTTATAAACGCCGTCTTGCGCTAATGCGCCTTTGATTGAGCCATCCCAGCCACCTTCCGCGTCCGTCGTTGTGAAGACGATTTTGCCCCAACGATCAAAAATGGTAAACTCATATTGTAGCACGGTACTTCCGTAAAATGATGGCCGAAATACATCATTATTACCATTACCATCGGGGGTGAAGGCATTTGGAATATAAAACAACAATTGTGGGTTCACACTGATGTTGCGATAGGTAGTGTCAGAACATCCAAATGTGTTGGTGACTATTTGTGTAATGGTGTAATCTGCCCAAGTTACATATTCATGCGGACCATCACTATAGCTGCTCAGATTGCCATCACCAAAGTCATACAACCACTCGGTCACATCAAGACTTGCTTCGTTTTGAATAACTACAACGGGCTGAAGCATGGTCACTTCGTTATCACGCACGCTGAAACCCGCAGTGGGCTTTGGATTCACTTGTACTAAATGAGCAATGGTGCTATCCGTGGCACAACCGTGATTGGTGATCGCACGCAGTGTTACGTCCCATAGACCAGGCTGATCAAAGAAGAATGTTGCATTTTGAGTTTCGTCTACCAACTGATCGTCCATAAACCACTTCCAAGCAACGATAGTACTGGGTACATCAACCGATGAAAGATCAATTGTTTGAATCATTTCCCCTTCGCAGTAAGTGTTGCGATCTACTACAAAATCAATTTGAGGATTAGGATAAACATAAAGAATCGTGTTGGCACTACCAGTGCAGCCTAGATTCGTAGACGCCTGAAGAGAAATATTGTATTCACCGGCATTTTCAAATAAGTGCTCGGCGCTAGGTGTATTGGGCTCTGTAATATCTACGTCAAAATCCCACGAATAGTTGGTAATAATGCCCGCTCCCAACTCAATTGATGGATTGAAATCGGCCACTTGCCCTGCACATATCGATGGTATGCTGAGCGATATTTGAGGCGAGGGATGCACGCTAACGGGCAGGGTCAGGGTATCGCTGCAACCCTGATCACTAGTCACTACAAGTGATGCAGGAAGAACTCCCCAATCGTTGAAGGCATATTCAATGACGCCGTCAACAATAAATGAATTATCTTGAAAAATCCACTCCCACTGTACGATTTCTCCCTCTGTAATAGTGGAAGTGGATTGAAATGTCAACAGTGTGTTTTCACAGCCATCATCAAGTAAAAAACCAGAGTTCGGGACGTGAAATACCTGAATCAACGTATCATAATCACTAGAGCATCCATGCTCTGACGAAAAAGTGGCGTGAATAGTTTTTTCACCGGGGCCTTCAAACAAAATTCCCTCAGGAATATATGCAAATGAAACGGGTCCATCTTCGAATTGCCAGAATGAGCTTGTAATAGCTCCGTCGTTTACGCTTGTAAAGTTGCCTATTGGGAGTGATACGTTTTGACAGATATCACCTAGAATGATATGTACCTGCGGCATTTCATGAATCACCAATGGCGTCGAGGCTTGATTAGCGCAGCTAAATTCATCAGTGAAAACATAAGTCGCAGTGTAGTTTCCAGCTCCGACAGAAGTGTCGTAATGAGTCAATTCGTTACCATCAAATTCATAGTGTCCACCAAGTGGTAATCCTCCAGAAAACAATAGTGAACCAGCGTCTTCGCAGACGGGGTTAATTTCAGATAGTGTTACTTCGGGCAAGGCTCTAATAAGAACCTCTTGTGTAATGGTGTTGTTACACCCATTGCTGTCTGTGAACTCGTATCTCACTGTTTTAATTCCCGGCGAAAGAGCCGGATTAAAAAAGGTTGTAGGATTGTTTTCTACAAAATATTCTCCTCCTGTAGGCTGACCAGTGACTAATTCGAAACCAGATGATTGATGACAAACGTAATCGGGAAGAGTCAAACTCAGCACAGGCAAGGGATTCACAATTACGGTGATAGTCTCTGTGGTTGAACAATCATCCAGAGTCCCAATCACGGTGTATTCGGTTGTTACACTTGGATTGAGCATATATAAACCAGAGATGTCATCAAAGGAGACAGGACCTCCAGTCCAAGCGTAGTTATCGGCATTTTCAATTTGTATATACGCGGTTTCACCAGCACAAATGGCGGCTGGTTGCTCAAATGAAAGGGTGAGGTTTTCAACGATAATGGGGTTTTGGCACTCAACGAATACTTGACAACCGTTTTGATCTGTCATAATCAATTGTGGGCAGTAAGTTCCGGGTTGTGTATAGTTGTGCGAAACCTGAGTGTTACCAGTTGGATCGCCATTGCCATCGTTGAAGTCCCAGAAATAAGAAAATGAATTATCGCTGATATTGTAAGCCGCCAAGTCTACGTGAAATGGCGCACAGGGCGTCTCGTCAAGCGCTACGCTAAATGGTCCGATTACGTCACCAAAATTTAAAATATCAGGAACGAGCAAAGTAGCAGAACAGCCAAGCGCATTGGTTACAGTGAGCGAAACATCGTAAACACCTAATGGATATGTGTGAAAAGTGTTAGCTCCCATACCGGTTTGATTATCCCCGAAATCCCAAACGAACTGTGTGTTATTTCCGGGTGTAGTATTTTCGAATGAAACGCCCATTAGGCAATTGTTGAAATTGGAAGTATAGTTGAATGAAACCGCAGGATTTGCGATTTCAACCCCATTGTCCATACAGTAGGTGCGTTGACATCCGTTTGCTGACTCTACTGTTAAGCAAACTTGATAAATACCATTTTCAGAAAAAGAATGTGAGGGATCGGTGAGCGATGATGTGTTTTCGCTTCCAGAACCTGGATCAACGAAATTCCACGTGGAACTGATAAAAGTACCAGTGCTAGTGTTAGTAAATGATATGGGAGAGTTTTGACAGAAAGGCCCTGAAGGAACAGTAAATGAAGGAACGGCGGGTAAGTCTATTGCTACGGTTTGAGTGACCTCAGACGTGCATCCGAGGGTGTTTGTAGCTACTATAGTTGCAGTAATTCCAGCATCATAATCAAAAGGTGGTAGGAAGGAATGTGTGGGAGCTATTTCGTTTGAACTACCGCCATCGCTGAATGTCCAGTTAGCACTTACGATATTACTCGGATTGGGCGATAAAGTGAATGATACATCTTCACAAGGATCTACCGAATTAATGGTAAAAGAAGCGAAATCAAAGCTACTGGTCACGCATACAGCGTCGTCATAGAAGGCATTACTAGCACAACCATAAGCGTTTGCTGCATTTATGGTGAAATCATAACACCCCTCAAACCAGAAGCGCATTTCTGGCCAAAAATTACTTCCGTATGGAGCAAAAGTGGTGTCAACTTCTCCATCATGAGTGTAGATCGTGCGCCACAGTTCTTCATTGAGTAGATAGTCCACTTGAACTTCATAACCATTGCTGACACTCACATCCCAATGGCTATTCCACTGTGTGGATTGGATGAATACGGGCAACGGCCCACATCCACTGTATTCACTGAATGTAACATCACTTGTAGGAACAGCTAAATTGACGGTATGGCTTTTTTCATCTGGGCAACTCATGGTGCTGCTGGTCGCAGTTAGAATGATTTCATAGTCTCCGAAATCAGCATAAGTGTGCGTATATTCTGTAACATTAGTAACGGGCGCGGTGCCATCTCCAAAATCCCAAGATAGTCCCTCAGCGCCGATGCTTTGATCGCCAACAGTTACAGTCAGCATATCACCACAGCTGACGTTAAACTCGAAAAGAGCCACGGGTGGTTCTATGTAAATGTAGTTTGGAAGTGTGTCAATGAGATTGCAGGCACCGTTGATTATGCTTAGAGAAAGGTCGAAATACCCAGTGTCTTCATAGATGTGTTCTATGCACGTTTCTGTTTCGGCCATAGTGATCCACCCACTTTCGTCATGGAAGTTCCAACTGTATTGGTTACCGTCAAGTGCAGGAATACAGAATTGAATGCCCTGTCCGGCGCAACTGATAGTAACATTAGCGTTGAAAGTCGGAATGAGTGGAGCTTGTATTGTAATGGCTTCATGAATTGTAAAAGTTGAGGTGCAACCGTTGGTTGTGGAGACAGTAACGGAAGGTGTGTAGGAGCCTTGATTGGTGTATACGAATGAAGGATTTTCTTCACTTGAGTCCTCTACTCCATCGTTGTCAAAATCCCAACTGTATGTCTCAATACTTGCACCACCGGAGATGGTAAAATTTTCAGGTATGAGTGCTTCACCAAAACAGAGCGTGGCAGGAGCTTCGAATGAAACTGCTGGAGTTTGAACGGTGATGAAATTGCTTTGTGAAAGCGCGGCACTGCATCCTGTCGAAGATGTAATTTGAACTGCTACTCCAAATGAGCCAGTATTGTTGAAGGTATGATTAATACTTTGAGTATTTCCAACACTCTGTCCACCAATTATCCAGTTGTAGGTGAATGTTCCAGATCCCGCGACATTGGCGGAAAGCGTTGTAGTAAAGGGTGCCGTACAGCCTGAGGTAGAAGTGGCTTCGATAGTAGCCGTAAGAGAGTTTTGAACGCTAATCGTCACGCTGTTGCTGAGTGTAGCGTCACATCCAGGGCCGTACGAGACGGTTAATGAAGGCTGATAAGTTCCGCTAGAAGAGTAGATGTACGATGGGTTAGCTGATTGAGAATCGATGGCGCCATTGCCATCAAAATCCCAAGCAAAGCTGGAAGGTACAGGATTGGTATTATTGGTAAATGTTACGCCCTGCCCAGCACAGATAGTAGTGGCAGATACGTTAAACAACGGATTTGGCGCGCTTAGGAGCTGAACGTCATGACATACCTGAGATTCGCAGTTTTCATTGTCAGTAACCGTAAGGCAGACAGGGTATGTACCAATAGCGGTATATGTCTGGTTTACAGTGGCTGTTCCGGTTGCTGTCGATTCCTGGCCATTTCCGAAGTTCCATTGAGATGTGAGTGCCCCGTTTCCCGTGGAACCATTTGTGAATTCAAATGTGGCAGGTGACGTGCAACTTGCAAATGATGGTGATGAAAAGGCAGCTGTCGGAAAATTAGCATTGACAGAAATACCACCACTCATCAAGAAAGTATCGAAACATCCGTTTTCGTCAGTGATACTAAGTACTGGTGAGTAGTTGCCGACGTTGGCATAACAGTGGTTGGCGTTCGCTCCGTTTCCCGTGGAACCATTTCCGAAGTCCCAGTTGATTTGTGTTATAGCTCCTGTTCCAGGTGTAGAAGTGTTGGTGAAACTCACGCAATGAGGGAAGCAACCGGAGGGGTCGTCTATTGTAAACGTGGCTTCTGGTCTAGCATAAACTGTGATGTAATCTGAAAGTGTGGTAGTTTGATTTCCGTTGATCGTTAGGCTTACGTCGTAGGTACCGGGATTATTAAAAATGGATACATACTGACTATTTGAGGCAGTGAGTTGAGTACCACTTGGTGTCGTAATCGTCCAAGTGTAGGTCGAAATGCCGCTGGTTGGAGCGGTTACATTAATGACAACGCCAAAAGGAGCGCAGCCGCTAGTCTGTGCAGCTTGAAACTCCACTTGTGACTGGACCTGTGTACTGACCAGGGCGAGGAGAGAGAAAAGTATATAACCAAGACGATTCAACAAGTTTATG